>JBBPYJ010000168.1:0-12067 GCA_038200025.1 Propionibacteriales bacterium | reverse complement strand
CTTGATCTCGGTCTTGTTGGCGTCGGGGTGCACGACGAACGTGTACTTGTTGGCGTCGAGCAAGCCGTAGCTCTTCTCCGACACCACCGGCGAGATCAGCACGTCGCGGTGGTCCTTGTGCAGGGTGCTCACTTGGAGACCTCCTTGTCGGTGCTGCTGGCGCCAGAGTCATTGTCGGGCCCGGTGCTGAGGCGACCGACCAACGCGTCGTATGCGCCTTTGGTGAAGACCAGGTCGTCACAGGCCAGCACGTCGTAGGTGTTGAGCTGGTCGACAGCAACGATGTGCACCTGCTGGGCGTTGCGCAGCGAGAGCCAGGTCACCGAGTCGGCCCGCTCCAGCACCACGAGATACTTGCTGCGCTCGCTCAGTCCGGTCAGCGCCGCCAGTGCACTCTTGGTCGAGGGCTTGGCGCCCTCGACGAGCGAGTCGACGACGTGCACCCGGTCGTTGCTGGCCCGGTCCGACCAGGCACCGCGCAGTGCGGCGGCCTTCATCTTCTTGGGTGTGCGCTGGTCGTAGTCGCGCGGCTGAGGGCCGTGCACGACACCTCCACCGACGAACTGCGGTGCGCGGGTCGAGCCCTGACGAGCCCGGCCGGTGCCCTTCTGCTTGTGCGGCTTGCGCCCACCGCCGCGGACTTCGCCGCGGGTCTTGGTGGCGGCGGTGCCCTGGCGCTTGGCAGCCTGCTGAGCCACCACGACCTGGTGCATCAGCGGGATGTTGACAGGCGCGGCGAAGATCTCGGCCGGCAGGTCGACGGCCACCTTCGTGGCGCTGGCACTGGTGCCCTCATTGGTACTCATCGGGCGACCTCCTGGTTCTTCTTCGCAGCCGAGCGCAGCACGATCAGGCCGCCCTTGGGTCCAGGAACCGCACCCTTGAGCAGGATCAGACCCTTGTCGGCGTCGATCGCGTGCACGGTGATGTTCTGGGTGGTGATGGTGTCGCTACCCATCCGGCCGGCCATCCTGGTGCCCTTGAAGACGCGACCCGGAGTCGCGCAGGCGCCGATGGAGCCCGGCTTGCGGTGGTTCTTGTGGGCGCCGTGCGAGGCGCCGACGCCGTGGAAGCCGTGCCGCTTCATCACACCGGCGAAACCCTTGCCCTTGCTGGTGCCGGTGACGTCGATCTCCTCGCCGACCGCGAACAGGTCGGGGCTGAGCTCCTGGCCCACGGTGTAGGAGCCGGCATCCGCAGTGCGGATCTCGACTAGGTGGCGGCGCGGGGTGACCCCGGCACGCTCGAACTGACCGGCGTCGGGCTTGTTGACCTTGCGGGCCTCGATCTCGCCGAAGCCGACCTGGATGGCGTTGTAGCCGTCCGGCTCGGGCTTGCGGATCTGGGTCACCACATTGGTCGCCGCCGCGATCACGGTCACCGGGACGACACGGTTGTTCTCGTCCCACAGCTGGGTCATGCCGAGCTTGGTGCCCAGCAGGCCCTTCACATTGCGTTCGACAGTCATAGTTTTGTCTCCCCTCGACCTAGAGCTTGATCTCGATGTCGACGCCGGCAGGCAGATCGAGCCGCATCAGCGAGTCGACGGTCTTCGGCGTGGGGTCGATGATGTCGATCAGGCGCTTGTGCGTGCGCATCTCGAAGTGCTCGCGCGAGTCCTTGTACTTGTGGGGAGAGCGGATCACGCAGTAGACGTTCTTCTCCGTCGGCAGCGGCACGGGGCCGGCCACCTTCGCGCCAGTGCGCGTGACAGTGTCGACGATCTTGCGCGCCGAGGTGTCGATGACCTCGTGGTCGTAGGCCTTGAGCCTGATGCGGATTTTTTGTCCCGCCATGTGCTCGTCCGTTCCTTCTCAAGGGGCAGGCACCCCGCGAGGTGTGCCACGTGCAGTTCTGTCTCGAGCCCGCCTCGGGTGAGGGGCCCCGCCGCTGTTCTCCACCTGCGACCCCCGTAGTCGGGCGTGTCGCACCTTCCAGGGCAACACCGCTTCGAGTTCAGGAGGTCGTGCTTCTCACATGGTGGCCCCCGACGAGTCCGTCGGGGCGATCGGGTTCCTCATGACTTTCGTCAGATCGGTGCCGGCGCACGCCGATCACTGAGCCCTGGAGGAACCACGATTCAACAATCAAAATGTGCCGCACCCGGAACCCTCCGGAGCAACCCCGATAGTTTGGCAGAGACCCCCGCACAGTCCAAATCGGACTGCCTGACCGTCGCACCAGGGGGGCCTGACAAGATACCGGTGACCAAAGGAGCGGCGACTGGGTGACAGATGTGAGCGGCGACCAGCACTTCCCTCCACCCGGCGGCCCGAACCCGGACGACCGCGGCGATGGCACTGAGCCCGAGCACCCGACCTATCGGCAGCCCACACGCCCGCCCGGACAACTCGGACAGCCCGGTCCGCACCAGTTCCTCGGAGCCGCCCACAAGCCCGGGGCCATCCCGTTGCGGCCGCTGAGCCTCGGCGACATCTACAACGCTGCGTTCAAGATCATCAGGGTCAACCCCAAGGCGACGGTCGGGGCGGCGGTGCTGGTGGCATCGATCGCGATGACGATCCCGGTGCTGTTGACTGCCGGTTTCACGTTCGGCACCGACCTGGCGCTGGATCCCGAACGCAGCGACTTGTCCAACGCCGACGTGGTCGGGCTGGTGGGTTCCTTCGGCTCCCTGTTCGTCGGAGCGGTGCTGCAGAGCATCGGCTTGGTCCTGGTGACCGGGATGATCGCGCACGTCGTGGCCGCGGCAGCCGTGGGCCAGCGCCTTTCGTTGGGCCAGGCCTGGGCTCTCACGCACGGCAAGCGGTGGCGGCTGCTCAGCCTGGCGCTGGTGTTGCTGGTGCTCACGTTGGTTTTGATCGGCTCGTATGTCATGTTGTGGGTCGCGGTGGCGCTGTCCTTGTCGACTGAGGGGATCGTGGTCTTCGGCCTGGTCAGCGTGCCGTTGTTCCTCGTCGGGACGTGCTGGTTCTGGATCCGGGTCTACTACCTCCCGGTCCCGGCCCTGATGCTCGAGGACGTCGGGGTCTTCGGCGCCATCGGCCGCGGCTACCGACTCACCGCAAAGGCTTTCTGGCGAACCTTCGGCATCGCTGTGCTGACGGTGCTGCTCGCCCAGATCGCGGGATCCATGCTGTCGATCCCGATCGCGCTGATCGGACAGGTCGCCAGCGTCGCCGGAACCGCCAGCGGCTACGCCATCTTGATCCTGGTGCTGACCCAGGCAGTCGGCTCGGTAGTCACGACGGCGTTCGTCGCCCCGTTCACCGGATCCGTCACTACGGTCCAGTACGTCGACCAGCGGATCCGCAAAGAGGCCTACGACGTCGAGCTGATGTCGCAGGCGGGCCTGACCCGCTCGTGATCGGCGCGCTCGCGTCCCTCGCGTCCATCGCGTCCCAGATGCCCGACCCGCCGCTGGTGCCCTCCGGAGACCAGGGCCGATCGCTGCTGCGCCGCGAGCTGCTGGCTCCCGAATACACCCGCGACTCGCTGATCAACCGGATCCTGAACTGGTTCTTCGACCAGTTCTCCGCAGTCGCCGACCGCGCCTCGCAGGCTTCGACCTGGGTCACCGCGGCGGCCGTGCTGGTCGCGATCGTGATCATCGCTGCGCTGATCCTGCTGCTCTCACGGGCCCGGTGGCGCAGTCGGGCTGCCGCCCCCGAGTCGTCAGCGGTACTGCTCGACGACGGGCTGAGCGCCGACCAGCTGCGAGCCCGCGCCGAGCTCGCGTTGACTCAGGGTCGGTCCGAGGACGCGCTTGTCGACGGCTATCGGGCCATCGCCGTGCGGGCCATCGAGCGACGGCGGATTGACGACCTCCCCGGCGCCACCGCCCATGAGATTGCGATCGCCCTCGCCGAAGCGTTCGGTGGCCCTGCTGAGCGTGGCGAGCAGGGCGACCAGCTGCGCGCCGCGGCCGAGCTCTTCGACCTGGTGTTGTACGGCGATCGGTCGGCCACCGCGGCCCAGGCACGAGCGGTGCTGGCGCTGGACGACAACCTCGTGGGGGTGTCATGACCTCAACCTCAACCTCAACCGACAGTGCCGAGGTCAGCGGGAGCGGTGCCGGGACCTCCCGCTTCGGCGGCTCCCGCCGGCTGTTGGGCTCGTGGTGGGTTCTCGTAGGGGCTGCCGTCGTCAGCATCGCGGTAGCGGCCCTGGTCGCCGGCGGTCCGCGCACCAGCACCGATCTGGACCCCGACAATCCGAACCCGCAGGGGGCTAGGGCGCTGGCCCGAGTGCTCGCCGACCAAGGAGTCGAGGTGTCCGTGGTGCGGTCCGCCGCCCGACTCGAGGACGCTGCGCCAGACTCGAGAACTACGGTGCTGGTCACCTCTGCCGATGACCTCGGGCCGAGCACGGCCAGCCGGCTGCGAGCCATAGTCGCCGATTCCCGACTGGTGCTGGCCGTCCCCGCTCCACCCACCACCGATCTGTTCGACTTCGAGCCCGGCTCGGTCGTCCTCGACGTCGAGCAGCCCGCCGACTGTGTGGGGGCCGACCTAGTCGATGAGCTCGAGGGGTTTAAGATCTCCATCCAGCAGGGACTGGCCTACCCGGCGCGGGAAGGGTGCTTCTCCGCCGGCCCAGGTGCTCTGGTGGCGCAACCCGAGCCCGGCGTACTGCTGGTCGGGTCCGCGGACCTGCTGCGCAACGAGGCCATCACCGAGGCCGACAACGCCGCCGTCGCATTGCGGCTGCTCGGTCAACGCGACCGGCTCGTGTGGTATGTCCCCGACCTGGCAGATCTGCCCGCGGACGAGGCGGTGTCGCTGTCGGACCTGCTGCCGCCGTGGCTGCGTCCAGGTCTGTGGTTGGGTGCGCTCACGATGATCGCGCTGATCGGTTGGCGCGGTCGCCGGCTCGGACCTCTGGTCGTCGAGCCGCTGCCGGTGACGATCAAGGCCATCGAGACCACCCGCAGCCGCGGCCGCCTCTACCGTCGGGCCAATGCTCGTGCGCACGCGGCGGCCACCCTGCGGACCTCGGCCCGCGCCTCGTTGGCCGCTCGGCTGCGGCTGTCGGTCGACACCGATCCGCACGCCCTGATCCGTGCTCTCGCCCAGCAGGTCGAACGGCCCATCGAGCAAATCGGCTACCTGTTGCATCCCACTGCCCCCGCACCGACCACCGACCACGAACTGATCACCCTGGCCACCGAGTTGGCCGAGCTCGACCGAGAGGCACGCCGCCGATGAGCGACCAGACCCCGATCCCTACCGCGCAACCCGACCGCGACCCCGGGCCCGACCGCGACCCCGCTCGCGAACGCCTCGGTGCGGTGCGCACCGAAGTGGCCAAGGCCGTCGTCGGTCAGGAGGCCGCGGTCTCCGGCCTTCTGGTCGCGCTGCTGTGCGGCGGCCATGTGCTGATGGAGGGTGTGCCGGGGGTGGCCAAGACGCTGCTGGTGCGCACCCTGGGCACTGCCTTGGACGTCACCACGGCCCGGGTGCAGTTCACCTCGGACCTGATGCCCGGTGACATCACGGGCTCGATGGTCATCGACGGTCGGCAGGGTGAGTTGAGTTTTCGCCAGGGCCCGATCTTCACCAACCTGCTGCTCGCCGACGAGATCAACCGGACTCCCCCGAAGACCCAGTCCGCGCTGCTGGAGGCGATGGAGGAGGGCACCGTCTCGGTGGACGGCGTCAGCCACCCGCTACCGCGACCCTTCCTGGTCGCCGCCACCCAGAACCCGGTCGAATACGAAGGCACCTACCCGCTCCCTGAGGCACAGCTGGACAGGTTCCTGCTCAAGGTGATCCTGCCGATCCCGCAACGCACCGACGAGCTGGAGATCCTGCGCCGCCACGCCGAGGGCTTCGATCCCCGACGGATCGCCGACGCGGGGGTGCACCCCGTCGCGGGGCCCGCCGACATCGAGGCCGGTCAGGACGCCGTACGACGCGTCCAGGTGTCACCGGAGGTGACCGGCTACATCGTCGACATCGCCCGGGCCACCAGGGAGTCGCCGTCACTGAGCCTGGGCGTGAGCCCGCGTGGTGCCACCGCCCTACTGCGAGCGGCTCGAGCCTGGGCCTGGTTGAACGGTCGCGACTTCGTCACCCCCGACGACGTCAAGGCGCTGGCGAACGCCACCCTCGTGCACCGGCTCGGACTGCGACCCGAGGCCGAGCTCGAGGGTGTGGACGTCTCCCAGGTGCTGGCGTCCGCGCTCGGCTCCGTGCCGGTCCCCCGCTGACGTGTCTTGATGTCGATCTCCGGTCGCGTCCCACTGCTGTTGCTGCTCGGCCTGGTGGCCGTGGTGCTGCGGCCGACGATGGGCACCATGTGGCTGTGGGTGCTGGTCGTGGTGCTGGTCACCGTGTTCGACTGGCTGGTCGCACCGCGTCCTGGCGTCCTCGAGCTCGAACGGCGTCGGCTCGCACCGGTCCGGATGGGACACCCCACCACCACCACCCTGGTCGTCACCAACCCCTCGCGCCGCGCGGTTCGCGGGTTGGTCCGCGACGCCTGGCAGCCCACGGCCGGGACGAGCGACAACCGGCACCCGATCCGGTTGACCGCCAAGGACCGGATGCTGCTGGAGACAGCGCTGCAACCCGTACGCCGTGGCGATCTGATCGCCGTCGGGGTCACGATCCGGCTGTGGGGCCCGCTCGGTCTGGCGGCCCGGCAACGCACCCGGACGGTAGCCGGCACGGTTCGCTCGCTGCCGCCGTTCGAGTCCCGCAAGCACCTGCCGTCACGGCTACTACGGCTGCGTGAGCTCGACGGACGGGCGGCGGTGCGGGTCCGAGGTCAGGGCACCGAGTTCGACTCCCTGCGCGAGTATGTCCGCGGGGACGATGTCCGCTCCATCGACTGGCGAGCGAGCGCCCGGAGCCGGGGGGTCGTGGTCCGCACCTGGCAGCCCGAACGGGACCGGCGCGTGGTGCTGGTGCTCGACACCTCGCGGACTTCCGCGGGCCGGGTTGCCGACGTGCCCCGGCTGGACTCGGCGATGGACGCCGCTCTGCTGCTGGCCGCACTGGCAGCCCGGGCCGGCGACCGGGTCGACTTCATTGCGGGCGATCGCCGGGTCCGGACCCGCTTGCGCTCGGCTGGTTCGCGCGACGTCACCATGCGGATGCAGGAGGCGATGGCCGACCTGGAGCCGGTGATCGCCGAGGCCGACTGGGCCGGACTGGCCGCGGCAGTGGCCGGGATGGGCCGACAGCGGGCCCTGGTGGTCCTGCTCAGCCCCCTGGAGCCGTCGGCGATCGAGGAGGGATTGCTGCCGGTCCTCCTCGCCTTGACCAAGCACCACCGGGTCGTGCTGGCCTCGGTCAAGGACCCGGCGTTGGGCGGGCTGGCGGCTACCCGCAGCACCCTGGGCGAGGTGTACGCCGCCGCCGCCGCCGAGCAGGTGCTGACCCGGCGACGTCGTACTGCGGACCTGCTCACCGCCCTGGGCGTCGACGTGGTGGACACCGACGCCGAACGACTCCCCCCGGCCCTGGCCGACCACTACCTGCTGCTGAAGGCCAACGGCCTGCTCTGACCGGCGTACGCCCACCCCTCAGATTCCGCTCCCGCCCCCACGCCCGGCTCCCGCCCCCTTAGGTGCGCTCCCGCCCCCATATATGGAGGCGCTAGCGCACCTGGGGAGGCGGGAGCGGCGGGCAGCGGGCAGCGCCGAGAGCGGCGGGCAGCGGGAGCGAAATCTGAGAGGTGCGAGTACGCCGCAGGTCAGGCGGCGGAGGCGACCTTGTCCTCGAGCAGGGCGGCATCGATGTCGCCGGTGTGGCCCTGGAGATAGGCCTGTCGACCGATGATGAACACGTAGGCGAGAAACGCCGCCTCGGCCAGGATGCCGATGCCCACCCGGGCCCAGGTCGGGAGTCCCGAGGGGGTCACGAAGCCCTCGATCGCGCCGCTGACCGCCAGCACCAGCACCAGTCCCAGCGCGACCGTCCCCGCAGTGCGTCCCTCCCGGGCGATCGAGGCGGTCCGGGACAACGGACCCGGTTCGATCCACGACCAGAACAACCGCAGACCGACCCCCCCGGCGACGAAGACCGCCGTCAGCTCGAGCAGTCCGTGCGGCAGCAGCAGCCCCCAGAACTGGGTGCCGTGGTCGTTGCGGATCATGATCGAGCCGATGATGGCCAGGTTGGCCATGTTCTGGTAGAGCACATAGATGACCGGCGCACCCAGGATCCCCAACGCCAGGCAGAGCGCGGACACCCAGGCGTTGTTGACCCAGACCTGGAAGGCGAAGTGCGAGGCGGCGTACTGGCTGTAGTAGCTCTCGAAGTCGCTGTCGACCAGTTGTTCCACCTCGGCCGGCGACAGCAGCGACTGCTCTACGTCGGGGTGACCCAGGAGCCACCAGATCATCGCCGCGGTGACCAGGGCGTTGCCGGCCAGGGTGGCCAGCCACCAGTAGCGCAGCCGGAAGAGCGCGGCCGGGAAACGCTGCGTGAAGAACCCAGCCACCCCGTTCCAGGTGGTCGTGCGCACCCCCGCCGAGCGGGTGCGAGCCTTGGCCAGCACCGAGGACAGGTAGGCAACCAGGGCGGCATCAGGTGCCGAAGTTCGGACGACGGACAGGTGGGTCGCCACTTGTTGGTAGCGCTCGACGAACTCGTCGCTCTCGGCACCGGTCAGGCCTCGAGCTTTGGTCAGCTCCTCGAGCCGACGCCAGTCCTGGACGTGGGCGTTCACATAGGCGTCCAGGTCCACGCGCTCAGCCTACGCAAACGACGCTTATCCTGTTGCCGATGTCCCCATCGACCTCGCGAACTCCCGAGTTCGCCACCGTCACCGACGACGACCTCGTCACCAGCGAGGCCGTCGCACTCGACCTACCCCCGGCCGGGCTGGCCGCCCGGATGGCCTCCGGCCTGATCGACGTCGCCGTCACCGTCGTCGCCGGACTGCTGATGATCTGGTTCCTGTTCGCTGTGCTGGTCTCCAGCAATGCCGACGGCGCACTGGTCGGAGCCGGCTCGGTCCTGTTCCTGGTGACCCTGTTCTTGATCTATCCGACCACGATGGAGACGCTGACCCGCGGCAAGTCGCTGGGCAAGCTCGCGCTCGGGCTGCGCACGGTGCGTGACGACGCCGGCCCTATCTCGTTCCAGCACGCCTTCGTCCGCGCACTGGTCGGGTTCGTAGAGATCTACGCCTTCTCGGGCGCACCCGCCTTCTTCTCTTCCCTGCTGAGCAGTCGCGGCAAGCGCCTCGGCGACTACGCCGCCGGCACCTACGTGGTCCGCGACCGGGTCGTGCTGCGGCTTCCCTACCCGGCCCAGATGCCGCCGCAGTTGGCGCGATGGGCCGCCGGCGCCGACATCGCCCCCCTGCCCACGGGTCTGGCGATCGCCATCCGTCAGTTGCTCGGCCGGTTGCATCAGATCACCCCGGAATCGTGGGGCATCCTGACCGCCGATCTCGCCGGACAGACCCGGGCGTACGTCGCCCCGCCGCCACCGCCGGGCACCTCGCCCGAGGACTTCCTGGCCGCCGTGATCGCCTCGCGCCGGGACCGCGATCACGCCAGGCTGGTCCGGGAGGACCAGCTGCGCCGTCGGCTCACCGCGCGTCGTTGACTCCTCGTCGTCCGGCGAGTCCAGGGTCTGCCGACCCTCCACCGACTCTTCGAGGCACGTACGGCGCCAGTCCGGCGGCGTATCTCCCAGCGCCGGCTCGAGCGTGCCCAAGATCTGCTCCGACGCACCAACCTGACCGATACCGAGGTATGTCACGCGGTCGGCTTCACGAGTCTTGGATCCTTCAGCAGCCGGTTCAAGGCCCTGGTCGGCGAGTCCCCGAGCAGCTTCCAGCGCCGACACGCCGACGGGGGATCCCGGATCCCCGGTTGCTACGTCTTCATGTGGGGTGGCATCGAGCGGCGAGACCCCGCAAGCCAGAGAAGCCACCGGGCGGGTCGCCGATCTAGCCTCGTTCGGTGATCACCAACATCTCCCTGGTCACCGTCTGGGTGACCGACATCGACGAGTCCCTCGCCTTCTACACCGACGTCCTCGGCTTTGTCGTCGGCGACGACATTCAGCTCGGCGAGGACTTCGGCTGGTGCACCGTCGTGCATCCGACCCAGCCCGAGATTCAAATTCACCTGTCCACCCCAACTAGCCCGCTGTCCGACGATCTGATCGCCGCGATGCGGCGCGCCCAGGCCGAGGGCGGTCTGCCCGGCATCGGCCTCAACGTCGACGACTGCCGCAAGACCTACGAGGAGCTTGTCGCCAAGGGCGTGGAGTTCATCCAGCGACCCCAGGAGCGTCCGTACGGCGTCGAGGCCTTGATGCGCGACAACTGCGGCAACTGGATGGTGCTGGTCGAGCCGCGCGAGTTCTCGCCCGAGGAGATGAAGCGCGCCGACCTGGATTGAGTCCTCGCGAGCTCGGCCCGGGATGAGGCGGGCTTGTGATCGCGCTGAGTGCGGCCTACCTTCGAAAGATGGTGGGCGACCTGGTGGGCTTGGCGGTGGTGGTCTTGATCGTCCCCACCTGCATCGTCGTCTCGCTCTACATCCTGCGCGGTTGCCGCAGTTGGGCGGTGCCTAACCCGCTGGTGCGCGTCTGGTCCCGCTGGCGGCGGCGCCCCGAGGCGCCAACCACTCGGCCGATCGAGGACATCGCCGTGCTCGCCCGTCGGTTGAGTCGGCGCTTCCACGAGCCGCCGCAGGGGCAACGCTTCGTCAAGGCCGAGGGACTGCGCAGGGCGTACGACGGCGTTCTGGCCGAGGCCTGCTCGCAGCTCGCCATCGTCAACCTGCTCGGCGTCCTAGAGGCCGGCTCGGACCTGGACCGCGAGCGAGCCCGGGTCGAGTGGGCTCTGGAGTGCGCCGGGATGGAACTGGGACTTCCGCTCTGAGCCGAGTGGGGAGAGTCAGCTCCGCGGGGCTGCTCGCCGACGGGTGTAAGCGAAGTCGGTGATCGTGCGTCCGGCGGCGACACCCTTGCGCTCGAACTTGGTGACCGGGCGGTCGGCCCATCGCTCCGCGGGCCCACCGTCCAGGCAGGGCTCGGCGTCAAGGACCCTGCGCATCTGGTCGGCGTAGTCGCCCCAGTCGGTGGCCAGCCGCCACTTCGCCCCCGGGGCCATGCGGTCGGCGGCGAGCGAGGCGACGGTCGATCGCACCAGGCGACGCTTGTGGTGCTTGGTCTTCGGCCAGGGATCGGGGAAGAACGTCCAAAGTCCCGCCAGCTGCTCGGACTCCAGCAGGTTGCGCAGCGCCCACACGGCGTCGACGCCGCAGAACCGGACGTTGGTCGCCCCGAGCTCGGCCACCCGAGCCAGCGAGGCAGCGACGCCCGGCAGCCAGACCTCGAGGGCCAGCACGTTCGCCTCGGGGCGAGCAGCGGCCAGGACAGCGGTAGCCTCCCCCACGCCGGAGCCGATCTCGACGATCAACGGCGCCCGTCGATCGAAGGCCGCGTCCAGCTCGAAGCCCGGCGCCTCGGCCCACTCGACATCGATCACCCAGTCGCGGTGGTGCGCGTTCCACGCGGCACGCTGCGAGGGGGTGAACTTGCTGCCACGCCGCGCGTAGGACTGGACCTCACGCAGCCGAGGACCGTGACTATCGACAGCCTCGCGCGGGGTGCCGGTGAGCTCCTCGCGCGGCATACGCTCGGTCACCCGTTAGAGGCGCCCAGACCGAAGGCGAGAACGACGAAGGCGATGAGGGCCAGGATCGATAGCCCGATCAGGACTGTGCCGATGATGCCGCAGATCCGACCCGCGTTGGCGCTGCTGCGACCGCCGATGCTGCCGCCGGAGGCATCGATCTCAGCCACCACCCGGTTGCCCATGATCCAGGCGAACGGCGCCAGGATCTGGCACAGCACCAGGCCGAGGATCCCCAGCACCAGCACGGTGGTGGACTGGGGGTGATCGGGCGCCGGGGCGTTGCCGTAGGGACCGGCGGCGCCGTACGCCGGCTGTCCGTAGCCCCCGGCGGAGTAGCCGGCCGGGTCGTTCGGGTTGCTCCCGTATGGGTTGTCACCCGAGGGGTTGGACGATCCGTAGGGGTCCGAAGGCGTCTCGCTCATGGGCGGATTCTGTCACGACATACACGGCCAGGCACGAGCGGAGTCAGGTCGACACGGCCGGAAAGCAAGCG
>JBBPYJ010000167.1:0-12615 GCA_038200025.1 Propionibacteriales bacterium | reverse complement strand
TGCCTGGGCAACGCTGCGACATCGGCCAACCAAGACGTCATCATCCGATTCACGATCGCCGGGATCGTCTTCGCCTTCATCGCTTCCTTCTGGCACAGATCGGGCGCCAGCACGCCGCGACCGGCTCCCTCGCCAACGCGCCGGTGACAACCCTGCTAATGTGGCGCACGCTTAGTTCGTTAGATAAGTTGTAGGCTGGTGACATGCCCCGTGCTGGACGTCCTAAGGCCGAGTTGATTCTGATGCCTGAAGAGCATGAGCAGTTGGTCCGGTGGTCGCGCCGAGCGAAGTCCTCCCAGGCATTGGCGTTGCGCTCCAAGATCGTGCTCACCTGCGCACAGGGCAGCACGAACAACGAGGTTGCGTCGCAGTTGCGGTGTTCCTCGGCCACGGTGGGCAAGTGGCGTGCCCGGTTCGTGGAGCACCGTCTTGATGGCCTTGGCGATGAGCAACGTCCTGGTCGTCCTCGCACGATCGGTGTGGACCAGGTCGAGGACGTCGTGGTCGCGACGCTGGAGTCGACACCGCCCAACGCGACGCACTGGAGCCGGGCCAAGATGGCGAAACGGACCGGACTGTCGAAGACCACGATCGGTGAGATCTGGAAGAAGTTCGAGCTCAAACCGCATCGTGTGGATCACTTCAAGCTCTCCAACGACCCGTTCTTCATCGACAAGGTCTACGACGTCGTAGGGCTCTACCTGAACCCACCAGAAGCATCGGTGGTGCTCTGTGTCGATGAGAAGTCGCAGGTCCAAGCGCTGCAGAGGTCCCAGCCGGCTCTGCCGATGATGCCCGGGATGGCGGAGAAACGGACCCACGACTACGTCCGTCACGCCACCACGACCCTCTTCGCCGCGTGCAACGTCGCTGAGGACCTTCAGGTCCATCTGATCTGCGACAACTACGGCACCCACAAGCACCCGATCATCAAAACCTGGCTCGAGACCCACCCCAGGTTCCACCTGCACTTCACCTCGACCTACTCATCGTGGCTAAACCTTGTCGAGCGGTTCTTCGGCTCCGTCACCGCCGACCTTCTTCAACGCTCTGACCACCGCAGCGTCCAAGCCCTCGAGGCCGACATCCGCAAATGGGTCAAGGCCTGGAACGCCGATCCCAAAGCGTTCGTCTGGACAAAGACCGCCGACCAGATCCTCGGATCGCTCGCACGATTTATCCACCGAACTTCAAATCCGGGGCACTAGATGTCATTGCAGCAGTGCTCCTGATCGCTGTCGTCATCGCCTTCCGTGTCACCGCCTGACCCTCAGGGCAGACTCTTCCCATGCTCGCGAACCTCGCCCCCGCCCGGCGCCGACTGGTGATCGCGCTGGCTGCACTGGTGCTGGTGCTGGCTGCAGCGCTCGGGATCGCCGCTGCGTACACCGCCGAATCCAATGTCGAGCCCGTCGCGCAGGACCAGCTCGGGCCGGTGCTGCTGGTCCCCGGGTACGGCGGCTCGACGACCTCGCTCGAGGTCCTAGCCGCCGCCCTGGAGGCCGACGGGCGGGAGACGGCCATCGTCGCTCCACCCGGGGACGGTCGCGGCGACCTGCGCGAGCAGGCCGAAGGCTTGGCTGAGATCGCGGACCAGGCGATCGAGGACGGGGCTCCGTCGGTGGACGTCGTCGGCTACTCCGCCGGTGGGGTCGTCGCCCGGGTCTGGGTGGCCGAGCTGGGAGGCGACTCGATCGCCCGCCGGGTGGTCACGCTGGCCTCCCCCCACCACGGCACCCAACTCGCCGGGCTGGCTGGCGATCTGGCTCCCGACGCCTGCCCGGTGGGCTGCCAGCAGCTCGCGCCCGGCAGCGACCTGCTGCGATCCCTCAACGCCGACGACGAGACCCCACCCGGACCGGCCTGGATCGCGCTGTGGACCACCGACGACCAGACGGTGGTCCCGCCCAGCTCGGGCGAACTCGACGGAGCCCTCTCCTACTCGATCCAGTCGATCTGCCCGACGTTGATGGTGGCGCACGCCGACGTCCCACGCACCCCCACGGTGATCGAGATGGTCGAGTTGTCGCTGGCGATCGCGCCGCCGCCCGGAGTTCCGGACGAAGCCGTCTGCGCCGTTAGTCCTTGACGTCCTTGGTTGCGAAGTTCGCCCAGGCAGCGCCGAAGAACACCACGACGTACGCCGCTTGCAGCAGCACCCCGCGCACCACCTCGCGCCACAGGATCGGGTCGCGGAAGAGGTCGACGAAGGCCAGCCAGTAGCGGGTCGGCAGAAAAGGCCGCAGCGCCTCGGCGGCGTCAAGGGTGAGCAGCAGCGTGGAGGCGATCAGGATCGCCATCGTGGCCAGCGCCGCGCCCAATGGGGAGTCGGCGACGGTTGAGAAGAACAGCGCGATCGCGGCGACGCCGAGCATGCAGAGCATCGCGTACCCCAGCGCCAGTGCGGTCCGGATCGCCAGTTCCTGGGTCGTCAGCGACGTCCCCGAGACGCTGGTCGCGCCGGTGGTCAGGTCCTGGTCGCCGAGCAGCACGATGCCGAGAAAGTACGCCGTCACCGCCACCACCAGGATCGCCAGGACCACGAACGTCATCACGCTGACGAGCTTGGCCACCAGTAGCCGCAAGCGTCCGACCGGGCGGACGAGCACGTAGCGCAGGGTGCCCTGCTGGGCCTCGCCGGCGATCGCCTCCCCCGCGGTGATCGACACCGCGATCGGCAGGAAGAGCGGCAGCACGATGCCGAGGGCGGCCAGCGGATACAGCTTGCCGTCGGTGAGTACGGCGCTCAGGAACGCCGGCCCGGTCCCGGGACGCGGCCCGAGGTTGGTGATCGCGAGCAGCACCGCCACCAGGATCGGCAGCGCGTCGATCAGAGCTATGGTGGTCCAGGTGCGGCGGCTGCGCAGCAGCTTGATGAGCTCGACACGGATCATCGGCCCACCTCCAGCGTCTCTGAGTGGCCGACCGCTTGGTGGTCCGACTCGTCGAAGGAGATGCCAGAGTGATCGTCCGACCCAGCGCTGGTCGCGGCGAGCACGATCTGCTCGAGACTGGGCCGCTCGAGCGCCAGTTCCTCGACCCGGATCCCGGCCCGGACCAGCTCCGCGTTCAGGCCAGCGGGGTCAGTGCTGGGGATCAGCAGCTCGTGCGGCGAGCGGGCATCGACCTCGGCGCCGTGCGCGGCGTACGACTCCAGCACGAGCGCGACGTCCGGGGTGCGGACCCGCACCTGCCCGGTCGGGCCGCGCAGGCTGTTCAGCTGTTCCTGGAGGACCAGTCGGCCGTGGTTGATAACCCCGACCCGCGTGCACATCTGCTCGATCTCGACCAGCAGGTGGCTGGAGACGAAGATCGTGGTGCCCGCGCGGTTGAGCTCGAGCAGCAAGTCGCGGATGTCGTGGATGCCCTGGGGGTCCAGCCCGTTGGTGGGCTCGTCGAGGACCAGCAGCCGCGGTGAGCGCAGCAGCGCGTTGGCCAGGCCGAGGCGTTGCCGCATCCCGAGCGAGTAGGCACGCACCGGACGCGAGTCCACGCCCGCGAGCCCGACGCACTCGAGGGCTCCGCCCACTCGTTGCTTGCGGCCGCGCAGACCGCTGCCAGGTGTCATGGCGTCGAATAGCTTGAGGTTGGCCCGCCCGGAGAGCTGGGGGTACGCCGCCGGCCCCTCGATCATCGAGCCCACCTGTGGCAGCACCTGGCTAGCGGCTTTGGGCATCGGTTGACCGAGCACTTCGGCGCTGCCGGAGGTGGCAAGCACCAGCCCGAGCAGCATCCGCACGGTGGTCGTTTTGCCGGAGCCGTTGGGCCCGAGGAAGCCGTAGATGTCGCCCTCCACGACGTCGAGATCCAGATCGCTGACCGCGGCGATCCTGCCGTAGCGCTTGGTCAGCCCTCGCGTGCGGATCATCGGTCCCCCACGTAGACGGTGTCGCGCGCCAGATCGGTGGCCGCGCGCGCCGCCGTACGCCGATTCGCCGTACCCGCGATCAGCCACCCGCCGTCGTCGTCGACGCCGGTCAGCAGCACGGTCAGGATTCCTTCGGTCAACACGGTTCCTCGGCTGTCTCGTTCGGATCCAGGGGCGATCGCGATCTGCTCGCGCAGCGGACCAGCCTCGCGGCCTCGCAACGGGATTGCGATCAGCTGGGTCAGCCCGGTGCCGTAGACCCCGACCGCGCCGTCGGAGTCCAGGGTCTTGGCCAGCCCGCCGATGACCTCAGGCGGTAGCAGTGGTGCGTACTGATTGGAAGCGTCGGCGATGTCGAGCACCTCATCGAAGGAGACCTCGGTGCCGTCAGCCGGGCTGTACGTCGTCCGCTCAGCCGGCGGCGCTCCGGCCTCGAAGTTACGGAATTCACTGGTCAGGTCGGGGGTCCGGCCGTCGGACCAGATCTCAACGCGCAACGCCAGTCCGGACCCCGGGTCGGCCCACAGGTCGACGTGGTCGACGTTGGACTTGTTGGTGGCTGGTTTGAGGCGCAGCCCCGGCGCCTCGATGCCGGCGACCCGGCGCGCCGGGATCCGGCTCAGGGCTGTCTCGTCGGTGTCGCTCAGCGCCCGCTTGGCCAGCGCGGGCGGCAGCAGGTCGGCGGTGCGCGGCAGCCGGATGTCGGGATCGCGGCTCGCGGTCGCCGCGTTGTCCTCGTAGTCGAACTCGGTGGTGAACTCACCGTCGTGGATCAGGTCGGTCTCGCCGCTGAGCAGCAGCCGGTCGACCCGCCAGGCGTCGGCGTCGCGCCACCACACGCGCAGCCGGGTCTGCTCGCCAAACAGCGCGCCCGCCGAGTTGAAGCGCGATGCGACCGGGAGCTGCAGGGCACCGGCAGTCTCGACGAACCCCGAGTACGACGCCTCCTGCGCACCCGACACCTGCGCCAGCAGCTCGTCTGCGGTCTGTTCGCTGTCGCCGACCGGCAGCGCCCCCGCGGCAAACGGCGCCGCGACCACCAGCATCGCCGCAAGGGCCACCAGGCACCAGCGGGCGAATGAGGTCATCAAGCGAACGGTAGTCTGACACCCCCAACGGCCCCCGTTCGCCAGCGGGTTTGCTCAGCGGCGCCGGTACGTCACACTTGAGCCGCCCAGCCCCCGTAGCTCAGCTGGATAGAGCAGCGGCCTTCTAATCCGCCGGTCACAGGTTCGAATCCTGTCGGGGGCGCCACACGTTTCTCCAGGTCAGACGCCCTATTGTCGCCTTCTGCACGAACGTGTTACTGGTCAGTATCGGCGCTTGTGGCACAGATGTGGCACACAAGATTGAGCGGGGACCAGAAAACGGAGCAAATACCCGCTGGTCAAGGAGCCCCCTCTAGCCCGTCCTGTGGCAGCTCTAGGCCCATGAATCCGCGAGGCCACACGACCCCTCAGAGTGCGTCAAACCACCCAGATAGACGCAACCAAAGCAATTGTCTGCTCCTCTTATCTCTACTTCGCCTCTACCCACTGAGTGCCCGATGGTGAAGCTCGCTACCTCGACCTGCAGAGCTCAGCGAGGTAGGTCGTCGGGGTTGATCGACCGGCTGACAAACGTTGCGCGCGCCTGGTGTCATCGGTCGAATCCGGCCGACTTCTGGTGATGGGCGCCCGAGCGGCCTCGCCCAAGTCGAACCGGGAGGCCCACTCGAGAACCGTGGAGACCCCTCGGAGGTGTCGCCGAGCTGGCCGGAATCCAGGGTCGGTTAGCGCGGGTTCCACGCTTGCATCAGCGTGGCGGAGCTTCGTGGTGCTGCCGTAAACGGTGGCTCTGTCGCGATCGCAGGGAGGGCCAATGGCTCGGGTTCACTCGTGCGGGCAGGTCGCGCGGTAGGGCTCGTGCGCGAAGTTCGCCTCCCACTCCTGACGGGTCAGGTCGCGGCCTGCGGCACGGCAGGCGAACTCGACCGTGCGGTCCGCGTCGGGGTCCCACACGAAGACCGCCGGGTCGTCATGCCAGGGCGCGATCAGAATCCGCCCGTCGGGCATGAACTCCGCGGACGACATGCTTGAGTACGGAGCCGTGACGCGGGCCACGATGCTCGCGGTGGCCACGTCCCAGAGGACGACCGTCCCGTCGGTGGCCGCCGAGAGGAGTCTCGTGCCGTCGGGGGAGAAGGCCATCCAGGCGACGAAGTCCCGGTGGGCACGCACCGGCGTCCTGACTGGCTTCCCGGTATTGGCGTCGAGGATCACCACGTCGCCGTCGTAGCCGCCTGCTGCGAGCCAACGTCCGTCGGACGAGTAGGCCGCAAAGGTGCCATTGCCGAACGAAAGGTCGCCATCACGTACGACCCTGCCCTCCTCGAGGTCGACCAAGGCCCAGTGCCGCGCCGGGTCGTTCCAGAGACCGGTGAGGTTGGGTGCGCCGGAGAGCGCGAAGGCCGTGCGGTTGTCGGGGCCCATCGAGACGCAACACACTGGAGCACTGAGGTGGACCGGTCGACCATCTGGCTCCATCGTCCGTGCGTCGAGCCGGGTGATCGTTCCCGAGCTCTCCGACATGGCAACGGAGGTTTCGTCCGGACTGTGATCGACCTCCAACACGTGGTCGCTGCCGGGGTGGGGACCGTCAACGCGTCGCCCGGTGCGCCCGCTCCAGGTGAAGATGGTGCCGTCCCTGGCCCGGATGTATTCGGCTCGTGGGGCGTACCAGCTACCGTTCCCCTATTCGAGGGCGGTTTGTACGTCGTCGTCGGGATACGCCCGGCGGCGTGCAACGTCGACGATAACCGTGCTTGTCGGCTGTCCGGGCTCATGCAACCTGGGCATGGTGTAGGCGACGTAGCCGCCGCCGCTCGACGTGGTCGCCAGCCAGGAGCCGAAGTCACGCAATGACCACGGCATCCCACGGATGGGGATCCTGCGCAGATATCGACGCCGGCCGACCACGTCCCAGCTGCGAAGGGCGTTGTCGGCACCGGCGGCCACGACCGTCTTCCCCCCGGGGTCCAGGTCTGCGGCTCCCGGCGCACCGAGCCCGATGCTCGTCTGGGAGATCTGGTCGCCCGTTCCCACGTCCCACACGTTCGCCGTTCGGTCATCCCACGTCACAGTGAGGATGCGACGCCCGTTGTCGCTGAAGACCGCGGCGCCGTCTTCGCCCTCAGAGGTCAACGTGTGCTGGAGTCGTCCGGTTGCCGCGTCCAGGATCGCGGTCTCGCCGAAGATCTCAGCGTGGTCCACGAAGCGGGCGACTGCGAGCCTGCTGCCGTCCGGACTGATGGCCAGACGGCCCTGGATCGGGGACAGCTCGCGTACGGCAGCGGTCCGTAGGTCATGCACCCGGACGTTCGGGGCGGACGTGTAGAGCACCCTCCCGTTGGGGGACAGCGCCGCATATGCTGCGGACTCCGTGCTCAGGTCGGGTTTGGGAAGGGGGACGCGCGTTGGCCGAACCGGCTCGTCGAGGTTCCAGACGTACGCCCATGTCGCGACGGGCCTCTGGAAGCCATCGCGCAGCGCAATTCGATTCATGACGGCCACGAGCGAGCGGCTGTTGCTGCTGAACTCCACGTCGACGACCTGCCAACCCGCGACGCCGGACCCACGAGGCTGGGAAGCGAGAGGATGCAGCGACCCGGCATCCAACAGGACGACGGGGTGCTCGGAGAGGGTCGTCGCGCCCACCGCCAGGCTGGTCCCGTCCGGGCTGAACCGCACCACGCGCGTTTCGTCGTCCTCGATACGACTCGCTCCCACCTGACGCTCGGCAAGTACCTCCCCGGTGGAGAGATCCACGAGCCTTACGTGGTGCCTGTTG
Source organism: Propionibacteriales bacterium (assembly GCA_038200025.1). GTDB lineage: Bacteria > Actinomycetota > Actinomycetes > Propionibacteriales > Nocardioidaceae > Nocardioides. The sequence continues at coordinate 4,919 of JBBPYJ010000167.1, read as the reverse complement.
TCGAGAGCTGCTGCGGTCGTGCCGGACGGGTGGACGTCGAGCGCCATCACCTCGTCACCCGCCAACGAGGTGGACCAGATAAGGTTGGGTTGCTTCGCCAGGGTACTGATCAGGCTGCTCAGCGTCTCCGGGGACTCCTCCATGTTGACGCTGGCGACACCAAGCAGCAGGGCCGTGTCGATATCTGCTGAGTCGGCGGATCGGGCCGCCACCCCACGGGCCAGTGCCGACCTGGCGGCACGATCCGCGGCGGCCGCGTTTTCCCCGGCCCGGTTCGACTGGACAGCGGCGACACCTCCGGCGGCCAGGGCGAGGACGAGGAGGACGACGGCGCCGGCGAGCACGAGGCGCAACCGACGGATCATCCTTGCCTGGGAACGGGTCCTGTCCGCGATGCTGCGCTTCTCGAGCTCGGCGTGCCGACGGGCGGCACCGAGGAAAACGCGCTCGGTGTCGGTCAGGGTCGAGGCGGTCCGGCCTTCCCAGTCGAGCGCGCGGGCCAGGCGGACGCCGCGGTAGAGCTCGCTGTCGGGGCGGCCGAGGGTGTCCCACGCGTCGGCTGCGGCCGAGAGGTGGTGCAGGGTCCGTTGACCTTCGACGTCGTCCTCGAGCCAGCCACGCAACCGCGGCCAGGCACGGCCAGAGCCTCGTGGCTGACCTCGAGGACACCGACATCGCTGGTGACGAGGCGGGCGCCGACGAGCATCTCGATGAGCTGGTCGTGCTCGGCGTCGGTGGAGATCAGCCGTCGAGGGACTCGGCTGCGGACGGGCTCGCCCTGAGAGCCGGGAGAGACCAAGCGCAGGACCAGGTCGCGGAGCAGGTGCCGGCCCTGGGCGTCGACCCTTGCGTAGAGGCGTTCGGCGGACTGGGCGACGGCGTCGTGGATCCCGCCGGTGGCGCGGTATCCCGCGACGGTCAGGGTGCTGCCCTCGCGGCGCTTCCAGGTCTCGAGCAGGGCGTGGGAGAGCAGCGGCAGGGCACCGGGGTCGTCGCGGACCTCGCGAACCAGGAGGTCGACCAGCCCGGGCTCGATGATCAGGCCCGCTTGGCGGGCCGGCTCCTCGACGGCCTGGCGCAGTCCACGTTCGTCGAGGCCGCCGACCAGGTAGAGGCTCTGCTCGACCAGTCGGCTGAAGCCGGCGTGCGCGGCCACGTCGGCGAGCCGGTCGGCCCTGACGGCTACTAGCACCGCGCTCACCTGCGCCTGCACCACCAATGCGTCCAGGAACTTTCCGCGCTCGTCGGGGTCCTCGCAGAGCGAGAATACCTCCTCGCCCTGGTCGATGCACAGCACAGCGGTCGCCGGTGCCCGGTTGAGCACGGACAGAGACTGGAGCGGGTGACGGCCAGGGGTCACGGCGATGATCTGACGTCCCCGTCCTTGAAGGGCGGCCGCGACCCCCGCGCGCAGGATCGAGGACTTGCCGGACCCGGAGGGCCCGACCAGCGCGAGGAGCGACGTACGCCGCACGATCTCTAGACACGCGTCCACGTCGTCCTGGCGACCGAAGAACCGTTCGGAGTCCGCGACGTCGTAGGCCATCAGTCCCTGCCACGGGCAGCTGGATCCGCCAACCCCGACCAGCTTCCCGGACAGCAGCGAGGCGTCCTGGCGCAGGATCGCCTGCTCTAGCGCGATCACGTCCGGGCCCGGAAGGTCGATGCCGAGTTGGCTGAGCAGCACGGACTTGAGCCGGTGGATCGTGCGGAGCGCCTCGCCCTGCTGGCCGCACTGGTACTGCGCCAGCGCCAGGAGGGTCCACCGGCGCTCGCGCAGAGGAGCCCGACGCACCTGCGCCTGCGCCTCGGCGAGCACCTCGCGGTGCCGCCCACTTCGCAGATGGGCATCCACACGCAGCTCCTCGGCCTCGAGCCGGACCTCGTCCAGGCGACGCGCCTCGACGATCGCCGGCTGCCAGTCCGCCAGCTCGGCGAAGGCGCTTCCGCGCCACAGTGAAAGCGCCTCGGTCAGCTGGAACGCGGCGCGGTCCTCCTCGCCGAGGGTCAGCAGTTCGCGCGCCCGGATAACGATGCGCTCGAACCGGACCGCATCGACCTGGTCCGGCGGGAGCGTTAAGACGTATCCCTGCGGTGCGGTATCGATTGCCTCGGGGTTCAGCCACTTGCGCAGCCTTACGACGCAGCCCTGCAGGATCTTGGCGGCCGATGCGGGCGGCTGGTCGCCCCACAGCGCGTCGATCAGCTCGTCGACGCCGACGGGATGACCCGTGCGCGTCGCCAGCGCCTGCAGAACCACCCGGTCGCGTGGGCTGATTCGTCCCGAGCCGTCCACCGTTAGGGGACCGAGCACCGTGATTCCCATCCGTCCACGTTCCTCTCTCTCCCAGACAGCGTCAACCGGATCGATACCCCGTCGATACCGATGCTGAGCCGACCCGGTACCAGCGGGTGTCAGAACCGAAGATGCCGGGGCAGTCAGCCCCGCATCACGAGGAGACACATCATGAACAGCAACCAGAACAGCTACTCGCTCGGCTCGGACGCCCGCCGTTGGTGGTGGCCGTCGGCAACCGCCGGGGGTGTCGGTCTCGCCGCCATCGCGGCGATCGTCGTGCTTCCCACCGCCGGCCACGCGATCCCGGTCGACGACACCGGCCAGGGAACGGACATCGGTGTCACCGTCTTGCTGGCGGAACCCACCGGAACCACCCACCCGTGCTTCCTGGTGCGGGCGCGATGGAACACCGCGCTGGATGGCCCACAGCCCGTCTGCGGGGGCAGGCCCACCCGCCGCGCAGCCCCGGCGGTCCAGATGGGAGTCACCCACGGCGTTGTCCGGCCGGCCCTGGACGCGATGCCGTGAGGGTCTCGCCGTCCCTCACCGTGGGGCCTGGGCACTCACCGCTCAGGACAGGTCTCGCGGTAGGACGAGGTGCACCTCGCCCGCCACAGTCCCGCAGCGTCACACGAAGGGCGATTCGACGAGGGCGTCACCGAGGGTGGCGGCAAAGGCGACGTCGTCATCTCGGCTGTGACGCTGCCACGAGTTGAGGATGAGCTCACCGGCGCCTGCTGTGCCGCAGCAGCGGCCGTCGTTGTCCCAAAAGCCGGGATAGACGCGTTCGGGAATCCCTGAGACGCGCAGCCAGCTCCAGATCCGTTGGAGTGACGCCGCCGACAGCGGCAACGCCAGCGCGATCCAGGGCCGCGAACAGCAGGGAAGTCCCGGTCGGTCCGTGGCACCAGGAGTAGGTGAAGGTGTCAAGGTCGGGGAGTCCAGGGATCCGGTGAGGCATGCGCAGGCCACCGTCGCTGTTGTCGGCCTGGTTCAGCAAGTATTCGGCGCCCGAGGCTGCCGCCTCGACCAGGTCGGAACCGATTCGGCACCTCGGCGCTATTCAGCACCCGGCAGATCGGCTCGACCCCCTAGTCGTACTTGTGCTGGTCGATGTAGTCCACGATCAGCGGGCCGGGCGGTCGAGCTTCGCTGCGAAAAAAGCCGCTGGGTTCGCAGGATCGAGTTCGCCCGACGTAGCTCACGAACCTCCTTCTCCAACTCGCTCAGCCGGGCCGAGTCATCGCTGGTCGTGCCGCCACGCAGACTGCCATCGATCTCGGCCTGAGTCACCCACGACCGCAGGGTCTCGGTCTTGATCCCGAGTTGCTCACCGATCCGCTTGCACGCCCCCGACCTCGTCGCCGGGTCCAAGCGGGCATCCACCGTCGCACCGTCAACCGCGTCGCACGCTCACAACTCGACCGGGTACTTCCTCTGCACCGTCATAATCCGAGCCCTCCCGTGGTTTCGATGTCTCCATCAAACCCGGTACTTGACACAATCCGACATGTGGCCAGGCTACGGCGCTCCCGTCCGGACAAGCCACGATGCTCGTTCGGACGTCAACGAGCCGGACTTCGTGCGTCATATGGGATCAGCGAACGCTCCAACTGGGCGATCGCACCGAACATGTGCAGCGGGCGTGAGCGACCTCGCCGCCCACTAGGAGTGCCACTGTCCACGCTGCACGCGAGGTCGACCGCCTCGACGAGGCCGGCCTCATCACTAGCCGCGCCCTCGGCCGCAACGGCCTGCTGCGGGCCAGCACCAGCCATGCATTCAGCAACTCCGCAGTCAGTGGATTCCCGTGCTCGTTGCGGCGGATGCAGTGCTGACGGTGACCTTGGGGTCGGTGTGGTCGAGCAGCTCGATTCAGGTAGAACCCACTGTCAGGTCAGCTCCAGACGATCGACCGTGCGGACGTCGCGCAGCGGGTTGAGTGCGCAGCCGCCGATCGAGTAGATGAAGCCGTCGAGGACCACGATGCCCATGCCGTGGCGCGACAGGGTCAGCGCGTTTCCTTTCTCCCACGCCATCGGGACCGGCCCCTGCGCGACGTACGCCGACTCGTGAAACGCGATCCACAGCTTGCCCCGGGCGTAAGCGATGCCGCCCCGTGTCATCTTCTCGGGGAGGTCGGGCAGCGCCGACCAGCGTCCGGTACGGGGATCGAACAGGTCGATCAGTTCGCTGTCCTCGAACTCCCTCTGGCCTCCGGCCACCACCAGTCCGGCCGGCGTCGCCACAGTCTTGTGGGAGTCACGCGCCCGGGGCATCGGCCGGGCCAGGGTTCTCCAGCGCTCCGTCCTTGGGTCGAACTCGTCGACCTCCGAGACCTCACCGTCAGCGTTGCGGCCGCCGATGACGTAGATGCGCCCGCCGAACTGCGTGACCGTGTGGGCGTAGCGCGGTGTGGGGAGGGGTGGCAGGTTGCGCCACTCCCCGGTGCGGGTGTCGAGCACTGCCGAGAAGGCGGTTGCATGGCTGGCGGCATCGAAGCCACCGAAGCCGTAGATGAGCGGGCCTTCGCTGACAACCTCGAATGAAGCGACCGCGACCGGCATCTTTACCTCTGAGGTGTCCCAGGTCCCGGTAGTGGTGTCGAGGATCTCGATCG
>JBBPYJ010000166.1:0-16217 GCA_038200025.1 Propionibacteriales bacterium | reverse complement strand
GAACCAGCGGGCCGAGGCGACCTTGCCCTCGTAGAACGCCTGCTCGGCGTCGGACAGCTCACCGTTCAGCGCGTTGAGGGCGACCTCGGCCCCGCGCAGCAGCAGCCAGGCGCAGGTGAGGTCGCCGACGGCCATCAGCAACCGGGTGGTGTTGAGACCTACCTTATAGAGGTTGCGGGGGTCGCCACCGGTACGCGGGTCGGAACCGGTCAGCTGCTCGATCATGGCGCCGACGATGCCGCCGACGTCGTCGAGTCCCTGCTGCAGCAGCGCCCGCTCCTCCTTGAGCTGACCGTTACCGGCCTCGGACTCGAGGAAGGCGGCGATCTGCCCCGAGACGTACCCCAGGGCCTGGCCACGGTCCTTGACGATCTTGCGGAAGAAGAGGTCCTGACCCTGGATCACCGTCGTGCCCTCGTAGAGCGTGTCGATATTGGCGTCGCGGACGTACTGCTCCATCGGGTAGTCGGTGACGAACCCCGACCCACCGAAGGTCTGCAGCGACTCGGTGCCCAGCAGCACCCACGAGCGCTCCGAGCCGTAGCCCTTGACGATCGGCAGCAGCAGGTCGTTCACCCGGACGGCCTCGTCGTCGGTCTCGCCCTTCGCGCGAGCGATCGCGACCCGGTCCTGCATGGTCGCGGTGTAGAGGACGAGCGCCCGCATCCCCTCCACGAAGGACTTCTGCGTGATCAGGGAGCGTCGCACGTCGGGGTGGTGGGTGATCGTCACCCGGGGCGCGGTCTTGTTCGACGCCTGGGTCAGGTCGGGTCCCTGGACCCGGCTCTTCGCGTACTCGAGCGCGTTGAGGTAACCGGTGGAGAGCGTGGCGATGGCCTTGGTGCCGACCAGCATCCGGGCGTGCTCGATCACCTGGAACATCTGCGCGATGCCGTCGTGGATCTCGCCCAGCAGCCACCCCTGGGCCGGCAAGCCGGCGTCGATCGAGGCGTCACCGAAGGTCAGCTCGCAGGTGTTGGAGACCTTCAGGCCCATCTTGTGCTCGAGGTTGGTGACGTAGACCCCGTTGCGCTCGCCGGTCAGCTCGCCGGTCTGGTGGTCGAACTGGAACTTCGGCACCAGGAACAGGCTCAGACCCTTGGTCCCGGGGCCGCCGACCCCCTCAGCCAGCCCCGGACCCGACGGCCGGGCCAGCACCAGATGCATGATGTTCTCGCTCATATCGTGCTCGGCGGAGGTGATGAACCGCTTCACGCCGGTGATGTTCCACGAACCGTCGTCGTTGCGGATGGCCTTGGTCCGGCCGACGCCGACATCGGAGCCGGCGTCCGGCTCGGTCAGCACCATCGAGGCACCCCAGGCCCTCTCGACCATGATCTGGGCGATCCGCCGGTCGCGCTCGTTGCCGACGCGGTGCACCACGGCGGCGAAGCTCGGACCGCAGGCATACATCCACACCGGGGCGTTGGCGCCGAGCACCATCTCGGCCATCGCCCAGTTGAGCGACGAGGGTGCTTGGGTGCCGCCGATCTCCTCGGGGATCTGCAGGCGCCAGTACTCCGCGTCGACCCACGCGTCGTAGCTCTTCTTGAACGACGCGGGCACTGGTGCGGTGTGGGTCTCGGGGTCGAAGACGGGCGGCTCGCGGTCGGCTTCGGCGTACGACGCGGCGATCTCCTCGCGCGCCAGTCGGTCCACCTCGGACAGGATCGTGCGCGCGGTCTCGCCGTCCACCTCGGCGAACGGACCCCGACCCAGGATCTCGTCCCGACCGAGCACCTCGAAGAGGTTGAACTCGATGTCTCGAAGGTTGCTCTTGTAGTGGCTCACGATGCACCTCGGTCTGTCTGGATCCTACGGGTGGTTACCGAGGAGTATCAATACTCACCGGTAACATAAGTCTGCCTCCCTGCAGCCCCCGGTGGCAAGCCGGTCCCGCCGGCTGTTGCCTACATCACGGATCTCCACCATCTCGAGTGGTCTGCGACACTTTGACGCATGCGTGTTTCCGCCAAGGCCGACTACGCGCTGCGGGCGCTGATCGAGATGGCCGGACGGACCGACGGGGAGTCCGTCAGTGCCGAGGAACTCGGTCGGCTCCAAGACATCCCCCGCGGCTTCCTGCAGGCCATCCTTGCCGATCTGCGGCGCTCGGACGTGGTGGCTTCCCAGCGCGGCAAGTCCGGCGGCTGGCGGCTGGCGCGCCCGGCCGCCGAGGTCAGTGTCGCCGACGTGATCCGAGCCGTCGACGGACCACTGGTGTCGGTCTACGGGCTTCGTCCGGAGGCAGTAACTTACAACGAGTCCGCCGAGGTGTTGCAGCACGTGTGGATCGCCGCGCGGCACTCCCTGCGCGACGTCTTCGAGGCGGTCACGATCCAGAACCTGGCCGACCGCAAGCTTCCCGAGTCGGTCCAGCAGCGCACCGACGACGAGGACGCCTGGCAGGCGCACTGACCCAGCGCACTGACCGGGCCCTGGCCGGCGCAAAGGACGACTCGCTCGCTCGCCGGGTCAGCCTTCGATACGCTCGGCGACCCACTCGACCAGTGGTCGGATCGCCCGCCAGTCGGTGCGCACGCGGTCGGTCAGCTCGGGGGTGTGGATCACCTCGTCGAAGCCGTAGGACCGCCCGACGAACAGCTGCTTGTGGCGCAGCAACTGCACCCGGGGATGCTCGCGGTCGTAGCCGCGAGGTGCTGTCTTGAGCCGGTCCCCGTCGATCTCCCAGCCGTCGGAGTCGTAGGCGGTGATCATGGCTTCGAGTTCCGAGCCGGTGCGGTCGTTGTCGATCGCGGTCCGGATCGCAGCCAGCGAGCTGGTGCTGGCGTCGTAGAAACCACCGCCGACCCGCACGCCTTGCGGTGACAACGCGACGTACCAACCGGTCCCGGGGGCGGCGGACACGAAGGCGCCCTGCTGGGTCTTGAACGGGGTCTTGTCCTTGGCGAAGCGCACATCGCGGTAGGGCCGGAAGACCTTGACGGTCTTCTTGTCCCTGGCGAACTCGGGCGCGAGCGCGTCGGTCAGGGCGACCATCGGGGCCCTGACCGACTCGGCGTAGACCTGTTTGTGGGCATCCCAGAAGGAGCGGGTGTTGTCCATCTCCAGGTCGTCGTAAAAGTCCAGCGCGGCGACGGGGAAGCCGTTGAAGGTCACCTGAACGACCCTAGCGCCGACCTCGGCGTGGGTCGGGTGGGTGGCACACTCGCGGGTATGCAGGTAACCAGGCTGACCGTATACCCGGTGAAGTCGATGGGGGCCGAGGACGTCGGCTGGGCGCGGGTGACACCACAAGGGCTCGACGGGGACCGGCGTTGGGCGGTTCTCGACCCGGACGGCGATCGGGTCTCGGCGCGGGAGTGCGCTGCCCTGCTCGGATTCCTGGCCACGATCCGACCCGACGGGCTGTTGATCAGTGCCCGTGACGGCGCATCCGTACACGTGCGGGTGCCGGGTGTCGACGCACCGCGAGTGGCCACTCGGATCAGCGGGCTCGACGAGGTGGTGCTGGCCGACGAGGAGGCCAGTCGTTGGCTGTCCGAGCGCACCGGCCGGCCGCTGCGCCTGGCCCATCAGCACGATCCGCTGTCCCGTCCGATCGATGAGGAGCACGGCGGTCTCCCCGGCGAGACGATGTCCCTCGCCGATGCCGGGCCGCTGCTGCTGGTCACTGAGGCCAGCCTGGTGCGGCTGACCGAGTGGGTTGCTGAGTCCCAGCAGCAGGCGTGGCTGGATCCGTACGACGCCGCGCACCGCTTCCGGCCGAACGTGATCATCAGTGGGGGAGACGGGCTGGAGCCCTTTGCCGAGGACTCCTGGGAGCGGATCAAGATCGGTGCGATCACCTACCGTCGTACCGAGCTCTGCGACCGGTGCGTGATCCCGACGATCGACCTGGATACCCTCGAGACGACCAAGGAACCGATCCGGACGCTGGCCCGGCACCGCCGCTGGGACGGGGCTACCTGGTTCGGGATCCGGGTGGTCCCCGAACTGACGCCCGTCACCTCGGGGCAGCCGATCGGACTGATCCGGGTCGGCGACCCGGTGTCGGTCCCGGACTGAGAACCCGGGCCTCGAGTCATGGGAAGTGTGATCAAGGGAGCGGATGACGAGATTCGAACTCGCGACATCGACCTTGGGAAGGTCGCGCTCTACCAGCTGAGCTACATCCGCCTGACCCGGAGGCCGCTCGAATAGTACCCGCTCAGGCCGACGCTGGGTCGATGGGTGCTAGCGCGGGCCGTTTGGCGCTGACCGAGTCACCGCTGGAGCGCCCGGTCAGGCGCCGGTGCAACCAGGGAGCGAGGAAGGTGCGGGACCAGGCCGCGTTCGCGCCGATCTGCTCGCGCCGCCCCGGCACGGGCAGCGGTGCCATCGGATCGAGCCGGAGGGAGTGCGGCACGCCGAGCGTCTTGAGCACCTCGATCGCGATCCGCTGGTGCCCGATCGGACCCATGTGCATCCGATCGGTGTCCCAATATCTCCAGTCCCGGTGCTCGTGCAGCCGCCAGAAGTCCACGATGGTGGAGTCGTGGCGGGCCGCGACGGTGCGGACCAACTCGTTGTAGAGCGCGAAGCGGCCGCGCAACGGACGGTAGATCGCCGAACCGCCCGGGTCGAAGGCGGTGAACACCAGGAGCTTGGCGCCGGACGCGGCCAGCTTGCCGAGGCCCGCGTCGTACTCGTCGATGAGCGCGTCCAGGTCGACCTTCGGACGCAGGATGTCGTTGGCCCCGGCGTAGATGGTGACCAGGTCGGGCTTCATCTCCAGGACGGGCTCGAGCTGTTCATTGAGTACGCCGCGCAGCGTGCGGCCGCGGATCGCGGTGTTGGCGGAGCCGAAGTCGGGCTCGGCGGCGGCCAGCACCTCGGCCACCCGGTCGGCCCAGCCCCGCAGCCCGTTGGGGCGCTTCGGGTCGGGGTCCCCGACCCCTTCGGTGAAGGAGTCTCCGAGCGCGACGTACCGGTGATAGCTCACGGCCGGTAGGTTACGACCCGTGCTGTTGAGCGACCGCGACATCCTCGCCGAGATCGATGCCGGGCGGGTGCAGATGGACCCGTGGGAGCCGGAGATGCTGCAGCCGTCGTCGATCGACGTGCGACTGGACCGGTTCTTCCGGGTCTTCGAGAACCACCGCTATCCGCACATCGATCCAGCCGTCGACCAGTCCGACCTGACCCGCGAGGTCGAGCCGGACGGGGACGAGCCGTTCATCCTGCACCCCGGCGAGTTCGTGCTGGGCTCGACCTACGAGGTCGTCTCACTGCCCGACGACGTCGCGGCGCGGGTGGAGGGCAAGTCGTCACTGGGACGTCTGGGCCTGCTGACGCACGCGACCGCGGGCTTCGTGGACCCCGGCTTCAGCGGTCACGTGACCCTGGAGCTGGCCAACGTCGCCACCCTGCCGATCAAGCTCTATCCAGGGATGAAGATCGGCCAGTTCTGCTTCTTCCGGCTGTCCTCGCCGTCCGCCCACCCTTACGGATCGGCGAAGTACGGTTCCCGCTACCAGGGCCAGCGCGGCCCGACGCCGTCCCGGTCGTTCCAGAGTTTCCACCGCACCTCGATCTGAGGCCTTCGGAGCGGATCGTCATGGCGATCGGCCGGCCGCACAGGCGTAGTCGGGTGCTGTATCGGCTGCTCCTGCGGCCGACAGTGTGGGGTTTTCGGCTACCTAGCCCGAAGATCCGGCACTGTCTGACTGCCGTTGGCTGCTGAGTGCTGGGACCGAGTCGCTCAGAGGTCGAAGAGCGACATCGCCTGGGTGATGTCGGCGTCGGACTTCGGCTGATGATCCGGCTGCTTGGTCTCGTCCGCGGTGGCCGGGCTGGTCGGGCTGGCCGGGGCGGCTGGGGAGGAATCAGCATCAGCAGCAGGTACGTCGACCTCATCGTCGGAGTCCAGAGTCGCGTCCGGGTCTGCGTCTTCGCTCGGCGGAGCAGGCGTCGCTTCATCGGTGGAGCCGGAGGCGGGCGCAATCGGCGGCGGAGTGTCATCGACGTCGAAGAGTCCGCGGACGGCGGGCGCAGCGGGTGCCGCAGGCGCAGCGGGCGGGGCCGGCTCAGTCGGAGTGGCAGGAGCCGGGGTTTCCTCGACGTCGAACAGGCCACGTGCCGCCGGACTGACATCGAAGAGCCCACCGGCAGCGGGCTTGGTGTCGACCGGCTCGACCGGTGGCGGGTCAGGCTCCGTCTCGATCGGAGTGACGTCGAAGAGACCACCAGTGGCGGGCTTGGCGTCGTCGGTTCGTTCAGGTTCAACGGGACTGGACGCGGACTCCGTCTCGGTGGGGGCCACGTCGAACAGCGAGCCACTTGAGGCGGGCTTGGTCTCCTCGGGCGTCGCCGGTGTGGGAGCCGCTGCAGTCTCGGTTGGCGCGACGTCAAACAGGGACCCCCCGGCGGCGGGCTTGCTCTCAGCAGGCTCAGCAGGCTCAGCGGGTTCGGCCGCGGCAGGAGTCGGAGTGTCGAACAACGACCCCGAGGCGGCCGGCTTCGTCTCAGCCGGAGTATCGAAGAGCGAACCGCCCGAAGCCGGCTTGTCCTTGGCGGACTCGGCAGGAGCCGGGTTGTCGAAGAGCGACGCACCGCCCGAGGCCTTGGCGAGCGGACCCGCGTCGGCAGTCTCGGTCACCGTGTTGTCGGTGATCGTGACGTCGCCAGGCTCTGGCTCGGCCTTGGTTTCGACCGACTCGCCCGACGGCACCGACTCGACCGACTCGACAGGGGCCGCAGAACCAGTCGCCACAGCACCCCCGGCACCGGAACCAGCAGCCGGAGCGCCAGCCCCAGCCTTGGCCGGAGCAGGCTTGACCGGCTTGGTTGCAGTCTCACCCTTCACCGAGGCCAGCAGCATCTGCGCCACGTCGAGCACCTCGACCTCTTCGCGCGCATCGCCGGTGGCCTGCATCGCGGTGAGTCCGTCGGACAGCATTACCCGGCAGAACGGGCAACCGACGGCGATCTGATCGGCACCGGTACCGACGGCCTCGGTGGTGCGGTTGACGTTGATCCGCTCGCCGATGTTCTCTTCCATCCACAGCCGCGCGCCACCGGCACCGCAGCAGAAGGAGCGCTCGGAGTTGCGCTCCATCTCGATGACCTCGGCGCCGGGCAGGATCGCCAGCAGCTCGCGCGGCGGTGTGTAGACCTGGTTGTGCCGGCCGAGGTAGCACGGGTCGTGGTAGGTGATCGACCGTTTGGCCGCGCCGTCGCCGGTCGCCACGGGGGTGAGCTTGCCTTCGCGGACCAGTTTGTTCAGCAGTTGGGTGTGGTGGACCACTTCGAGCTCGACACCGAAGGCGGCGTACTCGTTCTTGAGGGTGTTGAAGCAGTGCGCGCAGGTCGAGACGACCTTCTTGGCCTTGGCCGCGAGCAGGGTCTCGGCGTTCTCGGTGGCCAGGGTCTGGAAGACGAACTCGTTGCCGGCGCGACGGGCCGGGTCGCCGGTGCAGGTCTCGCCGTTGCCGAGCACGCCGAAGGAGATGCCGGCAATGTTCAGCAGCTCGGCGACCGCACGGGTGGTCTTCTTCGCGCGGTCCTCGTAGGCTCCGGCGCAGCCGACCCAGAACAGCCAGTCGACTGTGTCCAGCGACTCCAGGGTCTCCCCGACGACGGGGACTTCGAACTCCAGGCCGTTGGCCCATTCCATCCGCGACTTCGGGGACATGTTCCACGGGTTGCCCTTGGACTCCAGGCCCTTGAACAGCGCGTTCAGCTCGGAGGGGAAGTTGGACTCCACCAGGATCTGGTGGCGCCGCATGTCGATGATGTGGTCGACGTGCTCGATGTCCACGGGGCACTGCTGCACGCAGGCGCCGCACGAGGTGCAGTTCCACAGCACGTCGGGGTCGATGACGGCCGAACCGTCCTCGGGCATGTAGAACCAGTCATCACCGGTCGGGCCCACCAGGGGTCGCTCGACCTCCTTGGTGAGGGTGTCGCCGCCGGCGGCGAGCACCGAGTCGCGGTCACCTTCGGCGGTTAGGAGGTACGGCGCCGTGGCGTAGGCGTGATCACGCAGCGCGGTGATCAGCAGCTTGGGCGACAGCGGCTTGTCGGTGTTCCAGGCGGGGCACTGCGACTGGCAACGGCCGCACTCGGTGCACGAGGTGAAGTCGAGGATGGCCTTCCAGGAGAACTGCTCCACGGCGCCGACGCCCAGTGGAGACTCCTCATCGAGGGCGTCGATGTCGTCGAGTCCGATGGCCTTGCCGTCGATAGTCAGGGGCTTGACCGCGCCCAGCGCCGTACGGCCGGAGGACTCACGCTTGAAGAAGATGTTGAACCAGGCGGTGAACCGGTGCCACGCGACGCCCATCGTGGTGTTGAGCGAGATCACGATCATCCAGGTGAAGGAGATGACGATCTTGGCGGTCGCGACGATCCAGACCCAAGCGGCCAACTTGTCGTAGGACGCGCCGGCGAAGATCTCACCCAGCCAGAAGGTGAAGGGGAAGTGCAGCGCGGAGGCGCCCGCGGAGCCCTCGCCGGCGAGCATGGCGTACTCGAGTCCACGCAGGGTGACGATGCACAGCCCGACCCCCAGGATCACCGCCTCTACGAAGTAGCCCTGCCACATCGTGGAGCCGTACAGCCGACCGCGCGTGCCGCGGACCCGCTCGGTGGGGCGCGTCAGACGGTAGCCGAGGAGACCGACGATGGCGATGATCATTGCCATGGTGAAGAACTCCGTGGCCCATTCGTACGGGAAGAAGTGCCCCACCAGCGGCAGTGCGAACTCGGCGTCGAAAAGCTGCCCGAAGGCTGTCAGCAGGGTGAAGAAGAGCAACCCGAAACCGACGAAGATGAACCAGTGGGCGGCGCCGACGACACCCCACTGCAGCATCCGGGTGTGCCCTAGGGACTCCTTGAGCAGCGTTACCGCGCGGGACCCCTTGTTGTCGCCCCGCGAAGCCGGTGCGCCCATGCGTACGACGGCCAGCATCTGCTGGATCGCCTTGACGAACATGGCGGTCCCGACGCCCGCGATCCCCAAGGAGATCACGATCGCGACGATCTGAAGGGCTAGCATGCGGGCTCCTTGGCGAGCTGGAACGAGTCAGGCGTTTGCGCCATCGCAGGATAGTTGCGACCGCCGACATGCGACAGACTGGGGAGCGCGGAGTGACCCAGTTCGGCCTTGCGATGGCCTGGGGATGGCCTAGCGAATGCCTGCTCGCACGCCCGCTAGCAACGGGAGACGGCGGGACCACGGGTGAGAGAAGAGCCCTTGGAGATTGTCTTTCCCGACTTCGGGCTGTACGAGCGGACCCAGTCGGCAAGGACCTGGGTGGAGTTCTGGTCCCCAGTCCCTGTCCCCCACAGGGCGATGCGGGGACGCAGGGCAATCCCGGTGAGGAGCGAGGGCTCGCGAGTTGTGGCCACCGCCTTGCCGTCGATGAACCACGTGATGTGGTCCTTTTGCACTTCCACGGCGTAGTTGTAGAAGATCTGGTTGATCGGCTTGCCGGTGACCGTCCGGGTCCAACGGCTCGACGTCGAGGCCGCACCCGCCCCGACCAGCACGCTCGAGGAGTGAGCAGCAACCTCGGCAACGGTGATCGTCTGGGATCCGCACTGGTCCTGGGAAGCAACCGCGGGCACGAGGTCGAAGGACAGCGCCATGTCGCTGCCCGACTGCTGTGACCTGACCCAGACCCTGGCCTCCCAACGGCCATAGCGTTGGGCGGCGCGGTTGAGGGTGGCGCCGGTAGATCCCAGGCTCCCCAGCTGTTGGTCGGATCCACTGTCCAACGACATTGCCCCGTTGCGGATGAACGCACGACCGCTCCCGTCGGAGAAGTCGCTCCAGGCGCCGCGGAGCTTCGTCCCTCGGCTGGGCGGACTGGTCAAGGACTGTCCCAGCTCCCACGCGAAGTCGTATTTCGCCGCACCCCACGCGTACTTCGTCGCAGCCGAGGGCTTGGCCCCGGTGTCGGTCAGTGCACCGAACGTATTCGCCGGGTTAGCCGGGTTGGCCTGGGCGATCGCTGCCGGCCGGCTCCACCTCGGGGCGTCGAGAACGTGCACGTAGGTAGGTGCGGATGGGTGCCAGCCCACCTGGTTCAACCCCGAGGTCCAGTCCTCCAGACGCACACGATAGACAACGTCCCCGGCGCTACCGGCGGTCAACGCGAAAGCTGCGCGTCCAGCCGTGTCGAGCGTCGTACTGCCCACGGACTGCCAGCTGGCGGCCCCGACACGCTTCTGCAGGGTCACCGTGCGCCCAGGCAGAGCCAACGCCTGCCCTCGGGCACCCACCGACGGCGCCGCATCCACCGTGACGGTGAAGGGCTGGCCGGCCAGAACGTATCCCGACCCCCATCCCTGGAGTCCGCTAGCGACGTCGAGGATGGCTTCTTGGGGCCGAGGGTTCATCAGCACGGCGCCACTCGCACGCCGCCCGGAAATTGCTCGGTAGCTGATGCCGAACATCCCCGGTGCCGGTCTGCGGATCTGGAACCTGCCGTGTGCCCGGGTGTGCGACTCGCTGTCGGCCAGGTCCAACCAGGTGTCGCCGGGACGGTTCATGTTCGTCTGCAGGTGGACTTCTTGCTTGGCCTTGGACCCCAAGACGCCCTTGAACACCAACGACTGCCCGGGAACGAAGACACTGCGCGAGACCGTGAGCGCACTGGCGAGCAGCGGACTTCGCACGTCGGATGGTGTGCTCACGCTGGCCGAACTCTGCGCGGGAGCCAGAGAGGCTGCCAAGAAGACGGCGGCAAACAGCAGGGGACGGGTCTTCATGTTTCCTCCGGTGACGTCGATCAAAGGCCGCAGTCAGGCTGATAATCAATGCACGGCTCGGGAGCGATACTGACCGAGAGGGAGCGCTCCAGAGTAACGAACCACAAATGGAAAGCGGGCGCAGGGCCCCAGTGAAAAGGCGGCGGTAGGTTTGGCGGACGGATTTCGTTGCTGCCCGAAGGGGCGACCAGAGGAGAACCAGGTGACCTCAGCACCCCCGAACCGCAAGGGCCACAAGGTGCTGGGTAGCGCCGACAGCGCGTCGTTCGCCTCGTTGCGTCAACGCCCCACCTCTCGGGCCGAGCGCACGGCGATGGGGCGGGCGCTGCGCAAGGATGTGCCGCGCAGGGCGATGGCGCAGTGGGAGACTCCCAGTGATCGCCCGGATCCGGTGACGCTGTTGAGCGAATCCCACCGCGGCCGCGTCGACGAACTCATTCCCGTGCGCGTGGGCCGGATGATCTCATCGCCGTACGGATTCTTGCGGGGCTCGGCGGTGGTGATGGCCCATGACGTCGCGGGGTGTGCTTCGACGGGGATCCAGCCCGTCATCTGCGGGGACTCCCACCTTGGCAACTTCGGGTTCTACGGATCCCCCGAGGGCGAGCTCGTCTTGGACCTCAACGACTTCGATGAAGCCCACCCCGGCGGGTGGGAATGGGATCTGCGCCGGTTGGTGGCCAGTATCTGGGTAGCCGGGCGCGAGAACGGGCTGAGCGAGGACGAGTGCCGCAGCGCCGTCGAATCGTGTGTGGCGGCGTACCGAAGCGAGGTGCGCTTCCTGGCCGAGGAGCCGCTGTTGATGCGCTCCTACAATCGCCTGGACGTGAACCGGTTGCACGAGACGGCCACCGAGAAGTCGCTGCGAGACGAGATCAAACGCTCCGCCAAGCGGGCCCGGCGCCGTACCAGCGACCGGGCGCTGCCCAAGTTCACTCACGAGCGCGACGGCGAGCGGCGCATCGTGGAGGAGCCGCCGCTCATCCGCCGGGTGACCGACCGCAAGGCTGAGCTGATCGGATTGGGTCTGGATCGCTATCTTGAGTCGTTGGCCCCGCACTGGGCGAGAGTGTTGGGCGGATACACGATCCAAGACGTGGCGCACAAGGTCGTCGGGGTGGGCAGTGTCGGCCTGCGTGCCTATGTGGTGCTGTTGGAAGGCTCGTCCGTTGACGACGTGGTGTTCTTGCAGCTGAAGCAGGCGCGACGTTCGGTGCTCGCCACGTTCGTGCACGGCAACTCGGCTTGGCACCAACACCAAGGCCAGCGAGTCGTGGAATACCAGCAGGCGCTGCAGACCGTGAGCGACCCGCTGTTGGGGTGGACCACGATCGACAACAGGCAGTACTACGTCAGGCAGTTCCGCAACATGAAGGGCACGATCCCCCTCGACGGGATCAACGCCGTGGCGCTGGCCGACTACGCAGGGATCGTCGGACACCTGCTGGCCAAGGGGCACGCGCGGACCAGTGGGGCATCGATGATCGCGGGGTACGTCGGCAAGGGGGCAAATGTCGACCGGGCCATGGGGCGCTTCGCTGCGGCGTACGCCGATCAGACCGAGCGTGACCACGCCCGCCTGGTCAAGGCGGCCAAGGATGGCCGGGTGCCGGTCGCCGACGGCGCCCTGGACGCAATCCAGTCAGGGGGCTCGGCCTTCCGGCCGGGTGGCTGACCCGTGGTCGGCCTAACCGCTGTGCCCGCCGATCCGTCGGGTGAGGGTCTCGGCGGTCGCCTTGACAGCTTCGGCGGCAACCGCTGCGACGTCGCGGTCGCCGCGTTCGGCGGGAAAGGTGCAGGCCACCCCGGCGACCGGATGGCCGTTGTGGTCCAGCACGGGCGCCGCGACGCTGGCGAATCCGGGGGTGACTTCGCCGTCCTCGGTCGCGTGGCCACGTTGCCGCGTCTCGCTGAGCAGGGTCCGCAGGCCGGAGAGGGTGGTGGGCCCACTGCCGGTGCGGTCCACGAACGCTCCGGCGTCGGGGAACAGCGCGCGGACCTGGGCGGCGGGCAGCGCGGCCAGGATCGCCCGGCCGCTCGCGGTCAGTGAGGCAGGGAGTCGTACGCCGACATCGGTCACCAGCGAGGGCCGACCCGGCGCGCGCTCCTCCAGGACGTAGAGGACGTCGCGTCCGTGCAGCACCGCGAGGTGCGCACTGTGGCCGACCCGATCTACCAGCAGCGCCAGCTGGCGTCGAGCGATCCGCTGCAACGGTTCCTGGCGCGCGTACCCGCTGCCGACCTCGAACGCCGCGATGCCCAGGCCGAAGCGGTGCTCGTCGGGGAGGTGGGTGACGAAACCTTCGTCGATCATCGTGTTGATCAAGTGGTACGCCGTGGATCGCGGCAGGTCGCAGGCGTGCGCGATCCGGTCCAGCGCGACCGGGTCGGACTGGCTGGCCAGGAATCGCAGCACCCGTAAGGCGCGGGTCGCCGCGGGCACTTGGCTCATCGCTGGGTGTGATCGCCCGAATCGGTGTCCACATCGATGTTGGGCTCGGTGCCCCACTCGGTGACACCCCTGCTGGATCCAGTGCTCGCCGGGGTGATGGACTGGGCGTTCGGCTCACCGTCCCAGTCCTCGTCCGGACCCGGCTCCAACACGACAGCTGTCGACCCGCCGGTAGGGGCGTCTACAGAGCCGGGGGAGTAGGAGTCGCTGCGGTGGTCGACGTCGGGATCCAGTCGGTCGGCCTCACGCACCTTCTCCTCGACCTGCGCCTCGGTCTGCTCGAGTGCAAGTTGCGCCTCCGCTGCGCGGGCCTCGGCGCGCTCGGCTTCGAGTCGTGCCCGATCCGCTTCGACCTGGGCGGTCTGCGCGTCGAGCTCGCGCTCCCGGATGACGTCGGCCTGTGCGGTGGCCTCGACCCGCAGCTCGTGCGCGTGCACCTTGTTGTCGGCCTGGGTCTGAGCCCGGCGCGATGACAGCGCCACCAACACCACTCCGACGACGATGATGGTGACGAGGGCTGCGACCAGCAGCAGGGATATCAGTAGCCAGGTTGCCATGAGAGTCCTTCGATGAGACTGGTACGGCGCCCGCGCGCCACCGGTGACCGCAGACTAGCGGGTCCGTCTGTAATCCGAGACGGCCGCGAAGAGTTCGCTCTGGTGGCCCTTCGGCTCCAAGAGTTTGCTAGTTGCATGAGTTCCTCACCGTCCACCCCGACTGCCCATCCCGGCCCGGGCCGCGCCACGGACGAGACGGTCGAGGTCGGCATCGGACCGATGTCCTTGGACGAGGTGATCGCGGTGGCCCGGCACGGTGCGCGGATCGAGTTGTCCGCAGAGTCGTGGTCGGCCATCCGGGCCTCCCGGGCGGTCGTGGAGGAGCTGGCTGCGGCACCTACCCCGGCGTACGGCATCTCGACCGGGTTCGGCGCGCTGGCGACCCGGCACATCCCCACCGAGATGCGCGCGGTGTTGCAGCGCTCGCTGGTGCGCTCGCACGCCGCCGGCTCCGGGCCCGAGGTCGAACGCGAGGTTGTCCGGGCGCTGATGCTGCTGCGGCTCTCGACGCTGGCGACCGGCCACACCGGGATCCGGCCCGAGACGGCCGAGCTGATCGCCGCGCTGCTGAACCACGGCATCACGCCGATCGTCCACGAGTACGGCTCGCTGGGCTGCTCGGGTGACCTGGCGCCGCTGTCGCACTGCGCGCTGGCGTTGCTGGGCGAGGGGCAGGTCCGCAATGCCGACGGCGAGCTGATCGATGCCGATCAGGCGCTCGCCGCCGCCGGGCTGGAGCCCGTCGAGCTGGAAGCCAAGGAAGGTCTGGCGCTGATCAACGGCACCGACGGCATGCTGGGGATGCTGGTGCTGGCGATCACCGATCTGCGGATGCTGCTGAGAACCGTCGACATCTCCGCCGCGATGTCAGTCGAGGGACAGCTCGGCACCGACCGGGTCTTCGCCGCCGAGCTCCAGGCCCTGCGCCCCCAGCTCGGCCAGGGTCTGTCGGCCGCCAACCTCGTCGCGCTGCTGGCCGACTCCGGAATCATGGACTCGCACCGCGGCCCCGGGTGCCACCGGGTTCAGGACGCGTACTCCTTGCGCTGCTCGCCCCAGGTGCACGGTGCCGCCCGCGACACCGTCGAGCACGCCGCGACGATCGCCGGTCGCGAGCTGGCCTCGGCGGTCGACAACCCGGTGGTGATCGGCGATCAGGTGCGCAGCAACGGCAACTTTCACGGCGCCCCGATCGCCTATGTGCTGGACTTCTTGGCCATTGTGGCCGCCGACGTGGCCTCGATCTCCGAGCGGCGTACGGACCGGTTCCTGGACCGGGCCCGCTCCCACGGACTCCCGCCGTTCCTGGCCGCCGACCCCGGTGTCGACAGCGGGCTGATGATCGCGCAGTACACGCAGGCCGCGATCGTCTCAGAGCTCAAACGGCTTGCGGTGCCCGCCTCGGTCGACTCGATCCCCTCCTCGGCGATGCAGGAGGACCACGTCTCGATGGGGTGGTCGGCGGCCCGCAAGCTGCGGCGCTCCGTCGACGGGCTGACCCGGGTGGTCGCGATCGAGGTGCTCACCTCCGCCCGGGCCCTGGACTTCCGCACCAAGACCGGCGACACGGCGGGGGTGTCCCCGAGCCCGGCCACCGGCGCCGTCGTACGGCTGTTGCGCGAGGCCGGCATCGAAGGCCCCGGCCCCGACCGACACCTCTCGCCCGAGATCGAGACCGCCGTCTCGCTCGTTCAGTCCGGCGCCGTCCTGGCGGCGTGCGAATCAGTGATCGGAGAACTCGCATGAACGACTCGACTTCCAACCCCCGACTGCCCATCCGGGCGGCCCGCGGCACCACGCTGACCGCGAAGTCGTGGCAGACCGAGGCGCCGCTGCGGATGCTGATGAACAATCTCGACCCCGAGAACGCCGAGCGCCCCGAGGACCTCGTGGTCTACGGCGGGACCGGCAAGGCGGCGCGCAACTGGGCGTCGTACGACGCTTTGGTCGCCACCCTGACCACCCTCGAGGACGACGAGACGATGCTGGTGCAGTCGGGCAAGCCGGTGGGCGTGATGCGGACCCACACCTGGGCGCCGCGGGTGTTGATCGCCAACTCCAACCTGGTCGGCGACTGGGCCAACTGGGAGGAGTTCCGGCGCCTCGAAGACCTCGGGCTGACGATGTACGGCCAGATGACGGCCGGTTCCTGGATCTACATCGGCACCCAGGGGATCCTGCAGGGCACCTTCGAGACCTTCGCCGCCGTCGCCGACAAGCGCTTCAACGGCACGCTCGCCGGGACGATCACGCTGACCGCCGGCCTCGGCGGGATGGGCGGCGCGCAGCCGCTGGCGGTGACCATGAACGGCGGGGTCGCGATCTGCGTGGACGTCGACCAGACCCGGATCAGTCGACGGATCGAGCACCGCTACCTCGACGAGCAGGCCGACGATCTCGAGGACGCCGTACGCCGCGCGGTCGCCGCCCGTGACGATCGCCGCCCGCTGTCGATCGGGCTGCTCGGCAACGCCGCCGAGGTGTTCCCT
>JBBPYJ010000165.1:0-4867 GCA_038200025.1 Propionibacteriales bacterium | reverse complement strand
GGAGGCCGCGCTCACGTCGCGCACCCGGGCCATCGTGCCGGTGCACCTCCAGGGCGACCGGCCGAGATGTCGCGACTGGCCGAGATCGCCGACCGCCACGATCTCAGCGTGGTGGAGGATGCCGCCCAGGCCCACCTGGCTCGGTACGGCGGCGCGCTCGTCGGCGGCCTGGGGCGCGCGGGCGCTTTCAGCTTCTACCCGGGCAAGAACCTCGGCGCGCTCGGCGACGGCGGTGCGGTGACCACCGACGACCCCGAGGTCGCCGATCGGGTGCGGATGCTGCGCAACTACGGCTCCCGGACGAAGTACGTGCACGACGTGCCGGGGGTCAACTCGCGTCTCGACGAGTTGCAATGCGCCTTCCTGCGCACCCGGCTGCCGGCGCTGGCTCGCTGGAACGCCCGGCGGCGCGAGATCGCCGAGCACTACCTCACCGCCCTGGCCGACTGTGACCTGCGGCTGCCGGTTCGAGAAGCCGACATCGAGCACGTGTGGCACGTGTTCGCGATCCGGGTCGCGGACCGGGCCAGGGTGGTCGACCAGCTCGCCGCCCGCGGTGTGCACACCCTGATCCACTACCCGACGGCACCGCATCGCTCCGGCGCCTACGCCAGCTATCGGGGGGCGACCCTGCCGGTGACCGAGGCGATCTGCCGCGAGACGCTCAGCCTGCCGATCGGCCCGCACCTGTCGCAGGAGCAGGTCGAACATGTGGTGGCGAGCGTTCGCGCGGTCACCACCTGAGATTCCCTTGAACAGTCGTGGGCCTCGATCGGATCAGCTCAGCCGACGTGCACGCCCTCGGGACCGTCGGTCGCCAGCTCGGTGTGCTTGACGTTCAGGAAGATCCATACGACCACCGAGGCGCCGAGCATCAACAGCGACCCGGCCTGGAAGGCGTGCACCGAGCCGTCGGTGAAGACCTGAAGCTGGGCGACCCGCTCCATCGCGGCGATCTGGTCCGGGCTCGGCAGTGCAGCGCCGCTGGCCTCGGCCGCCTGCTGCGCCGCGGCGCCCGCTTCGGCGAGGTCCGCACCGCGGTTGGTGAAGATGTGCGTGGCGACCGTGGACAGCGTCGCCAGCCCCAGTGCGCCACCGACCTGCTGCATGGTGTTGAGCACCCCGGAGCCGATGCCGGTGTCCTCGTTGCGCAGGTGGTGTACGGCGGTGAGCGTCAGCGGGACGAACACCAGGCCCATGCCGACCGACATCATCACGATGAACGGCAGGATGTCGGTGACGTACTTCCCGGTCACCTCGGTCACCGGGAAGGTGGTGTCGTAGGGGAGCCGCGAGAACCCGAAGAGCGCGCCCGCGGCCATCAGCGTGCCGGTCCCGGCCAGGTAGCGTGGGTCGATCCAGTTGATCAGGTTCGACGCCAGACCCGCAGCGAAGACGATCCCCAGCGAGAACGGCAGGAACGCCACACCGGCACGCAAAGGGGTGTAGCCCATCACGTTCTGGATGTACTGGCTGAGGAAGAAGAACATCGCGAACATCGCGGCCGGGGCCAGGAACATCGCCACGAAGCTGGCCGCGCGGGTGCGGTGCATGAAGACCCGGAACGGCAGGAGGGGATGGGGAGACCGGCTCTCGATCATCGCGAAACCGACCAGCAGCGCGACGCCGGCCACCAGGCTGGCGATCGTGATCGCGTCACCCCAACCCTGCGTGCCGGCGCGACTCAGGCCGTAGACGATCCCGAGGAGGGCGAAGGTGCCGGAGACGGCACCGGGGATGTCGAGCTGACCCGGGTGCGCCTCGGACTCGGGCAGGAACCGCGGCGCCAGGCTCGCGGCAACGATGCCGATCGGGACGTTGATCAGGAAGGTCAGTCGCCAGCCGTCGACGTCGAGACCGAAGAGCACCGGGTTTGTGCCGGTCAGCCAGCCGCCGAGGATCAGGCCGACTGCAGCACCTGCGCCGGACATCGCGGCGTACACCGCGAAGGCGCGGTTGCGCGCCGGACCGGCCGGGAAGGTAGTGGTGATCAGGGCCAGCGCGGCCGGCGAGGCCAGCGCGGCGCCCAGACCCTGGACGCCACGACCGCCGAGCAGCAGCGCCTCGCTGGTGGCGGCCCCGCCGAGCAGGGAGCCGACCGCGAAGATGACCAGGCCGGTCATGAAGACCTTACGGCGACCGTAGAGGTCTCCGAGGCGTCCACCCAGCAGCAGCAGCGAGCCGAAGGCCAGGGCGTAGCCGGTCACGACCCAGGTCAGGTTCGCCTGGCTGATGTCGAGATCGCGCTTGATGAAGGGCAGTGCAATGTTGGCGATCGTGGCGTCCAGCACCACCATCAGCTGCGCGATCGAGATCAGGACCAGGGCCCAGCCCAGGTGCAGCTTGCCGTCGGCGGTCCCGGGGTCGGGCTGGGCCGCGGAGTCGCTCAGGTCCCGATCGCCCGTCTCGTCCATTTCGTCCAGCGCGGAGGTGTCGGTCACGGTGCTCTTCCTTCTACTCGGCGGTGCTGGCTTGGTTCTTGCTGGGGTTGCCGCCGGTCGGGCGGCAGGCGGGCAGGATGATCTGGTCGATGAGCTCTGCGACCTCGGAAGGTGAGAGTTGCTCGCCCAGGACGAAGGTCCGGTGCAGGACCATCCCGGCCAGGCAGGGGGCGACCAGCGCGATGTCGAGGTTCTCGCGGACCTCGCCTCGCGCCTGGGCTCGCTCATAGACGGCTCGGCCGATGGCTACCTTGGGCTCGATGAAGTCCCGACGGAAGCGCTCGGCGAACTCGGGGTCGAGGTTGATCGCGGTGAGCAGGCTGGCCAGCACCCCCATCGGCTCGGGATTGTTGAAGCCACCCTGGCCGCAGCTCATCTCGAGCAGGTCCTGGCGCAGGCTCCCGGTGTCGGGGAAGACCGCAGGGCCCTTCATCGCGATCACGGCGTCGATGACCAGCGCCGACTTGGAGCTCCAGCGGCGGTAGAGCGTGGCCTTGGAGGCCTTCGCCTCGGTGGCGACCGCGTCCATGGTGAGCCGGTCGTAGCCCACGTCGCCGAGCACCTGCAGAGCCGCGAGCAGGATCTCGCGCTCGCGGTCACCCTCGACCCTCGGTCGCGATGTGGTCTCCTGCGGATCCATGGGCTGCTGTGCTCCTCATCACATCGATGAAACGAAACCGTTTCGTTTCATCGATTGGGAACAGTAGACCTATCGCCGCTATTCCCACCAATCGCCTCGGCCCCGGAGGAGGGGTCGGGTGGGCCGGACCGGATCAGTGCCGATTCGGGTGCAGCATCGCCCCGGCAGCCTCTGCGGCCAGGTAGTTCCAGGCCTCGACCCGACGCAGCAGGTAGTGCCCGACCGGCCCCATCCCGTGCAGGCGGGCCGAGGTGGTCACCGACGCCGCCCGTTCGACGAAGAGCCGGCTCTGTCGTGCCGAGGTGATCCGGTCGCGGTCCCCGTGGGCGCCCAGCAGGTGCCTGCCGCGCAGGGCTTCGATGGGCTCTCCGGCCGGCCACCAGGGAGCCAGGCCGACGACCCCGACGACCGACGGATCGTCGGCGACATGGATCGCGGTCCGGGCCCCCATGGAGTGCCCGAGGAGACAGACGGGGAGGTCCCCGAGCTCGCGGCGTACCTCATCCAGCGCGGCCCGCGCGTCCGCAACCGGGCCGTCGCCGCCGTTCCAGCCGCGAACTCGATAACTCATCAACCAGGTCGCCACGCCGTCCTCGGCGAAGCCCGGGGCAATCGCGCGCAGCATCGTCTGCGAGCGTCGCCGAGACAGGCTGCGCTCGTCGACGGCGGCTTCGGAGCGCTCCGTACCCCCGTGCAGCATCAGCACCAGCGCGCGTGGACTGGTCACGTCGTGGCGGGTCGCAATCGAAGCTTGGATCCGCAGGTGCCTGGGACGGGTGGCAGAAATGGTCACGGATGGAGTTCGTCGCGAGCGCGGCGCCGGATGGGATCAGCGACCTCCGGGGGTGCCAGCGGGCAGGATGGAGTCATGGACGACCAGACCACGCCGGTGACACCGGCGACCGAGCAGGCGCGTGAACGGCACGCCGCTATCAGCGACGAGATCGAGGATGCGCGGTGGCGTTACTTCGTGCTGGACGACCCGACCCTGGCCGACGCCGACTACGACGTCCGGTTGCGTGAGCTGCAGGACCTCGAAGAGCAGTTCCCCGAGTTGCGGACGCCGGATTCCCCCACGCAGAAGGTCGGCGGAGCGGTCTCCACCGAGTTCACCGCCGTGGACCACCTGCGGCGGATGGAGAGCCTGGACAACGCCTTCTCGATCGAGGAGCTGCAGAGTTGGGTCGGGCGGCTGGGCCGCGAGGGGATCGAGGCCCCGGAGTTGCTGTGCGAGCTGAAGGTCGATGGGTTGGCCATCAACCTGCTCTACGAGAACGGCCGGCTGGTCCGGGCGCTGACCCGCGGCGACGGCTCCACCGGCGAGGACGTCACCCCCAACGTCAAGACGATCGACTCGATCCCGCACCGACTAGCCGTTGTCGATGACTTCCCTGTGCCGAGGTTGCTCGAGGTGCGTGGTGAGGTCTTCTTGCCGGGCGAGGCGTTCAACCGACTCAACGAGCAGGTGGTGGCCGCCGGCAAGCCGATGTTCGCCAATCCGCGCAACGCCGCGGCTGGTTCGCTGCGACAGAAGAACCCGCGGGTCACCGCGACCCGGGCTCTGGGGATGGTCTGTCACGGGATCGGCGCACGTGCGGGGTTCGAGCCCACCACGCAGTCCCAGGCCTACCGGGCCCTGGCGGCCTGGGGGCTGCCGATCTCCGACCAGGTCGAGGTGGTGGCAACCCTGGGTGCCGTCGAAGCCTACATCGCCAACGCCGGCGAGCACCGACACACGATCGTGCCCTACGAGATCGACGGGGTCGTGGTGAAGGTCGACGACGTC
>JBBPYJ010000164.1:0-8489 GCA_038200025.1 Propionibacteriales bacterium | reverse complement strand
TGGACTCGGCGTTCGGGCAGGCCCCCGGCTCCGTCTGACGCGATCGCGATGCGGCTGCCTCAGGCGGTGTGCCGCGTCGCCGCGTCGTGCAGCTCGTCGATGGCGTCCGTGAGGTAGCCGAGCAGGTCCCACAGGTCCGGGACGAGCTCGCGACAGGACACCAGCCCGATGTCGAGGTTGTCCTGGTAGCTCTGGACCGTGAGGTTGAGGCCCTGGCCGTCGGCGACGACGGACACCGGGTAGTAGCCCAGGACCGTGGCGCCGGCCAGGTACAGCGGCGTGCGCGGTCCAGGGACGTTCGAGATCACCACGTTGTACGGCGGTCGCAGGATGCCCGAGGCCCGGAACAGTGACGGCAGCACGGCAGGCACCTGGCCGAGCGCGCTCATCGCCTGGATCTGCATTGGGGTCATCGAGGACAGTGCCTGCTTGCCGTCGCGCATCGAGTGGTGGATGCGTCGCAGCCGGTCGGCCGGGTCGGCGAGCTCGGTGGACAGCTGCACCATCACCGAGCCGACCGCGTTGCCGCCCTCGGGGGAGGCAAGCTGGGACTCCTTGGCCTTCAGACCGACCGGCACCATCGCGATCAGCCCGGTGTCGGGCAGCGCATCGAGGCCAAGCAGATAGGCACGCAGCGCGCCGCTGCACATCGCCAGCACCACGTCGTTGATCGTGGTCCCGGTGGTCTTGCCGATGGCGCGAAGTCGCTCCAGCGGCCAGTCCTGGGCCGCGAACCGGCGCGAGCCGGTGATCGGGCCGTTGAGGATCGTTCGCGGCGCATAGAGCGAGACCGCCGAGGTCTCGTTGCTGAGTCCGCGCCTCAGCGTGGTGACCAGGGCCGAGGGCATCCCGCCCGCCTCGGCGCTGATGGCCAGGGCGCCGCGGACGACCTGCATCGGGAGTTGAGACAGCGTCACCGGATCGGCCTGCTCGCGGGACCCTGACGTGCCAGAGGACGGCGACCGGTTGGCCCACATCGCCGGCATCCCGCGCTCGTCGGGATCCTCACTCATCGCCTTGGCCAGCAGTCGCATCGCCGAGACGCCGTCGACCAGGGCGTGGTGGGTTTTGGTGTAGAACGCCACTCGGCCGTCGCGCAGACCCTCGATCAGGTGCGCCTCCCACAGCGGCCGCTCGCGGGCCAGCCGGGTGCCGTGCAGCCGGGAGACCAGGTCCAACAGCTCGCGAACCCGTCCAGGCTTGGGCAGAGCGCTGTGGCGCACGTGGTGGTCGATGTCGAAGAGCTCGTCGACCTCCCAGACCCATTGTCCGGCCGTGCGCAACGACCTGGTGGGGTGCTTGAGGAACAGCGGGGCGATCTCGTCGATGGTGTCGCAGGCGCGCATCGATTCGTAGAGCTCGCGGACGTAGCTGCGACCGGCTCCCTCGGGCTTCTCGAACAGCTGCAGGGCGCCGACATGCATCGGCTGGGTGCGGGTCTCGGCAAGCAGGAAGCCGGTCGCCGTCGGGTCGATGGGAGTCACCACCCCTGGATCCTTGCTGCTGGGGCGGTCGGCCACAAGGTGGGGCCGGGAAGTGTGACTGCAGGTGTTCGTGGGCACGGCTGGAAGGATGGCGACTATGCAGTTTGGGCAGCCCCACCCGCTCGACCGGCTCTGGGTCCGCAGCCGGATGTCGGTCCGGGCCCGGGCGCATCGGTTGCGATCGAAGTCCTGGCAGATCGCCCAGTGCGCGCTCGCCGCCGGTCTGGCGTGGTTCATCGCCAGGGACCTGTTCGACCATCCGGCCCCGTTCTTCGCCCCCATCGCGGCGGTGGTCAGCCTCGGGACGTCCTACGGTCAACGACTGCGGCGGGTCGCTGAGGTGACGGTCGGCGTCGCCGTCGGAGTGTTGGTCGCCGACCTCCTGGTGTCCTGGATGGGCGGCGGGGTCTTACAGCTGATGGTGATCGTGGCGCTGGCGATGTCGGCCGCGGTCCTGCTGGACGGCGGGCCGCTGCTGATCACCCAGGCCGCGGTCCAGTCGATCGTGGTCGCCACCCTGCTTCCTGCGACCGGTGCGACTTTCAGCCGGTGGTCCGATGCGTTGATCGGAGGTGCGGTGGCTCTCCTGGCGGCGTCCGTCGTGCCGAGGGCGCCGCTTCGCCGACCGCGCGAGCAGGCGGCGATGGTGGTGGTGAAGATCTCCGAGTTGCTGCGCGCCAGCGGGGACGTGATGGTCTCCGGGGAGGTCGATCCGGCGCTGGACCTGCTGGCCGACGCCCGCCAGACCGATTACCTGATCCGCGAGCTGCAGGACGCCGCCGACGAGGGGCTGGCGATCGTTGCCTCCTCGCCGTTCCGGGTCCGGCATCGGCCCGGCCTGCGGCAGATGGCCGACCTGGTGGATCCGCTCGACCGGGCGCTGCGCAGTACCCGGGTGCTGGTGCGTCAGACCGCGGTCGCGGCCTATCGCGACGTCCCGGTGCCAGCGTCGTACGCCGTGCTGGCCGCTGCTCTGGCCACGGCGACCGATCAGGCGGCCCACGAACTGGCCGACAACCAGATGGCTGTCGGTGCCCGCGAGGCGCTGCTCGACGTGGCGTCGGCGACCGGGTCGGTCGAGCGGTCCCCGGTGCTGGCCGCCGAGGTGGTGCTGGCCCAGCTTCGTTCGGTGACCGTGGACATGCTCCAGCTCTCCGGGCTGAACGCCGAGCAGGCCACCGACGCTCTTCCTCCGCCTCCCTGAGAGCCTTCCCGCGCCCGTCCCCGCGCTCGGGAGAGGTGACCTTGGCCACTGTCACGGGGTCTTTCGACACCTCGGGCACAGCGGCGATGACGTTGCTGAGCCGGGTGGGGTGCGATGGCGGCCAGGGGCTGCCTCGGGCGCCGTCCGAAGACGTCTGGTCCACTGATGCGACGACTGTGGAATAGCGCCTGCGGATGCGACCATTCGGGGGTGGCACCAGAACGGCGCGAGGCAACTCCCGGCAACCCCAGCAACGCAGACGACCCCATCACGACCGCGAATCTGATCATCGATTTCTGTTTGCGGGTCGGGGAGATGCTACTGGCATCCGGTGCCGGAGCGGCCGACGTCCTGGTCACCATGCAGGCGCTCGCGCGGCACTTCCGCCTTCCCCATCCCGAGATCGACATCACCTTCACCTCCTTGCAGATGAGCAGCCAGCCGACGCAGGAGACGCCACCGGTGGTGGCGATCAGGACGGTCAAGCAGCGTGAGCTGGACTACGAGGACCTGAGCCAGGTCGACCACCTGGTCCAGCACGTGCTGGGCGGTCAGCTCAACCTGGTCGAGGCGCGCCGGTGGCTGGCTCGAATCGTGTCCTCGGGGCACCACACCCCGCGGTGGGCGATCACCTTGGGGTGGGGCGTGATGTGTGCGGCGGTCGCACTGCAGCTGGGTGGATCGTTGCGGGTAATGATGATCGCGTTCATCTCTGCGGCCTGCATCGACCGGTTGCGCCACCTGCTGTCGCGGCATCGGCTGCCGTTCTTCTACCAGCAGATCGCCGGCGGTGCGGTGGCTACGATCTTGGCGACCGGAGCGTTCGGGCTCGGGATCAAGGTCGACACCTCGCTCGTGGTGACCGCCAACATCATCATGATGCTGGCTGGGGTCGGCTTCATGGGCGCCCTTCAGGATGCGCTAACCGGTTTCTACATCACCGCCAACGCTCGATTGCTCGAAGCCATCCTGGCCACCGCCGGGATCATCGCGGGGGTCAGCGTCGGCCTGAGCCTGGCCGAACTGGTCGGCATCGACGTCCCCAACCTGGTCCCGGGCCGGACCGGCTGGGAGGGCTGGGCGGTGACCGCGCTGGGTTCGGCGCTGGCCGCAGCAGCCTTCGCGTTCGCCTCCTACGCACCACGTCGGGTGCTGTTGCCGATCGCCGGGATCGCGGGGGTGGCGATGGCGCTTTTCCAGGTGGTGGAGAGTCAGGACTTCGGGCGGCCGTGGGCCGCAGGGTTGGCTGCCTTCTTCGTTGGCGTGGTCAGCTTCGCCGTGGCCGGTCGAGTGGGCGTCCCACCGTTGGTGGTCGTGGTGCCCGCAGTGATCCCGATGCTCCCGGGTCTGTCGATCTATCGCGGCCTGTCGTTGCTGGCCGATGGTGGTTCGGGCACCTCTCCTGGTTTGCTCGCCATGATCACCGCAGCCTCGGTAGCGATCTCGCTGGCCGCGGGCGTGATCTTGGGCGAGTACGTCGCGCAGCCGATCAAGCGGGAGGCCCGGCGGATGGAGAACCGGCTGTCTGGACCTCGGTTGGTCGGTCCGGCCAGAGTTCGAAGCCGCGCACGGGATCGCGGTCGCAGCGCGAAGAGTCGCACCCCCGCAAGCAAATCGAGCACGACGAGCACGACGAGCACGACGAGCACGGCCAGCACGGACTAGCGGGTTACAGCCCCGCCCGCAGCTCGGCGACGACCGAGTCCACGACGGCTACCAGGTCGCCATCCTGGGCGACGGCGCGCTGACGCTGGTAGGAAGCTCCCCGACTGGAGATGTCGGCCACCGAGGCCAGCTCCTCGACGCAGCCGAGCCGCTGCGCGGTGTGCTCGAGGTGCTGGAGCAGGTCGGTCAGGTCCTCGGTCACCAGGCGCTCGGAGCAGTTCGCGTCGGTGATCACGATCGCGTCCAGTCCGTAGCGCGCGGCGCGCCACTTGTTCTCCTGGACATGCCACGGGGGCAGGGTCGGCAGTGTCTCCCCAGCGGCGAGCCGGCTGTCCAGATCGACCACCAGACATTGGATCAGGGCCGCCAGCGCCGCGGTCTCTTGGACCGTCGAGGTGCCGTCGCAGACCCGGTTCTCGATCGTCCCCAGGTGCGGCGCGGGGCGGATGTCCCAGCGGATGTCGGACATCCCGTCGACGACCCCGGTCGTCACCTGGTCGGAGTAGAAGTGCTCGAACTCCGCCCAGGTGTCGAACTGGAACGGCAGCCCCGCAGTGGGCAGCTGCTGGAACATCAGTGCCCGGTTGGAGGCGTAGCCGGTGTCGGTGCCGGCCCAGACCGGCGACGAGGCCGACAGTGCCTGCAGGTGCGGATAGGTCGTCAGCAACGCCGACAGCACCGGCATCACCCGCGAGGGCTCGGGCATGCCGACGTGCACGTGCAGACCCCAGATCAGCATCTGACGACCCCACCACTGGGTGCGTTCCATCAGCTCGGTGTAGCGCCGACCCTCGGTCAGCTGCTGCGCGGACCAGGCGGCGAAGGGATGGGTGCCGGCCCCGAACAGGTCGACCTCGATGCCGTCGGCGGCGTCGACGACCACCCGCAACGTGTCGGTGAGCTCGTCGACGGCGTGCCCGATCGTCGGGCAGATGCCGGTAACGATCTCGACGGTGTTGCGCAGCAACTCCTTGTGCAGCCGGCCGGGATCGGCCAACCGCGGGACGGCGGCGTCGAAGAGGTCGCTGGCGGAGTTGACCAGATCGCGCGAGTGCCGGTCCACCAGCGCGAACTCCCACTCGATGCCGACCGTCGGCTCGGGGGAGGGTGTGAAGTCCAGGCGCATCCACCCACCCTAGAGAGCAGCCACCCGGGCTAGCCACACCCCGGCGGCCACGCCGTCGTACGGCGCTTCGCGGGCCACGACCGCGGCGTGCACCGCATCGCACGACGCGCGGGCGGCGAGCACCACCTCATCGGGGTAGCCCAGGGTGACCTGGTGCTCGGCGAACTCGTCCTCGTCGTCGATGAAGACCCGGCCGTCGTCGATGCGGACCACGTCCAGATCGAGATCGACGCTGCGCACCGTGCGCCCGTCGAACTGCGGGGGAGTGGCGATGTCGACATAGAGCTCCAGAGCCGCGTCGCCCAGAGCCATCCAGGCCCCGGCGCCGGGACCGTGGAAGGTCGCGATCGACCAGCCGGTGTTTGGCAGCAGCGTTGAGTGGTAGTTCGAGGAGAGCACGCGTTGGCCGGGTCGGGCGAACTCGGTGCCGGCGGTGATGCCGAGCCAGTGCCCGTGTTCGTCCTGCCCGAGGTAGGTCGCGGCGTACTCCCAGTGCGGCAGGTCGGCCCACTTGCTCATGATCACGGCCACCGGGTCGCCCGGTTCGGTCATCGCGGGGCCGGGTGCTCTTCGGTCTGCCGGGCCAGCCGAGACACCCGCCAGCGGGTGAGGCGCGCGACCACGTCCTGGTAGCGGGGTCCGGTCAGCCGGGCGAACTGGTGGACGGCGTGGGCGTCGGCGCCGACCAGGATCCGGGGCTTGCCGGCCAGCACGCCCGCGACGATGATCTCGGCCGCTTGTTCGGGGGTCAGCCGGGCCAGCTGCTCGTCGAAGACCTGCGCGGAGCGTTGTTTGCCCAGACCGCCGGTGACCCGGCCGTTGCGAGCGATCGCGGTCTTGATGCCGCCGGGGTGCACGACGCTGACCCCCACGGACCGGCCGGCCACCAGCATCTCCTCACGGACCGCCTCGGACAGCCCGCGGACCGCATACTTGGTGGCGTTGTAGGCGCTCTGGCCCGGCATCGACATCAACCCGAAGAGAGAAGAGATGTTCACCAGGTGGCCCTCGCCGGAGGCGATCAGGTGCGGCAGGAACTCCTTGGTGCCGTGCACCACGCCCCAGAAGTTGATGCCGACGATCCAGTCCAGGTCGTCATACGACAGCTCGGTGAGGTCCCCGGAGACCGAGACCCCTGCGTTGTTGATCACCACGTTGACACGACCGAAGTGCTCGGCGACGGTCGCGGCGTACGACGCCATCCCCGCGCGGTCCGCGACGTCCACGTGGTCGGTGCGAACGCTGCGGGCTCCGACCTCGCGGGCGCTGGCGGCGGTGGCGGCGAGTCCGACCTCGTCGACGTCGCTGAGGCCTAGATGGGCGCCCCGACCGGCTACCTCGATGGCCAGGGCCCGGCCGATCCCGGAGGCCGCGCCGGTGATGACCACCACGCGGCCGTCGAAACTGCGTATCCGTCTGGTCATGGGTGCAACGCTAGTGGCTCGCAGGTGATGGGAGGTCTGCTGAGTTGTCGGTTGTCAGCTCGACAACTAGCGTGGGGCTGGTGGTGTACACCAGTGACTTCCCGGTCTTCTACGTCACCGTCGACATCGCCATCCTGACCGTCGACGAGGACCAGTTGAAGGTGCTGCTGGTGCGCCGGGGAAGTCAGCCGGAACAGGGAATGCTTGCTCTCCCGGGCGGGTTCGTGGGGCCGTCCGAAGGTGTGCTGGCCGCGGCTCGTCGCGAGCTGGTCGAGGAGACCGGCGTCAGCGATGTCGTGCTGGAGCAGCTCGCGACGTACGGCGCTCCCGGACGCGACCCGCGCGGCCGGGCCGTCAGCGTGGCGCACTTCGCGGTGCTCTCGACCGCTACCGAGGCCCGGGCGGGCAGCGACGCCGCCGAGGCAGCCTGGTGGCCGGTCGGCCCGCTCCTGAGCGGGCGCAACCAGCTCGGGTTCGACCACCGCCAGATCCTGCGCGACGCGGTCGACCGGGTGGGCGCCAAACTGGAGTACACGACGCTGGCGACCGCCTTCGCCGGGCCTACCTTCACCCTCAGTGAGCTGCGCCGCGTCTACGAGGTGGTCTGGGGAACCGAGCTGGATCCGGGCAACTTCCAGCGCAAGATGCGCTCGACCGAGGACTTCGTGACCGAGACCGGCGCGACCCGGCCCTCCCCGGTGGGCCGGGGTCGGCCCGCGGGCGTGTTCCGCGCTAAGCACCGCGGGGTGCACCTGCTGGCCACCCCGATCACCCGGGCGGACGCGCACTAGCGACGACGTGACCGTGGCTCAAGCTCCGGGAAGGCGCGGAGATCCGTGGCGTTGCGGACCCCTGAGAGACAATGGGCAGCACCATGTCGATCAGTCCGGGCTCGTTGGCCATCACCTACCCGGGTGACCTGCCTGTCAGCCAGCGACGTGACGACATCGCCGCGGCGATCCGGGATCACCAGGTAGTGATCGTGGCGGGGGAGACCGGGTCGGGCAAGACCACCCAGCTGCCCAAGATCTGCCTGGAGCTGGGACGCGGGGCCGGACGCGGGACCGGACGCGGGGGTGGGTCGGGGCGTAGGCGCAGTCCTGGCGGGGGACTGATCGGGCACACCCAGCCCCGCCGGATCGCAGCCCGGTCGGTGGCCGAGCGAATTGCCGAGGAGTTGGGGACCGAGCTCGGCGACGTGGTCGGCTACCAGGTGCGGTTCACCGACCGGACCTCGGCGGCCAGCCGGGTCAAGGTGATGACCGACGGCATCCTGCTGGCCGAGTTGCAGCGCGACCGCCAACTGGCGAAGTACGACACGATCATCATCGACGAGGCGCACGAGCGCAGCCTCAAGATCGACTTCCTGTTCGGCTACCTTACCCGGCTGCTGCCCCGGCGTCCCGACCTGATGCTGATCATCACCTCCGCGACGATCGACCCGCAGAGGTTCGCCCAGCACGTCCGGTTGGACCAGCGGGGAGTCACGACCGGCACTGACGAGGGTCGCCCGGCGCCGATCATCGAGGTGTCCGGGCGGACCTATCCGGTGGAGGTCCGCTACCGACCATTGGTCGCACTGCCCG
>JBBPYJ010000163.1:0-11950 GCA_038200025.1 Propionibacteriales bacterium | reverse complement strand
GCCAGCGTCGCGGCGTTGGTGTGGTTCATTCAGCACATCGTCACGGTGATCCGGATCGGAGCGGTGATGCCCGAGGTGCGCAGGATGACGCACAAACTCATCGAGGGCGTCTACCCAACAGACCACGACTCCGCGGTGCCGGCCGACAACACCGCCCCCGAGCCGTCCACCCGGACCGTCGACGTCAGCGCGGTGCGGTCGGGGTTCGTGGTTGCCGTCGACGAGAGCGCCGTGCGCCGCCTGGCGGGCCGGTACGGCGGTGTGATCCGGGTCGACGTCAGCCCCGGCGACTGGTTGTTGCCCGGCGTCCCTTGGGCCCGGCTGGAGCGGACCGGGGAAGAGATGGCCCGTGAACCCCCACTCGACGCAGCGGACCTGGCGTCGAAGCTGGACAAGGTCTTGTCCCTGAGCAGCGAGCGCACCGGCAACAACGACGTGCGCTACGGGCTGGTGCAACTCGTCGACATCGCGGCCAAGGCCCTTTCGCCAGGAGTCAACGACCCCACTACCGCGGTCCATGCGGTGCGGCACCTGTCGTCGTTGATGGTCGATCTGGTCCATCGACCGGCGGGCCCCAAGCTGCTAGAGGACGACAACGGTCGCCTGTGCGCGGTGCTCGCCCGGCCCTACTTCGCCGACCTGCTCGGGGTCACCTGCGGCCAGATTCGGCGCTACGGAGCGGCCGACCCCTGGGCCACTGCGGCCCTGTTCGATCTATTGGTCGGTGTCGGCTTCCAGGTCGCCACCGGCACCCGCCGCGACGCCGTACTGGGCGAGTTCGAGGACCTCGTGCGGGCGGCCCGCGCCGAGGTGGCACCGGGCCTGGACAGCGCCATCCTCGAGGCCCGGCTGTCCCACGCTGCGGACACCTTGGGTGTGCAGCTGAGCTAGGCGGTCCCTCCTCGCGGAGCGGAACTAGCGGCGTACGCCGGGCAGCCAGCCCCACCGGTCGTGGCCCAACGCCGCCCGCGCGGCGTTCGACCCGCAGGCGCCGTGCACCCCACCACCAGGATGCGCCGACGCCGAGCCCAGGTAGAGCCCGGCAACCGGTGTCTCGGCGCGACCGAGTCCGGGCACCGGACGGAAGACCAGCTGCTGGTGCAGCTGCGAGGTGCCGCCGTTGACCGCGCCGCCGATCAGATTGGCATCGCGGGCCTCCAGCTCACGCGGGCCCAGGACTCGCCGGGCCAGGATCCTCGAGCCGAAACCGGGTGCCACGTTCTCGAGCCGGGCCTGCATCCGATCGGCGAACCGCTCGCAGTCGTCGCGGTCCCACACGCCTCGGATCGAGCCGTCGCCGGCATCGGTCCGGGTGTGGTGGGGCACGTGGGTGTAGGCCCAGAACGACTCGGTGCCCGCTGGCGATCGGGTCGGATCCGCCGAGGTCATCTGGCCGGTCAGCATGAAGGGAGCGGCCGGGATCGCGTCGGTCTTCACCTGGTTGAGCGATTCGGCCATCTGGTCGACCGAGTCGCCGATGTGCACCGTCCCCGGCGCCTTGGTCGGCTGCTGGCGCCACGGCACCGGCCCTCCCAGCGCCCAGTCCACCTTGACGGTGCCGGGGTCCAGGCTGAACAACTTCATCGCCTTGGTGATCCGCGCCGGTACGTCGCCCTGATCCAGCAGGTTGCCGTAGAGCCGGACCGCGCTGACGTCGGCGATCACCGCGCGGCGCGCGCCGTGCCGCTCATCGTCGGCGGTGCGCACCGCGACCGCACGCCGACCCTCCACCTCGATGCCGGTGACCTCGCAACCGGTCCGGATCTCGCCGCCCAGCGACTCCACACGACGCGCCAAGGCCTGGGTCAGCTGACCGGCGCCGCCCTCGGGCACCGGGAAGCCCACGGTCTGGCCCAGCATCGTCAGCAGCATCGCGAACATCCCCGAGCCGGGAGCATCCAACGGGATGTCGGCGTGACCGGCGTTGCCGGCCAGCAGCAGTTGCGCGGCAGGCCCGCCGAACCGGTTCCGGACCAGGTCCAACGCCGGGGACAACGCCTGCTTCACCCAGCCCAGCCCACCGACCGACGGCAGCCGACGTAGCGCCCCCAGGCCGTGCTTGACGGGCGGGAAGGGACTGAGCACGGCCCCGACCACCTGGTCGCCGATCCGGTCCCACTCCCCGCACAAGGCGAGCCAGGCCTCGCCGTCGCCGGGGTGCAGACGGTCCAGGCCGGCCGCGGTCTCCTCGCGATCTCGGTGCAGTATCGCCCAGTCGCCGTCGGGCAGCGGATGCCCGAGGACGGCCGGGGCGTGCCGCCAGGTCAGACCGTGCTCTTCGAGACCGAAGCTGGTGATGGCCGGCGAGACCGCGGCTAGCGGGTAGAACGCGCTGAAGGTGTCATGGACGAAGCCCGGGTGGACGTCATCGTCACTGCGGACCGCTCCCCCGACCGTGGGCTGGGCCTCGAGCACCAGCACCGACCAACCGGCGTCGAGCAGGTGGTTGGCGGCGACCAGGCCGTTCGGGCCGGCCCCCACGACCACGGCGTCCCAGCTCACGTGTCGGACTCCTGTCGTTTGCGCAGTGCCGCCAGGTTACGGCCCACCGCGATCAGGGCGTTTCCCCAGCCGCCCCGAAGCCCGTTGCTGGCGGGCCGGGACTCCAGCACGTTGCCGGGGTTGTCCTCCACCGGCTGGGTCAGGTCCTGAGCGAGAACGGTGAACAGCGGTCCGACCAACCGGTCGTAGACCCACGGCAACGCCGTGAAGCCGAGCTTGATGACGTCGTTGGCCGGGCCGACCTGGCTGCGCCACCAGGGGCGGTCGGCGATCGTCAGCACCCGGCGCCCGACGGCTTCCGGCGTGGCCACCGGGAACGGCGGCCGCCCGACACTGCCGCCGTAGGTCGCGGCCTGGGCGTAGATCGGGGTGTCGACCCCACCGGGCACGACGTAGCCGATCTTGATCCCGGGGCGGTCGCGGTTGTCGACCCGCAGCTGGCGCACCAACCCCCGGACCCCCCACTTGCTGACCACGTAGGCGCCCATGTCGGGCGCCGCGATGTGCCCGAGCAGCGAACCGACCAGGACCAGGCTGCCCGCGTCCTGCGCGCGCAGCACCGGCAGCACGTGCCGGGCCAGGTGCACCGCGCCGTGCAGGTTGGTGGCGAAGACACCGTCGATCACCTGCGCCGGTACCTGGTCGAAGCGGCCGTAGGCGACCACCCCGGCGTTGCTCACCACGATGTCCAGACGGCCGTAACGATCAACAGCGACGGTGACCATCCGGCGTACGGCGTCATCGTCGCCGACGTCGGTCGGCACCACCAGGGTCGAGGACGCACCGGCTTCGACGCACGCCTTCTCGACCCGGGTCAGCGCCGACTCGGCCCGCGCCACCAGCACGACATGGTCCCCACGAGCGGCCGCAGCGCGTGCCGTCGCCTCGCCGATGCCGCTGGAGGCGCCGGTGATCAGCACCACCCGCGGACCGGTCACCCTGATCGAGTCCTCAACGTCGCTCGGCCAGGTAGGCGAGCCGGTTCAGGGTCTCGCTGTTGCGCCACCTCAGCAACGGTGCCCGGACGAGCCGCGGAGTCCAGGCTCCCGGTCCGGCGACCGCGTCCTCCTCGAGGGTGACATGGGTGCTCGCGTCCTGCTCACGCAGCCGCACGGTGACATGTGCCTCCCCCAACGGCCAGCCGCGGGCGCGCAGCATCAGCTCGTGGCCCGGATCGGACGCCAACACCTCGGTCTCGTCGTCGATCAACACCGGCCACGACCCGAACGAGTGGTACAGCTTGCTGCCGACACCCGGCCACTCGTCGTCGACCTCACGTATCCGGGAGGCGCCCACCACCCAGAGCGGGTACAGCCAGCCGTCGGCCAGCACCTTCCACACCCGGTCGGGGCTCGCTTGGAGGACTCGGGTGTTGACCGACATCAGCAGCCTCTCATGGGGTCAGCACGACCTTGACGCAGTCGTCGGCCTTGCGTTGGAAGACGTCGTACATCTCCGGCGCCTGGTCCAGCGACACCCGGTGGGTGGCCAGATCGTCGACCTCGAAGACGTCGTCGGCCTGGGTCAGCTTGCCCAGCAGTCCCTCGGTCCACTGCTTGACGTGGCACTGGCCCATCCGCAGGGTCAACCCCTTGTCGAACATGTCCATCATCGGCATCGGGTCAGCCGATCCGCCGTACACACCGCTGATCGAGACGGTGCCGCCGCGGCGTACGCCGTCGATCGACCCGTAGAGCGCGGCGAGCCGGTCGATGCCGACCCTCTCGATGGCCGCCTGGGCGATGGGCTTGGGCAACCGGCTGGCGGCCCCGATCAGCTTCTCCGCCACCGGGTTGCCGTGCGCCTCCATGCCGACGGCCTCCAGCACCGCGTCGGCACCGCGCCCGGCGGTCATCTCGCGCAGGGCGTCACCCACGCTGCCTGGACTGTCCAGGGCACCGAGGTCGATCGTCTCGGCCCCTCTGGCCCGGGCCAGCTCGAGGCGATGCGGCACCAGGTCGACCGAGATGATTCGCTCGATCCCCTGCTGCTGGGCGCACGAGATCGCCAGCAGTCCGACCGGTCCGGCGCCGAACACCGCGAGCGTGCCGCCCTGCGGGGTGTCGGCGTAGGACACGCCCTGCCAGGCGGTCGGCAGGATGTCGGACAGATACAGGAACCGGTCGTCGGCGGTCCCGGCGTGCTCGGCCGGGACGACCACGGGTCCGAAGTCGGCGTGCGGCACCCGCACCAACTCGGCCTGCCCACCGGGCACCTGCCCGTAGAGGGACGTGTAGCCGAAGAGGCTGGCGCCCTTGTCCTGGTCGGTGTTCTGGGTGGTCTCGCACTGGGCGAACAGCCCGCGCGAGCACATCCAGCAGTGCCCGCAGGAGATGTTGAACGGCACCACCACCCGATCACCCACCTTGAGGCCGCTGACCGCCGAGCCGGTCTCGACCACCTCGCCCATGAACTCGTGCCCCAGCACATCGCCGGGGGTCAGGTAGGGCGCCAGCACCTTGTAGAGGTGCAGGTCCGAGCCGCAGATCGCGGTGCTGGTGACCCGCA
Source organism: Propionibacteriales bacterium (assembly GCA_038200025.1). Taxonomy (GTDB): domain Bacteria; phylum Actinomycetota; class Actinomycetes; order Propionibacteriales; family Nocardioidaceae; genus Nocardioides. The sequence goes on along the minus strand of JBBPYJ010000163.1, from coordinate 6,940 downwards.
CGATCGCGTCGGTGTCGTCGATGATCCGCGGATCCGGCACCTCCTCGACCCGGACGTCCTGGATGCCTTGCCAGGTCAGCGCTCTCATGATCGGGCCCTCATTTCAGGGCCTCGAGCAGTGCCTGGTTGAAGCCGGGCAGGTCGTCGGGGTTGCGGCTGGTGATCAGGTTGCCGTCGATGACCACGCTCTCGTCGGTCCACTCCGCGCCCGCGTTGCGCAGGTCGGTGGCCAGGCTCGGCCACGAGGTGAGCCGCTTGCCGCGCACCATGTCCGCCTCGATCAACGTCCAGGGCGCGTGACAGATCGCGGCCACCGGCTTGCCGGCCTCCACGAACGCCTTGATCAGCTCGACGGCTCCGGCATCCAGCCGCAGCGCGTCGGGGTTGGCGACGCCGCCGGGCAGGACCAGGGCGTCGAAGTCGTCGACTGACGCCTGCGCGACGGTGTGGTCCACGTCCTGGGTCTCGGCCTTGTCCAGGTGCTCGAACAGTTGAACCTTGCCCTCCTCGGGCGCGATCAGCGCAGCGGTGTGACCGGCTTCGGTCACCGCCTGCCACGGGTCGGTCAGCTCGACGCTCTCAATTCCCTCGTTCGCGGTCAGGAAGGCAACTCGCTTGCTCATGGTGCTCCTCTCGTCTCTACCCCCGTGCCCGATCCGGGAGTCGACTATGCGTCGTCGAGGCATTTCGTGACCAGTTTCATACCCGTTCCTTGCAACAGTCTGCCTACCATCTCCAGGTGAGCCGAGCCCGTCTGATCCGCACCCGGTCGCCCCGCGATCCGGAGGGGATCGTGTTGCTGCTGCACGGCGGCGCCTCGCGCCAGCAGTCGATGACGGTCAGCCCGGCACAGCTGTCGGTGTTGCGGATGATCCCGCTGGCTTGGCGAGTGGCTCGCACAGGACGCGGCCGGCTCGCGGTCCACCGGTTGCTCAACACCCACCGGGGTTGGGACACCTCGCACACGCCCGTGCAGGACGTGGACTGGGCGCTGGAGCAACTCGCCGAGCAGTACGGCGACCTGCCCGTCTCGCTGGTCGGGCACTCATTGGGCGGACAGGCCGCTCTGCTGGCCGGTGACGGTGCCAACGTGCGCAGTGTGGTCGCGCTGAACCCCTGGCTCTACGCCGATGACCGTCCCCAGCTTCGCGATCGACGGGTGCTCTTCGTGCACGGCACCGCCGACCGGATCGCCCCGATCGGCCGTGCGCGCACCGTCGCCGAGCGGGTCGCCCACAACACCCGGGTCGGGTTCCTGGAGATCGAGGGTGGCAAGCACGCCATGCTGCGCCATGGCCGCAGGTTCGAGTCGTACGCCGCAGAGTTTGCCGCCTCAACGCTGCTCGGTCCCGACCGGGTCGAGATGTCGGCCGAGGTGGCCCAGTTCACCGGAGGGGTTACTGGAGTGTGAAGAGATCGCCGAGCTCCTGGACCCGTTCCAGGACAGCTTCGAACCGGAACTGATCGAGCTCCAGCGCATCCTGCGCACCGGCCTCGACCTCGGCCCAGGTCAGCGGGGTGGCCACGGTGGGCCGGTCCTTGCCCCGCAGCGAATACGGCGACAGCGTGGTCTTGGAGCCGGCGTTCTGGGACCAGTCCAAGAACACCTTGCCCACCCGGCGGGACTTGGTCATCGTCGCGGTCACCAGCGACGGGTGGTCGGCCTGGAGCTCCTCTGCGATCTCCTTGGCCAGCGCAGTGGTCTGCTCGGGGTTCAACCGACCCGGCAGGGCGGCGTACACGTGGATGCCCTTGCTGCCGCTGGTCACCGCACAGCAGTCCAGATCCCGCTCGGCCAGCTTGTCGCGGACCGCCAGCGCCACCTGGGCACACTCGTGCAACCCGGCGGGGTCGCCGGGGTCCAGGTCGATCACCAACCGGTCCGGGTTCTTCGGACGGCCGTTGCGTCCGACCCGCCACTGATGCACGTGCAGCTCGAGAGCGGCGAGGTTGGCCAGCCAGGTCAGCGTCGCGAGGTCGTCGACGATCGGGAAGACCAGGGTGTCGCCGTGCTTTGAAGGGCCCCTCGAACCGGTCGTCGGCACTGTCACTGTGCGCACCCACGACGGCGTGCCCGCGGGGGTGTTCTTCTCGAAGAAGCTGGGCTTGGCGACCCCGTGCGGCCAGCGCACCCGGGTCACCGCCCGGTCCCTTAGGTGCGGCAACAGCACCGGGGCGATCTGCGCGTAGTAGTTGAGCACCTCACCCTTGGTCGTGCCGGTCTGCGGATAGAGCACCTTGGCCAGGTTGCTGATCGTCATCGTCCGGCCGTCGACCTCGACCCGCACGTCCCCCGATGGGTCCTTCGGCGGACTCAACGCAGATCCTGCGGCGTCAGGTCGCTACGAACGCCGCGATAGGACGGCTGCCGCAACCGCCGGTTGCGCGAGGTCTGATGGCTGTCGACGTCGATCACCAGGACCGGTTCGATCCGCCGGGTGCCCTTGGCGTCCTTGCGCGGCACCTCGTCGGCGAACGGACTCTCCGCACATCCCAAGTCGCCGACGAGTTGGGCCAACGTGGCGCTCGCCTTCGCCCCGATCCCGCTGCCGACCCGGCCCCGATACATCAAGCCCTTCTTGGTGGGCTCCCCGACCAGCAGCGCGGCGAGTCGGTCCTTGGTCCCGACCTGCGGACGCCAACCCCCCACGACGTACGACGCGGTCAACCGGTGCGCGAACTTCAGCCAATGCGGACTGCGCATGTCGAAGGAGTAGCGAGAGGTTCGACGCTTGCTGACGATCCCCTCGAAACCCTGCTCCCGGGTGGTGTCGATCAGCATTGCACCGTCGTCGTAGGAGTCCGGCACGACCCACGTTCCGGTCAGCCCGAGCCCGCCGAGCAGCTCGCGACGACGGGTCAACGGCTCCTCGGTCAGGTCTCGGCCGTCCAGGCGCAGCAGGTCGAAGATCATGTACGTCGCCGGGATGCTCCCCGACAGCCGCTTCGCCGTCGACGCACTGCGCACGTGCATCCGGTCCTGCAGCACCCGGAAGTCCGGCAGCCCGTCGTCGTTGAGGGCGATCACCTCACCGTCGACCAGCAGGTCGCGCCCTCCCAGCGGGCAGGTGGCGATCTCGGGCCAGGCCAGCGTCACGTCGTTGCCGTTGCGGCTCCACATCCGGGCCGACGCCTTGTTGGTCGAGCCTGTCGAGACCCCGCTCACCTCCGCCAGGATCCGCACCCCGTCCCACTTGACCTCGTGCAGCCAGGCGTCCCCGGCGGGCACGTGGTCGCCCTTGGTGGCGAGCATCGGTCGCATGGCGCCATCATGCCGGGCTCGGCGAGTTGACTGAGCGCCGCCGGGGGACGTTCGGGGCCTGGTGCGTGCACCACTGGGGCTGTTGGGGTGATACTGGGCGACATGCGAGCCATCTGGAAGGGTGCGGTGTCGTTCGGGCTGGTCAGCGTGCCGGTCAAGCTCTACTCCGCGACCGAGTCCCACGACGTGTCGTTCCGGCAGGTGCACGCCAAGGACGGCGGCCGGATCAAGTATCAGCGAGTCTGCTCGATCGACGGTGAGGAGGTGGCCTACTCCGAGATCGCGAAGGGGTACGAGACCGAGGACGGCGAGATGGTGATCCTCGACGACGAGGACCTCGCCGAGTTGCCGTCGGCGTCCTCGAGGGAGATCGCGGTGGAGAAGTTCGTGCCGTCGGACCAGATCGACCCGATGCTGTTCGAGAAGTCCTACTACCTCGAGCCCGAGGGCACCGGCGCCAAGCCCTACGCGCTGCTGCGCCAGGCACTGAAGGACGCCGACCGGATGGCGGTAGTCACCGTCGCGCTGCGGCAGCGGACCTCAGTCGCGGTGCTGCGAGTGCGCAACTTCGACAACGGTGATGTGATCGTGCTGCAGACCATGATGTGGCCCGACGAGATCCGCACTCCCGACTTCTCGGTCGAGGCCGGCGACGTCAAGGACGCCGAGGTCAAGATGGCCAACATGCTGGTCGAGACCCTGGCCGGCGACTTCGAGGCCGCCGAGTTCCAGGACGACTACGCCGGCGCCGTACAGGCGCTGGTGAAGGCCAAGATCGAGGGTGGCGAGGTCAAGAAGACCGCCACCTCGACCAAGTCGTCCGGTGAGGTCGTCGACCTGCTCGCCGCCCTGCAGCGCTCGGTCAAGGCCGCCCAATCCAGCCGCGGCGAAAGCTCCTTGGGCTCGGACTCGGACTCGGATTCCGACGCGAAGTCGGCGAAGAAGCCAGCCAATAAGTCAGCGAAGAAACCCGCCAAGAAGGCGAAGAAGGCCAGCTGAACAGCCGGGCCGCGAGGCCGGTGACCACGATCGCGAAGCCGGCCAGCACCGCCATCGGCACCAGGATCGCCGAGGAGCCCTCGCTGCGGACCATCACGTCCAGCATCCCCTCGTTCAACCAGCGCAGCGGCAGCAGACGCGACACGATCTGCTGCCAGGCGGGGGTGCCGCCGAAGAGCACCAGGAACATCAGCGGGAAGAGGACCGCGAAGAACACCGAGCCCTTGTCCCGCAGGAAGCCCCGCAGGATCGCCAGCGACAGACTGAGGAACGCGCAGCCCCGCTGGGGTTGCTCCTGGTGGCTGCGCTCTGCCTTGAGGCGTTCGTCTCTGCCCGCGCCTTCATGCGCGGAACGCCCGTCCGGTGGTCGCCAGGAAGACATCCTCGAGGGTGCCGGACTCGACCGCGACTCCACCCAGCGCCTTCCGCTCGGCCAACGCCGTGAGGATCATTGGACGCCGATCCGCGGCAGCAGCGTGGCGTTGAGTGGCCACGGCGACTCCCCAGGAGCTGCACCGTCCCGGAATCCGGTCGACGGAGCCCTTCGATAATCTCAAGCACAGTGGCCTTGCCGGCCCCGTTCGGCCCGAGGATGCCGAAGAACTCACCCTCCGCCACCTCGAAACTGACCGCGTCGACGGCCTCGAGGTTGCCGTAGGGCATCGTCAGATCGACGACCTCGATTGCTGCCACCGCTGTTTCCACCCCTATCGCTTGCGGAACCGACTCAACTTCGGTGCAGCAGACCGCGCACCAGTCGTAGACCGACCGACATCCTGGCCAGATCGGCAGCGTCGTCGGCAGTGATCTCCTCCAACGTCGACACCGCCCGCGAGACAACCACCTCGTCGGAACCCTCCCAGGCCTCGATCCGGGCCTCCGCCGAGTCCTCGCCGTCGGTGGCCTTGAGGACCTGCACGGTGAGTTCGGCATGCACTGCGTAGAGGTCGTCGCGCAGGGTGGCTCGTGCCATCGTCTGCCAGCGGTCATCGCGTGGCAGCGAGACGATCCGGCTCACCAGGGCTGTCAGGCCCAGTCGTTCCCCCAGCGCGAAGTGCACCCGGGCGACCTCGACCGGGTCGACACCCTCGCGGTCGGCCACCTCGATCAAACCGAGCAGGAGGTAGGCCGGATGCAGGACGGCGACCTTGGTCGCCAGTTCCTCCGGCACTCCACTGGACGACAGGCGAGCGCGGCGACCCTCGAAGGACTCGAGTTCCTTGCCGATCATCAACTCGGGAAGGTCGGCCATCACCTTCTGCACCCGCTCTGCGAAGAAGGTCACCGTCGCCTCGCTATCCAGCGGCGGCCGACGATTGGTCACCAGCCACCGCGACGACCGCTCGATCAGGGTGCGCATCTCGATCCGCATCCGGGTCTGCACCGCAGCATCCAGCTTGTTGTCGTAGGACGCGATCTCGGCTCGCAGACCCATCGAGTCGAAGATCTCGCGGGCCACGAAGTTGGCGTTGGTGAGCTCGGCGGCGGTTGCCCCGGTCTCGCCAGCCAGTCGTGGCCAGAAGGTCATCCCCGCCCCGTTGACCAGGTCGTTGACCACCTGGGTGATGATGATCGCGCGCCGCAGCGGGTGGTTGGCGATCTGCTCCTCGAAGCCCTCGCGGACCGGGGGGGGGAAGTAGTTCATCAGGTCCGCGTGCAGATAGGGATCATCGGGCAGGTCGGAATTCGCGAGCTCCTCGGCCAACACGATCTTGGTCCACGACAACAGCACCGACAGCTCGGGCACAGTCAGGCCCTTGCCCCGGTCCAATCTGCGGCGGACGTCGCGCGAGGTCGGCAGACCCTCGAGCTCCCGGTTGAGCACGCCGTCGCCCTCCAACTTCTTCATCCACGCCTCGTGGACGTGCAGCAGGCTGGAGGAGTTTGCGGCTGAGTTGGCTAGCGCGAGGTTCTGCTCGTAGTTGTCGGCCAGCACCAACTCGGCAACCTCGTCGGTCATCGAGGCGAGCACCTTGTTGCGCTGCTTGAAGGTCAGGTCCCCGGCGGCCACCACCCGGTCGAGCAGGATCTTGATGTTCACCTCGTGGTCGGAGGTGTCCACACCAGCGGAGTTGTCGATGAAGTCGGTGTTCATCGCGCCACCGTCGCCGCCGCAGCCGAACCTGGCGTACTCGATCCGACCCAACTGGGTCAGTCCCAGGTTGCCGCCCTCACCCACGCACTTGGCGAGCAGCTCCTCACCGTTGACCCGGATCGCGTCGTTGGCCTTGTCGCCGGCGTCGGCATGGGTCTCGTCCGACGCTTTGACGTAGGTGCCGATACCGCCGTTCCACAGCAGATCGACCGGCGCGAGCAGGATCGCGCGCATCAACTCGTTCGGAGTCATCGTGGTGACCCCGGAGTCCAACCCCAGTGCCCCGCGGATCTTGGCGTTGATCTTGATCGACTTGGCAGAGCGGGGGAAGATCCCGCCGCCCTTGGAGATCAACGACTCGTCATAGCTCTGCCACGACGAACGCGGCAGGTCGAACAGCCGCTTGCGCTCGGCGTACGACGCCGCGGCGTCCGGCGTCGGATCGATGAAGATGTCGCGGTGGTCGAACGCCGCCACCAGCAACGTGGTCTGCGAGCACAGCATCCCGTTGCCGAACACGTCGCCGGACATGTCGCCGATGCCGACGGCGGTGAATTCCTCGGCCTGGCAGTCGATGCCGCGCT
>JBBPYJ010000162.1:0-22739 GCA_038200025.1 Propionibacteriales bacterium | reverse complement strand
GTACGTTGGCGGCTCGCCGATGACCGACGAGCGGTTCTGGGCCATCACCGGCCCGATCATCGCCGGCTTCGGGGTGGCCCTGGCGTTCGTGGGTCTCTCCCGGCCGCGCAATTAGGGGGCGGGTAATTCCCCGGCCGACCGGCCGACCGGGGAATTGTGCACTTGTCGGCCAGTGCGATGCCTGACAAGTGCACAATGTGGCTGTCAGGCGAAGGGGTTCGGCAGCCCGCCGGGCAGCTTGGCCAGCAGCTCGCGCGCCTGGGCGGCCACCTTGTGCTCGCACAGCACCTCGTAGCGGGTGGCGACCACCTGGGTGACCGAGGAGAAGTCGCGGCGGCCGCGGGTCGCGGCATACCCGATCAGCGCGGTGATCACCCCGAACCCGACGCCGAACACCGCCGTCATCGCGAAGATCTGCAGCGCGTCACCTTCGGTCAGCAAACTGAACACCAGCCCCAGCAGCAGCCCGATCCACAGCCCGCTCACTACCCCGCCGAGGGCCACCCGTCCGGTAGTCAGCCGGCCGGTGATCTTCTCGACCCGCTTCAGGTCGGTCCCCACGATCATGCAGTGTTGGACGGGGAAGCCCTCGTCGGAGAGGAAGTCCACGGTCCGCTGGGCGGCGGCATAGTCGTCGTACGTCGCCAGGGACTGCGGGAAGTCCAGGCCCAGCTCGGAGGCGGGAGGGGCAGATCGGCGCATGCTCATGTCGCCCAGTGTGCCGTGCCCCTAAACTGTGCGGGTGCCCCGCATCGTCGTCGACGTCATGCCCAAGCCCGAGCTCCTTGACCCGCAGGGCAAGGCGGTGCTCGGTGCCCTGCCCCGGTTGGGTTTCGACACTGTCCGCGATGTCCGCCAGGGCAAGCGGTTCGAGCTCGAGATCGAGGGTGAGACCACCGAGGCAATCCTCGAGCAGGCCCACGAGATGGCGGCCACATTGCTGTCCAATCCGGTGATCGAGGACTTCCATGTGTCGATGGCGTCGGTCGCCCCCTCTGAAGCAGCGGCTGACTCGTGAAGGTCGGGGTCGTCACCTTCCCCGGCTCCCTCGACGACGTCGACGCCGCCCGCGCGGTGCGACTGGCCGGGCACGAGGCGATCTCACTGTGGCACGGCGACCATGACCTCCAGGGCGCCGACGCGGTGGTGCTGCCGGGCGGATTCTCGTACGGCGACTACCTGCGCTGCGGCGCGATCTCACGGTTCGCGCCGGTGATGACCGAGGTGATCGCCGAAGCCAAGCGCGGGCTGCCGGTCCTCGGGATCTGCAACGGCTTCCAGATCCTCTGCGAATCCCACCTGCTGCCGGGCGCGTTGGTGCGCAACGACCACCGCAGGTTCGTCTGCCGCGACCAGCGCCTGCGGGTCGAGACCAACCGGACTGCCTGGACCGCCGCCTACGACCAGGGCGCCGAGATCACCGTGGTGCTGAAGAACGGCGAGGGCGCCTTCGTGGCCGACGCCGAGACCCTCGAGCGGCTCGAGGGTGAGGGCCGGGTGGTCGTGCGCTACCTCGACGGCAACCCGAACGGCTCGCTCAACGACATCGCCGGGATCACCAACGAGGCCGGCAACGTGGTCGGGCTGATGCCGCACCCCGAGCACGCGGTCGAGGACCTGACCGGACCCGGCACCGACGGGCTCGGCTTCTTCGCCAGCCTGGTGTCAGCGACCGCCGCGTTGTAGCGACTTCCAACTGTTGCCGGCGACGACGCCGGTCATCGGCAGGCCGACCTGGGACTGCCAGGCGCGGACGGCGGCGTCGGTCGGGGCGTCGTACACCCCGGTGATCGCGAGCCGGGACGTCGTGGCCGCGTTCAGGGACCGCTGCAGGCGGGCGACACCGGTGCCGGCCGAGCCGACCTTGGCCACCGTGCGGGCGCCGACCGAGAGCAACGCCACCCAGTGCTTGGGCTGCCACTTGGACTTGACCTTGAAGCCGTGCGCCCGCTGCCAGGCCCCGATCGCCGCCGGGAAGGCACTTTTGGCGGCGACCTTGCGCCGCACCGGGAAGCCCTGCTCGCTCAGCAGGCAGGCCAGGGCCCGCGCCTTGCGCCCCTTCGAGCGAGCGGTCAGCTTCTTGTACGAGGGGAAGTCGACGCGTACGTCGCCGCAGTGGCTCTCCGGGACCGCGACCGAGCCAGCGCCGAGATCGAGGAAGTTGCGGTCGATGTTGATCGTGACGCCGCCCCAGGTCTCGTTGTGCCCGCCGACGTACTGCTTCATCCGGCCGCCGGGGCGCCAGCCGTCCTCGCGGATGTAGGACGTGGAGGTGTCGGCGTTGCCGTCCCAGCGCGCGATCCAGATCTGGTCGGGCAGGGTGATCAGGCCGGGGCGGAGGGCGCGAGCGTCGTCCAGGGCCTTGATGCCCGAGCCGGCCGAGGAGTAGACGCCGGAGACGTAGCCGAGCTCGTGCAGCCGCTGGGTCCAGCCGCTGAGGAATCGCAGCGCGGACTCGCGGCAGTCGGTATCGGTGGCGTCGAAGCCTTCGAGGTCGTACCAGAGCGTGCTGCCGGTGGGGATTCCCAGCGCCTGGGCGTCGACCACGGTCGAAGAGGCCTCGGCCAGACCTTGGGCGAGCGCGGCGGCGTAGGTCTTGGTGGCCCCGGCCGTGGGGTTGATCTTGACGTCGTCGGAGTAGCGCGGGAACCGAGGCTGGCAGGAGGCCTGGGGTCCGAGCGTGATCGGCAGCAACCGCCAGCCCTTCGAGAGCTGCTTGTCGATCCAGGTGGGGGACAGGTTCGGTTGGTCCCGGCAGGCCCGGGAGTTGCCGGAGATGTAGATGCCGGCGGCGAGGAACGGCGAGGTCTTCAGCCACTTGTTCATCGACCGCTGGGTGGGGGCCAGGCACTGGTCGAAGCCGTAGCCGGTGAAGTTACCCGGGGTGACAATCGCGGTGATGGGCGCCGGCGCTGGGGCGACCGGGTCGGTGCCATTCTCGGCCGTCGCGGGCGAGGTGGCGCCGAGGACTCCGACGACGAGGGCCAGCGAGAGAGCGACCAGGCCCTGGCGTACAGGTTTGAACGAGGGCATGCGAGTAGCTCCGAGCTTGAGGAAGAGGCGGCTGGGCGGCGGTTCGATCGTCACCTTAACCTCAGTTGTCACATCAGTTACAGGGCTGCTGGCTAACTACATGGTCGTAGTTCTTCGATCGTCCAGTCGATGTGGAACGTGCGTGGCATGATCGTGGCATGGCCCGCATACGATTGAGCACCACCGTTGACGCAGAGCTTCTCGAAGGTGCCCGCAAGGCATCCGGGACCACAGACGCAGTGCTGGTCGATGAAGCGCTCGCCGCGCTGCTGGCCCGCTACCGCGGCGTCGAAGTGGACGCGAGCTATGCCGCCTACGACCAACACCCCCTCGACGAGTCAGACGAATGGGGAGACCTGGACTCCTTCCGGCGGGCTGCTGCTGCCTCTTGACCTCCGTCCCCGCCCGCGGGGAGATCTGGTGGTGCGAGATGGCCGAGGTCGGTCGCCGACCCGTTGTCGTCCTGTCTCGCGATGCCGTCATTCCCCGACATCGTCGCACCCTGATCGCCCCGTGTACGACGACCATTCGGGGGTTGGCCAGCGAGGTCGTCCTAGAGCCCGGTGACGACCCGATCCCGCTGCGCTCGGCCGTCAACCTCGACTCGATCGAAAGCGTCTCGATCGCGAACCTCGTCGAGCGACTGGGGCGGCTGGCTCAGCCGCGGATGCGCGAGATCTGCGTCGCGCTTGCCGTGGCGGTGGACTGTTCCAGCTGACGTTGGAAGTTGCCTTGCGACATCGACTCGGTAGGTGGGGTTCCAGGAGCTGGGCCGCCGGTAGATTGTGCCCGTGACCGGCGCCCCAGAGATGTCCCTGCAGCCCCGCGAGGCCGAGAAAGTCCAAAAGGCAAGCATCACAGTCGACACCGTGACCGCCGCCAGCGAGAGCGCGGGGCGTGAGCAACCGTGGGCGGAGCTGGGCCTCGAGGTCGAGGAGTACGCCAAGATTCGCGAGATCCTCCACCGTCGACCGACCAGCAGCGAGTTGGCGATGTACAGCGTGATGTGGAGCGAGCACTGCTCCTACAAGTCCTCCAAGGTTCACCTCAAGCAGTTCGGCGAGCTTGGCCAGGAGACGCCGTCGGGGAAGTTGCTGGCGGGCATCGGCGAGAACGCCGGGGTGCTCGACATCGGCTATGGCTACGCGGTGACCTTCAAGATCGAGAGCCACAACCACCCGTCGTACGTCGAGCCCTACCAAGGTGCCGCCACCGGGGTCGGCGGCATCGTCCGCGACATCCTGGCGATGGGGGCGCGCCCGGTCGCGGTGATGGACTCGCTGCGCTTCGGTAGCCTCGACGCCGATGACACCCACCGGGTGCTGCCCGGGATCGTGGCCGGCGTGGGTGGGTACGGCAACTGCCTGGGCCTGCCCAATATCGGCGGTGAAGTGGTCTTCGATGCCAGTTACGCGGGCAATCCGCTGGTCAACGCGCTCGGCGTGGGCGTGCTGCGGCACGAGGATCTGCACCTGGCGATGGCGTCGGGGACCGGCAACCGGGTCATCTTGTACGGCGCCCGCACCGGCGGGGACGGCATCGGCGGCGTCTCGGTGCTGGCGAGTGAGACCTTCACCGAAGGCGGTCCGGCCAAGCGACCCAGCGTGCAGGTAGGCGACCCCTTCATGGAGAAGCTGCTGATCGAGTGCACCCTCGAGCTCTTCGCGGCCGGGGTCATCGAAGGCATCCAGGACCTCGGCGGAGCCGGGCTGTCGTGTGCGACCAGCGAGCTGGCCAGCGCGGGGGACGGCGGGATGCACCTCGACCTCGACCTGGTGCCGCTGCGCGACTCGACCCTGGCTCCCGAAGAGATCTTGATGAGCGAGTCCCAGGAGCGGATGATGGCGGTCGTCGAGCCTGCCGACGTCGAGGAGTTCCTGGCGATCTGCGCCAAGTGGGACGTCGAGGCCGTCGTCGTCGGCGAGGTCACCGACTCGGGTCGGCTGCAGATCGACTGGCACGGGAACCGGATCGTCGACGTGCCGCCGCGCAGTGTCGCGCACGATGGGCCGACGTACGAGCGTCCCTACGCCCGCCCCGTGTGGCAGGACGCGCTCCAGGCTGACGGCGCCGAGGCGCTGCCCCGACCCGCGGGCGGCGACGAGCTGCGGGCCACCGTGCTGCGGATGGCGGCCAGCCCGAACCTTTGCGACCAGTCGTGGATCACCGATCAGTACGACCGCTACGTCCGCGGTGACACCGTGCTCAGCCAACCCGACGACGCCGGGATGATCCGGATCGACGAGGAGAGCGGGCTCGGGGTGGCGTTGTCGTGCGACTGCAACAGCCGGTTCGCCAAGCTCGACCCCTATCTCGGTGCCCAGCTCGCGCTCGCGGAGTCCTATCGCAACGTGGCCACCTCTGGGGCCACCCCGGTCGCGGTCTCGGACTGCCTGAACTTCGGCTCGCCCGAGGACCCCGACGTGATGTGGCAGTTCGCCCAGGCCTGCCGGGGCCTGAAGGACGCCTGCGCGACGCTGGGGATCCCGGTCACCGGCGGCAACGTCAGCCTCTACAACCAGACCGGTACGACGGCGATCCTGCCCACCCCCGTCGTTGCGGTGCTCGGCGTGATCGACGACGTCGCGCGGCGTATGCCGACCGGGTTCGTCGCGTCCGGCGAGCGGGTGTTCCAGCTGGGTCAGACCCGCGAGGAACTGTCCGGGTCGAACTGGGCGCACGAGGTGCACGGCCATCTGGGCGGTCAGCCGCCGCACCTGGACCTGATCGACGATCGCAACCTGGCCCGGCTGCTGGTCGACGCCGGCCGCGCCGGACTGCTCACCAGCGCCCACGACCTCAGCGACGGCGGGCTGGCCCAGTCACTGGTCGAGTGCTGCCTGCGCCGCGGCATCGGGGTGCAGGTCACGCTGGAGGGTGACCCGTTCGTCGCCTTGTTCACCGAGTCGGCGACCCGGGCGATCGTGACCGTCCCCGACGACCGGGTCGAGGCGCTGGATGCGATGGCCGCGAGCCTCGGCGTACCCGTTGATGAGATCGGACGGACCGGCGGCGACGAGCTGGTGGTGGCCAACCAGTTCTCGATCGGGCTGAGCGAACTGCGCGAGGCGTGGACGGCCACCCTGCCCGCTGCGCTGGGCTGACCGGGCCAAGCAGTCGGGCCAATGAGTCGGCCAGTAAGTCGGGCAGCAGCGAGATCTTCTGCCAGATCTCGCTGGCCATGTCCGACGCCAACTGCTCGACACGGCTGACGGTGTCCAGCACCACGGAGTCCTGGGACTCCTCCGCGCACAAAGCGGCCACCTTGGCGACCAGGCTGAGCAGCTCGGAACAGTAGTTGAGGTAGTACTCCATCTCACCTCGGGTCAGTCCCGGGTCAACCGACTGCGACGTACGCCGGAAGTCCGGGCGCAGCCGCTCGGGATCCTTGGTGAGCTGGTGCATGTCGATCACATGCGCCAGAGATCGCACTCGGTGCAACTGGTCCAGCAGCCGGGATCGAGTGAGCCGACCGGGGAACGCGTAGAGGAAGAACACCGCGAGTGCGGCGAAGACCAGGTTGTTGATCGTGCTCTCCATCAGCGGCACGAACTCAGCCGAGAAGCCCCGGCCCTGCTGACCGTAGTCGCGCAACGCGAGGAACAAGAGCAGCACGGTTGAGCCGCTCACCAGCACGATCATCAGACGGACCAGAAGATTGACGATTCGGCGTCGCCGTCGAGCACTCTGGGACTGAGCGGCGATCTCACCGGACATCAGGGTCAGGTCGTGGGCCACCCGGGCCAGACCGCGCTCGGGAAACCGCGCGCCGATCCGCCGCTCCAGCCGGGCCAGAGTGTCGGTCACCGGCCTCGCGTCGAGACGCTCGAAGTCGACGGCCCACTGCAATGTTCACATCGCGGTCGATACCGGCCCGCAGCGCCTCGTCAGCAGCCCCGCCAGGACTGACTCCCAGCTCGGCGTCAAGCATCGCTGCGTAGGCGGCGTACTACTGTCGAGCGGTATCGTCGTCCCCGCCGACGCGGTAGAGCCGGATCAGCAACGCCTGATGGTTCTCGTCCAGCGGGCCTCGGACGCCGCGGCCAGCCGCCGCCTCTCCGACAGCAACCAGGACCCGAAGGCTGGTGCCCCCGGATCTCCAGTCCGTCCAGCAGCTCGCAGCCGAGTCCGACCTCCTGCACCGAATCGCTCCACTTCCCGTCGAGGATCACCTGCGCATCCACGCGGGTACCGCAGGGAAGCTGGAGCGTGACGGGGTCGCCTTCGAGCGTGCCTTCGGCTCCCAGCTCACGGCGAATCTCGGCCAGGCTCCAGCGCAGCGCACGCAAAGGATCATCGGCATCTGCAAAGAGCAGTCCGGCGAGCTGGTGGCGAGCCGGTGCGCGTTCAGAGAGCAACAGGTAGGTGAACAGAGCCCAGCTCTTGCGGCTCCGGAAGCGGTACGCCTCGCCGTCGAGCCACTCCGCGACCAGCCCGTGAGATTCGCGATGCACCGTGTTGGCGGCCTCGGCATCGGGGGCCTCGACGAGGCAGAAGATCTTGCCGGCCGCCTCGTCGACCCAGTAGCGGTGGTACTTCACCCCGTACTTGTCCTGGATCTCCAGGTCAGCGGCGTAAGCCTTGGCGACGTCGTCGGTTGAGACCTCGCCCTCCAGGGTGTGGATGTCCATATACCGGGGCACGACGTCGTCCTCTAGTTGTCGTCGCGGCCGCAAGCCGCAACGTGTAGGAACAAGCACACCCCGGCGACGTTTGATGCAGCGTTCGAGTGCTGGGTGGGTGCATCAGCGTGCAAGATTGGGTGGTGGTGACCCGTCGAACCCTGCTGACTGCGGTCGCGCTGTCGTCAGGCTTGTCGGCGGCAGGGTGCACGGCAGATGAAGCCGCTGGGGACGGGCTGGATAGCGATCCAAAGAGGTTGGAGGAGTCGAAGTTGGGCGTGGAGCGGCGTACCTATGGCGACGACCCCTCCCAATGGACCGAGCTGCATCACCCTGCGGGCGACTCGCGCGGGGTCGTGGTGGTCATCCATGGCGGCTTCTGGAAGGCGGCGTACGACGCCTCGCTCGGTACCCCGCTGGCAGCCGACCTGGCCGAGCGGGGCTGGACCGCGTGGAACATCGAGTACCGCCGGGTCGGCAACGGGGGTGGGGTGCCGCAGACGCTGGACGACGTGGCGGCGGCGATCGACGCGCTTGCCGACATCGATGACTTGGACCTCTCCACCGTGGTGACGCTGGGCCACTCCGCCGGCGGACACCTGGCCGCGTGGGCAGCCGCACGCGGTCGCTTCGATCGGTGGCCGACGACGGTGCGGATCACAGGCGTCATCTCCCAGGCCGGGGTTCTCGACCTGACCGCTGGCTACGAAGCGGGTCTCGGGGACGGCGCGGCCGCGGCGTTCGCCGGGGGACCGCCGGGAGCGGCCTACGACGAGTTCGACCCGATCCGGCAGATTCCGCTCGAGGTGCCGGTGTGGTGTGTGCACGGCACCTCAGACCCAATCGTTCCGCTCTCGCAATCGACCGACTACGTGGCCGCCGCCAAGGCTGCGGGTGCCGCAGCCGAATTGGTCGAGGTCGACGGCGACCACTTCACTCTGATCGATCCGACGTCGCAGGCCTGGGAGCAGACCGTGGAGATCCTCGACCAGCGGGGTTGATGGAACGGCAGGGTGACCACGATTACGCCAGCAGAGAATCTCCTTCCTCGCGCACCGGGTGCCCTGCTCTACTTCGATGATGGACCTCCTGGTGCTCGGCGGGACGGCGTGGCTGGGCCGCGCGCTGGTCGGCGAAGCAGTCGCGCGCGGCCACACGGTGACCTGCCTGGCGCGGGGGCAGACGGGCCAGTTCGTCGAAGGCGCCCAGTGGGTGATCGCGGACCGGAACCGTCCAGACGCCTACGACGCCATCGTCGAGAAGCGGTGGGACGCAGTGATCGACGTGGCGCGACAACCCGGCCACGTGCGCCGGGCGGTCGCCGCGCTGCAACCGGTGGCCGCCCGGTTTCTGTTCGTCTCGAGCGCCAACGTCTACGCCAGCCAACGAGAGCTCGGCCAGGACGAGGACGCCACGCTGTTGCCGCCGCTGACCTCGGACGTGATGGAGTTGATGGACCAGTACGGCGAGGCCAAGATCGCCTGCGAGCAGGCCGTTCTCAATGGGTTCGGGAGAGAACGCGCCCTCGTCGCCCGGGTCGGCCTGATCGGGGGGCCCGGTGATGTGTTCGGCCGATCGAGCTACTGGCCGTGGCGCTTCGCCCACCCCTCGAATCCCGCAGGGGCGGTCCTCGTCCCGGACGACCCGCTGCTCCCGACCCAGCTGATCGATGCCCGCGACCTGGCGTCCTGGCTGGTGACCTGTGCCGAGTCCGGCACGACCGGGATCTACAACGCCGCCGGGCCGACGCGCTCCCTGGCAGAACAGCTGGCCGTCGCTCGTGCCGTGGCCGGCCACTGCGGGCCACTGGTCTCGGCTCCACCGGGCTGGCTGACCGAGCACGGCGTACAGGCGTGGATGGGTCCGACCTCGCTGCCGCTATGGATCGACGACCCCGATTGGTATGGCCTCAATGCCCGCAGTACCGAACGCGTCCGCGCGGCTGGGTTGGTGACCCGTCCACTGGAGGACACGCTGACAGACACGCTCGCCTGGGAGCAGCGTCTCCCCGACCAGGGACCTCACGGAGCCGGACTGACCGACGATGAGGAACGACGGCTGTTGGGCCGACAAGGCATGGGTCAGTGGGGCGGGTAGCCGTCAGCTTCACCGAGCGAGCGCAGGAGCGCCGGGTCGGAGAGGACAGCGATCGCCTCCTCCAGCGCCTCGAGGTCGCCCACGGCCAGGAGTTCGGCGGTGGGCCGTCCATGGACAGCCACGGTGATCCGCTCGTGCTCGGTCCCGGCGCGAGCCACCAACTCGGACAGATGCGCCTTGGCCTCGGCCCGGTGTGGAAGCCGCTCCCGCGTACCAAACCGTGCACGGTGCACAACTTGGCCCGCCCGCAGGCCCTTCTGGGCGTACCGAACCGAACACCGCCGTGCATCGTTTGGCCCGGGTCGACCACCTGGCAGGCCGGGCTAAGGTCGCCGAGTGCCTGTTCGACTACGACCCGCGGACCCGGCAGAGGTCGCGACCGCGCTGAGCGACCCCACCATCAAGGGCGCGGCGAAGCTGCTGACCAAGCACTTCATGGCGGTGCTGGCCGAGCGGGCGCCGGGGCGGTCGGTCGAGGTGCGGGTGCCGCCGTACGCCGCGGTGCAGGTCGTCGAAGGGATCCGGCACACCCGGGGTACGCCGCCCGCGGTGGTCGAGCTGGATGCCGACACCTGGATTGCGCTGGCTGTTGGCGAGCTGACCGGGGCCGAGGCAGACGCGAGCGGCCGGGTGCGCGCCAGCGGCGAGCGGGCCGACCTGTCGCCGTACCTCCCGCTGCACCGCTGACCCACCGATTCTCCAGCTAGCTGCAGTGCTGCATCACTTGGAGCCCGACCGCCATCCCGACGACGGCGACGAGGGCGGCGGCCCCCACCCCCTTGATTGACCGGGGGCGCGAGGTCGGGGCCCACGGAGGGCGCTAGCGGGTGCAGATCTCGGTGAAGGCGGAGATCAGCAGGTCGATGTCGTCCTCGGAGGCCACCAGGGGCGGGGCCAGCCGAACGGTCTGGCCGTGCGCCTCCTTGGCGAGGATCCCGCGGGCGAGCAGGCCCTCGGTGACGTCGCGACCGGTACCGACCGCCGGGTCGACGTCGATGCCGGCCCACAACCCGCGGGTGCGTACCTCGTCGAAGCCGTTGCCGACCAGCGGGTCGAGGCCGGCGGTCAGGCGGGCGCCCAGAGTGGTGGCGCGCTCCTGGAACTCACCGGTCGCCAGCATCCCGACGACCTCGTGGCCGATCGCGGCGGCCAGCGGGTTGCCGCCGAAGGTCGAGCCGTGCGAGCCCGGGGTGATCACCTGGAGCACGTCGTGGTTCGCCGCGATCGCCGACACCGGGTAGAGGCCGCCGCCGAGCGCCTTGCCGAGCACATAGATGTCGGGAACGACGTCCTCGTGATCGCACGCGAAGGTCCGCCCGGTGCGGGCCAGGCCCGACTGGATCTCGTCGGCGACCATCAGCACGTTGTTGGACGAGCAGACCTCGCGGACCTCGCGCAGGTAGCCCTCCGGCGGGATCACCACGCCGCCCTCACCCTGGATCGGCTCCATCAGCACCGCGACGGTGTTGGCGGTGATCGCCGACTGGAGCGCGTCGAGGTCGCCGTACTTCACCATCGAGAATCCCGGCGTGTACGGCGCGTAGCCCTGCGTGGCGTCGGGGTCGTTGGAGAACGACACGATGGTGGTGGTGCGGCCGTGGAAGTTGCCCTCCATCACCACGATGTGCGCCTGCTGCTCGGGCACCCCCTTGACCTGGTAGCCCCAGCGGCGCGAGACCTTGATCGCGGTCTCGACGGCTTCGGCACCGGAGTTCATCGGCAGGATCATGTCCTTGCCGGTCAGGCCCGCGAGCGCCTCGGCGAAGGGACCGAGCTGGTCGTTGTAGAAGGCCCGCGAGGTCAGCGTCAGGCGGTCCAACTGCGCGTGGGCGCGGGCCAGAAGCTGGGGGTGGGAGTGCCCGAAGTTGAGCGCCGAGTAGCCGGCCAGGCAGTCCAGGTAGCGACGTCCCTCGACATCGGTCACCCACGCGCCCTCGCCGGTGGCGAGCACGACCGGCAGCGGGTGGTAGTTGTGCGCGGCGTACGTCTCGGTGAGGCTGACGTGGGACTCGGTGTCGGTGAGGGCAGCGGCCGGCGTTCCAACGAGAGAGGTCATGTCCTCATGGTGGCACCCGGCCGGGTGAAACCTCAACTTTGTCGGACAGGCAGGGACCGGACCGGAAAACTTACGGTCGAAACCCTGAGAATCCGGCGGATACCCCGCAGACGTCCCACCAGCAGTCGGCCTATCGTGGCTGTCATGACTGACGACCTTCGAGCCCGTGTCCGCGACGTCCTACCGGGGATCCGCAGCGACCTGGAGGATCTGGTCCGGATCGAGTCGGTCAGCGCCGATCCCGCGCGTGCTGGTGAGGTGCAGCGCAGCGCGGAGGCGGTCCGGGATCTCTTCGCCGCCGAGGGCTTCGACGTGAAGATTTTGTCTGAGGCCGGGGGAGCGCCGGCGGTCGTCGCCCACAAGGCCAGCCTGCGAGCCGATGCGCCCACCGTGCTGCTCTACGCCCACCACGACGTACAGCCGGAGAACGACCATGACGAGTGGGACTCACCGCCCTTCGAGCCGACCGAGCGCGACTCGGCTGGCGGACGGCGGCTCTTCGGTCGTGGCGCGGCCGACGACAAGGCTGGCATAGTCGCCCATCTGGCCGCCGCCCGGGTCTTCGGCGACGACCTGCCGGTGCACCTGAAGATCTTCGTCGAGGGCGAGGAGGAGGTCGGCTCGGAGTCCCTGGTGCCGTTCCTGGCCGCCCACCGCGATCGCCTCGAGGCCGACGTGATCGTGATCGCGGACTCAGCCAACTTCGACATCGGCGTGCCGGCCCTGACCACCTCGCTGCGCGGACTCGTCCGGGCCAACGTCGAGGTCCGCACGCTCACCCACGCGGTGCACTCGGGGATGTGGGGTGGGCTGGCGCCCGACGCCCTGATCGCGCTGTCCAGGCTGATCGCCAGCCTGCACGACGACGCCGGGGACGTCGCGATCGAGGGGCTGCACAGCGGTCCGGCTGCCGAGGTCGACTACCCCGAGGACCGGCTGCGGGCCGAGTCCGGCGCGAACCCCGGCCTGGACTGGATCGGCACCGGCAGCGCCGTCCAGCGGCTGTGGACCAAGCCGTCGCTGTCGATCATCGGCCTGGACGCCCCAAAGGTCGACGGCTCCTCCAACACCCTGGTCCCCAGCGCCCGCGCCCGGATCTCGCTGCGACTGGCGCCCGGCGACACCAGCGCGAACGCGATCGAGCGGCTGCGGACCCATTGCGAGCAGCACATCCCCTGGGGAGCTGAGCTCGGCTTCACCGTCGTCGACGCCGGTGAGGCGATCCAGATCGACGCCAGCGGTCCGGCGTACGACGCTGCGCGCGACGCGTTCACCCAAGCCTGGGACGGCACCGCCCCGATCGACATGGGCATGGGCGGCTCGATCCCGTTCATCGCCGAGTTTCTGGACACCTTCCCGAACGCCAGCGTGCTGGTCACCGGGGTCGAGGACCCCGACACCCGCGCCCACGGCGCCAACGAGGGCTTGCACCTGGCCGAGTTCGAGCGGGTGGTGCTGGCCGAGGCGATGCTGCTCGCCGGGCTCGGAACTGCGTAGACTCACCTACGTGTGCGGTGTCTTCGGAGTCTGGGCCCCTGGTGAAGACGTTGCGAAGCTGACGTACTTCGGTCTCTACTCGCTGCAGCACCGAGGCCAGGAGTCGGCCGGGATCGCGGTCAGCAACGGCCGCCAGATCCTGGTCCTGAAGGACATGGGCCTGGTCTCCCAGGTCTTCGACGAATCGGCCCTGGATGCGCTCAAGGGTCACCTGGCCGTCGGGCACTGCCGCTACTCCACGACCGGCGCCTCCACCTGGCACAACGCCCAACCGGCGTTCCGACCGACGGTGGACGGCTCGATCGCCCTGGGCCACAACGGCAACCTGATCAACACCCACGACCTGGCCCAGTTGGTCACCGACCTGCCCAGCGACTCCGGCCAGCTCGACCTGCACGCCCGCGCCCTGGAGACCTCGACCAACGACTCCACCCTGGTCACCTCACTTCTGGCCCACCACCCCGACTCGACGCTGGAGCAGCGCGCCCTGGACGTGCTGCCGCTGCTGGAGGGGTCCTTCTCCATGGTGTGGATGAACGAGGGCACGCTGTACGCCGCCCGCGACCGGCACGGCAACCGCCCGCTGGTGCTGGGCCGCCTGGATCGTGGCTGGGTGGTCGCCAGTGAGGACGCGGCGTTGGCCACCATCGGCGCCAGCGTGGTCCGCGAGGTCGAGCCCGGCGAGCTGCTGGTGATCGACGAGCAGGGTCTGCGGTCGCACCACTTCGCGGTCCCGGAGCCGAAGGGCTGCGTGTTCGAGTACGTCTACCTGGCCCGTCCCGATGCCCGGATCGCCGGCCGCAATGTCCACGAAGCCCGCGTGGAGATGGGACGCCGACTGGCCCGGGAGTTCCCGGTCGAGGCCGACCTGGTGATGCCGGTCCCCGAGTCCGGTACCCCCGCGGCGGCCGGATACGCCGAGGAGAGCGGGATCCCGTTCGGTCAGGGGTTCGTGAAGAACGCCTACGTCGGGCGCACCTTCATCCAGCCCAGCCAGACCCTGCGCCAGCTCGGCATCCGGCTGAAGCTCAACGCCCTGGACCACATGATCCGCGGCAAGCGGATCGTGGTCGTCGACGACTCGATCGTGCGCGGCAACACCCAGCGTGCCCAGGTCCGGTTGCTGCGGGAGGCCGGCGCCCGCGAGGTGCACGTGCGGATCTCCAGCCCGCCGGTGAAGTGGCCGTGCTTCTACGGCATCGACTTCGCCACCCGCGCCGAGCTGATCGCCAACGGGCTCGAGGTCGACGAGATCGCCGCCAGCGTCGGCGCCGACTCGCTGGGCTACATCGACATCGACGCGATGGTCGAGGCGACCGGTCAGCCCGCCGACAACCTGTGTGCTGCGTGCTTCACCGGGAACTACCCGATCGAGCTGCCCGACGAGTCCCTGCTGGGCAAGCACCTACTGGAGACCTCGTTGAAGTCGCCGCTGCTGGGCAAGGCGTTGCCGGTGCTGAACAATCCCTGACCTCCCATCCAGGCTTGACCTGAATTGGCCGACCACCAACTGAGGAGTCCACGCGCTGTGAGTGCCGACGACAAGTCCCGCCCCCAGAGCGCCTACGAGGCGGCCGGGGTCTCCATCGAGGCCGGCGACCGCGCCGTACAGCTGATGAAGGGCTCGATCGAAAGAGCCCGGCGTCCCGAGATGATCGGCGGGATCGGTGGCTTCGCGGGTCTCTTCGACGCCAGCGCGCTGAAGGGCTACGAGCGCCCACTGTTGGCGACCTCGGCCGACGGCGTCGGCACCAAGGTCGCGGTCGCCCAGGCGATGGACAAGCACGACACGATCGGCTTCGACCTGGTCGGGATGTTGGTGGACGATCTGGTCGCCTGCGGTGCCGAACCCCTCTTCATGACCGACTACATCGCGACCGGCCGGGTCTCTCCGGAGCGGATCGCGGCCATCGTCAAGGGCATCGCGGACGCCTGCGTCGTGGCTGGCTGTGCGCTGTTGGGGGGCGAGACCGCCGAGCACCCCGGACTGTTGGATCCTCACGAGTACGACGTCGCCGGCTCCACCACCGGCGTGGTCGAGGCCAACGACCTGCTCGGCCCCGGCCGGGTGCGCCCCGGTGACGTGGTGGTGGCGATGAAGGCCTCCGGGCTGCATTCGAACGGCTATTCGCTGGTCCGGCACGTGCTGTTGGGTCCAACCGAGAGCGGTGGCGCCGGTTGGGCGTTGGACCGCCACGTCGACGAGCTCGGTCGGACGCTGGGCGAGGAGCTCCTCGAGCCGACCCGGATCTACGCCAAGGCCTGCCTGGAGCTGGCTGCCGGGACGTTCACCCACGCGATGGCCCACATCACCGGCGGCGGGTTGGCCGCCAACCTCGAGCGGGTGCTGCCGGTCGAGCTGACCGCCACGGTGGACCGTTCCTCCTGGACCCCGGCGCCGATCTTCGATCTCGTCCGGCAGGTGGGCGACGTACCGGTGCCCGACCTGGAGCAGACCCTGAACCTCGGGGTGGGGATGGTGGCGCTGATGGACGCCGGGGACGCCGATCGAGCGGTCGCGATCCTGGCGACCCACGGGATCCAGGCGTGGGTGGCCGGCGAGGTCAGCACGCTGTCGGACGTCGTGGGTTCGGCCGCGAACGCCGGCGGTCGGGTGTCGATGGTGGGTCAGCATCCGGGCTGGTGAGCCCCGCAGGCACAGATCAGGGTGAAGATCTGGATGGCAAGTGTGCGGAACAGCCAGTGAGCGGGTAGCGTTACCCCCACGATAGAAACCGGTCAGACCGGGCGGTGCTCTGCACCCCGGCCGAGTGTGTGAGGGGGTCGACCCTATGGGGCGCGGCCGAGCTAAAGCCAAGCAGACGAAGGTCGCTCGCGACCTGAAGTACCGCACTCACGAGACTGATCTCGGAGCGTTGGCACGCGAGTTGCACGGCGACGATGTGAAAACCCCGGATTCCCCGGCGCCGGTGGAGACACCGGACGAGGACGAGTGGTCGGCGTACGCCGATTCTCCCCGTCGCGACTGACCCAACCCTCGCAGGGCTCAGGCGACCTTCAGGGCAGCCAGAGGGACCTGAGTCGACCCACGTCGGCGATCCGTCGTTCGGCCAGCCTGTCGGCCGCGATGGCTGGGGCGACCCCGTCGGCTGACGCCAGGGCGAACACCGCCCGGGTGGTCTCGAAGATCTGGGCCGCCCGCTGTTCGGCGCGCTCGAAGTTGAAGCCGTCCAGCTCGTCGGCGACCTGGATCAGCCCGCCGGAGTTCACGCAGTAGTCGGGGGCGTAGAGCACTCCGCGCGCCGCGAGCGCCTTCTCCACCCCCGGATGGGCGAGCTGGTTGTTGGCGGCGCCGCAGACGATCTTCGCGGACAGCACCTCGACCACCTCGTCGGTCAGCGCCCCGCCCAGCGCGCACGGGGCATAGACGTCCAGCTCGGTGGCGACGAGCTCGTCGGTCGAGTCGACCACGCGGACACCCTCGTGCTCGGCCCGGACCCGAGCCACCGCATCCGCCGAGACGTCGGTCGCGACCACTGCGGCGCCGTCCGCTTGGAGCAAGCCCACCAGGTGATGGCCGACCTTGCCGACACCGGCCACCCCGACGGTTCGCCCGGCCAGCGTGGGCTGACCCCAGGCCACTTCGGCGGCGGCCCGCATGCCCTGGAACACGCCGTACGCCGTGAGCACCGAGGAGTCGCCCGCCCCGCCGTGCGCGGTGGTCCGCCCGGTGACGAAGCGACACTCGCGGGCCACGATGTCCATGTCTGCGGAGTAGGTGCCAACGTCGCAGGCGGTGAAGTAGCGCCCGTTGAGCGACTGCACGAAACGCCCGTAGGCACGCAGCAGCGCCTCGGTCTTGTCGGTCCTGGGATCGCCGATGATCACGGCCTTGCCGCCGCCGAGGTCCAGGCCCGCCAGTGCGGCCTTGTAGGTCATCCCGCGAGACAGCGCCAGCACGTCGCTCAGCGCGGCGTCGGTGGAGGCGAAGGGGTAGAAGCGGGTGCCTCCCAGCCCCGGCCCCAGGGCGGTGGAGTGGATGGCCACGATCGCGCGCAGGCCCGAGGCGGGGTCGTTGCAGAAAACGACCTGCTCGTGCTCGAGTTCGAAGATGTCGGGTGTGGGAGGTGGCACCCCTGCAGGCTAGCGCTCCCGGCTGCGGCCTCGTCGGACCAGCGACTGGATCTGATCACTTCAGTTGGGACACCACGATGTACGCCGCGGCGAAGCTGAGCGCCAGCACCAGCATGACGACCGCAGCCAGCACCCAGGGCGACGCGGGCGACGCGGGCGACACGGGCGACGCAGACCCTGGAGCGGACGCGCTCTCGGAGGGCGGTCCGTGCAGGGCTGCCTCGAGCGCATCGGCGAACTGCCCGATCTCGGCGTAGCGGTCGTCCGGATCGTGCGCGAGCGCCTTCAGGACCACGGCGTCCAACTCCTGCGGCACCGCGGCCACCGTAGAAGGAGGCGGCGGCAGGCACGCGTCGGCGAGCCCCGCGAAGCCGCCCTCGCGGACCTGGTTGCCGGTCAGCAGGTGATAGGCGACGGCGCCGAGCGCGTGGATGTCAGCGCGCGAGTCGATGCCGAGACCGGCGGCCTGCTCGGGCGCCATGTAGGCGGGGGTGCCGACGACCTGGGTCAGCCCACTGGCGTGCAGCACCGCCTTGGCGACCCCGAGGTCGGCCACCAGCAGCTGCTGACCGCCGTCCTGGGTGCCGCGCAACAGCAGGTTGGGCGGTTTGATGTCACGGTGGATCACCCCGTGCGCGTGCAGGACGCCGATCCCGTCGCTGGCCTGCCGCATCAGCTCCACTACCCGCTCGGGGTCGATAGGGATGCCCGGTTCGAGGAGCTGGGCCAGCGACCCCTGGTCGGCGTAGGTCATCACGAAGTACGGTGTCTGGTCGACCTCGCCGATGTCGTAGACCCGGACCACGTGGTCGGAGTCGGCCCGGCGCAGGATCCGGGCCTCCTCGAGGAATCGCTCGCGGATGTCGAGACGTTGCGCCCAGTTGTCGGCGAGTGCCTTGACCGCCACGTCAGAATCGAGCTCGTCGTCGCGGTAGAGCCAGACCGTGGCGAACCCCCCGACGCCCAGCCGGTCGACTCGTCGCAGCCGACCGAGGCATTCGGGCAGGGACACTCTGGGTATTGTGCCGCACAGCACACGGGTTCAAACCTATGGATGGGCGGATGCAGTTGACGGGGGACGACACGGACCTGGACGCGCTCGCGCACCGGGCTTCGGCGGGCGACAGTGCCGCCCTGGAACGCCTGCTCGGATTGGTGGAACCGCGGGTCCAGCGGATCTGCGGTCGGATGCTGTTGCATCCCCAGGACGCCGAGGAGGCCGCCCAGGACGCGATGCTGCTGGTGGCCACCAAGATCGGCGGGTTCGCGGGTCGCTCGCGGTTCACCACCTGGCTGCACGCGGTCGCTTCGAACAGTGCGCGGACGACGTACCGCTCCCTGAAGCGGCGGGCCCGCGAGCGCTGCTCCGACGAGCTGCCGATCCATGCCGACCCGCGCACCACCAGCGTGATCGCGGGCTCGCGGCTGGATCTGCTGGACGCGCTGGAAGTGGTCGGAGCGACCCATCCGGGCCTCGTGGAGGCGTTGGTCCTGCGCGATGTGCAGGGGTTGGAGTACGCCGACATCGCCGACCTGCTGGAGATCCCGCTCGGCACCGTGAAGTCGCGCATCCATCAGGCCAGGCAGGCGATCCGCCCGCTGTTGGCCGTCACCGACTGAGGACCCCGCGCTGGACGATCACGTCCCCGTGGGTGCCGTAGCCGAGGAGTGCGCCGCCGGCCGAGGTGCCGTCGAATCCGACCATCAGCCAGCCATCCCCGTCGTCGTTGGCGTCGCGGGCGACGCTCGGCCAGGGCAGGTTGCTGGGGTACGCCGCGTCGAGCTCACCGACCTGGCACATCGCGAGGTCGAAGACCGGGTAGTTCTTGCGTTCGCCGCGTCGTCCGTCACGACCGTCGCTGGCCAGCACCAGCCATCCCTCGCCGTCGTTGCCGGGCGGGACCAGGGTGGTGCCTTCGGTGGCGCGTCGGTCTGCGCTAGCGGCGACCAGGGTGAGTGAGTCCAGGTCGCGGCCGGCGGCCAGGGCCGGGTGGAAGCGGAAGAACTTGCGAGCGCTGACGAAGCCGACCAGCCACTGCTGGCCGTCGTTGACCAGGTGCGGATCCCAGACGGCCACGGACTTCAGGCCGTCCGTGGGGAGTGTGAGCGGCCGGGTGTTCAGGACGTGGGTCCCGCCCAACAGGTCGGCGTCGGTCTCGACCAGCGTGACTCCCACGGTCGCCTGTCGGCGGGCCGCCGGGGTGGAGAGGTCGAAGTCGCCCCAGGTGCTGGTCGCCACCAGCCAGCCCGCGTCGGTGCGGACCAGGTGGGTGGCGTGGTCGGCGAACACCCCGGGTCGGTCCGGGCGGCGGAAGAAGAGATCGGCCGTGTGGCTGAGTCGCCGAAGGTCGGCGGACAGCCGCCAGACTCCGGTGTGCGCAGCGTCGAAGAACCCGGGGCCAGCGTTTGTCGCGGTCAGCAGCCAGTCGCCATCCTCGCGGATCGGGGTGCCGCCTACGTCGGTGACGAACCTGATGTCGCGGAGCCCGAGCTGTCCGAAGGCGCCGCACCGGGCTGTGGTTACTCCGGTCGCAGTGGCGGTCAGGGCGGCGCTGAAGTCTTCGTCGCGGACGTCGATCCGGTCCCGCAGGTCGACTCGGCCCCGCGCGGTCCACTCGTCCTGCTGGCCTGTGAAGATCGTCAGGTGCGATCCGGTCAGGGTCAGCGCGAGCCGGTCGGGGGGTCGGGTCCGGCTCCAACGTCGGCTCGTGTGCTCGCTGGGCTCGGCTGACCCGCTGGCCTCCTCCACACGCAGGCCGACTCGGCCGGAGGTGGCGTCGTACCAACCCGTGAGGCGGGTGCCGCCGGACGCCAGCGTCAGCTCCGCGCGGCGGCTCGTGGGGTCGACCTCGACGAGCAGCGCGGCGTACGGCGCCACCTGCGGCATGGGAGTCCCCGCCACATCAGCACCGACCCCCACCTCGAGGATCGGTGCGGCGGCCGAGAGCAACGAGATCGGTCGGTGCCGCGCGACCACCTCGAATTTGCAGGTCAGCGGCAAGGAGGCGGGCACCGGTCCACTATGGCGGGTGGGCGGGATCGGGGTGGGGACCGACGGGGCCCGGCCGAGAGTGGGGGACTGGATAGGGTCTTGCTCATGCACGAGCTCGATCCGATGGACCAGCGCATCCTCGGTGCGCTGCTGGAGAAGCAGCGCACGGTCCCGGCGTCCTACCCGATGAGCCTCAACGCCGTGCGGACGGCGTGCAACCAGACCAGCAGCCGCGACCCGGTCGTGGACTACGACGAGAAAGAGCTGCAGACGCGACTGAAGTCGCTCAAGGACCGGGGGCTGATCCGGGTGGTGTGGGCCGACCGGGGGCCGCGCACCCTGAAGTATCACCAGCTCCTGGACGAGCAGCTGAGCCTCTGCGAAGACCACCGGGCGCTGCTGACGGTGCTGCTCCTGCGTGGACCGCAGGCACCGGGCGAGCTGAAGACCCGCACCGAGCGGCTGCACGCGTTCGCTGACCGCGGGGCGGTCGAGGAGGCTCTGCGGGAGATGGCCCTGCACCAGACGGCGGAGTCCGAGACGCCGCTGGTGCGCGAGCTGGAACGTCGGCCCGGTCAGCAGGATGCGCGGTGGGCCCACCGGCTCGGTCCAATTCCAGAAGGTGCCGAGCCGGGGGCTGTCACCGGGACCGGTTCGGGACCCGATCGCGAAGGAGAGCTGGCCGATGGTGCGGCGGCTCGCAACGACAAGGTCGTGGCGGCGTACGACGCGGTGGCCGGGGTCTATGCCGACCAGCTCAGCGATGAGCTGGCCCGCAAGTCTTTCGACCGCTGGCTGCTGGATCGGGTGGCCGCGCTTGCTCAGAACGGTGCCCGAGACGCGCACATCGTCGACGTCGGCACCGGCCCGGGCCAGGTGGCCGGCTACCTGGCCGCCGGGGCGCCGGGGGCGACCGTTCGGGGGCAGGATCTCTCACCGGCGATGGTCGAGCAGGCTCGGCGTCGGTGGCCGGAGGTCGAGTTCGAGGTCGGGGATCTCGCTGGACTGATGCGGCCCCGGACCGCGGACGGCTGGTCGGCCATCACCGCGTGGTATTCGCTGGTGCACCTGGCCGGCTCGGAGCTGGCGCCCACCATCGCTGGGCTCGCACGGGTGCTGCGCGGCGGCGGTTGGCTCGCGCTGGCGCTGCACACCGGCACCGAGATCCATCACGTGGAGGAGTGGTGGGAACAGTCGGTCGACGTGGACTTCGTCCTTCATGATCCGGCTCAGGTCCTCGACGCGATCCGGGCCGCCGGGCTGACCGACATCGAGTGGTATCACCGGGGACCGCTGGCCGGTGAGGTCGAGACCGACCGCCTCTACGTGCTGGCCCGCCGACCCTTACCGACCTGACGATTCTCGCCGCTCGCGAGCCAGTAGGAGATCTGGTGGCCAGGGGCGGGGTCGAACCGCCGACCTTCCGATTTTCAGTCGGACGCTCGTACCAACTGAGCTACCTGGCCGTGCTCGCCGGTGTTCACCGAGCGGGCGCAGCACACCATACCGGAGCAGGTCAGGGGCTGTGGAATCGGTCAGGACGTCCTGCTGGCTGGGGGTTCGCGGGGGGTTTGGAGGCCCGTCCTCGCGCGCCCTATGCTGGGCCTGCCGCGCTGCGATGCGAGGCAGGCCCCCATCGTCTAGCGGCCTAGGACGTCGCCCTTTCACGGCGGTAGCACGGGTTCGAATCCCGTTGGGGGTACTTCGCTTTCATGCTCTGGCCCTGCGGAGGCTCCACGAGGCGCATCGTCGTCGGCCACGTGCCGACAATCGCCCCAGTCCACGGGGTCAAGTCCAGGTTTGCCAGGTTCCGGGTCCCCTCAAGGGCGAGCATCCTAAGGACTTCGTCGTGCCCGCCTGCCAGGTTGGCGCCCATCCGGCCGAGTCCGGGTTGCGGATTGAGGACACGGACCGGCTGGTCCTGTGGGGTGGTCGTCCTGGTGCCGTGTGCCGACATCAGCGGTGCTCCGCGGGGGGTCGAGGATGCGGTAGTCAAGCAGTTTGACGCGGTCGCTGGCGAGGGCCCAGACGATGGCGTAGCCCCACACGAATGCGGCCCAGCCCCAGCCGAGGGGGGGTCATGAACAGCCCGTAGACGGCGATGACGGTGGCGATGGCGATGGCCTGGGTGCCAAGCACAGCGACGGGGAGGATGCGCACGGGGGCTGGACCAGGGCGGCGGCGGTGATGGCGCCGACGCGCCAGGGGTCCAAGGTGATGGGTTCGAGTGTTTTCCAGGTGCGTTTGAGTACCGCGTTGGCTCGTTCGGCCCGTGCCCGCAGCGCGCTGATCCGCTGGTTGCGGGTCCGGTTGTAAGGGGCAAGGTTTCGTCCCTTCTACGGGACCC
>JBBPYJ010000161.1:0-3900 GCA_038200025.1 Propionibacteriales bacterium | reverse complement strand
CGAGGTCGGCGTCGGCACCGTCGCGGCCGGGGTCTCCAAGGCGCACGCCGACGTGGTGCTGATCTCCGGGCACGACGGCGGCACCGGCGCCGCGCCGCTGACCTCGCTCAAGCACGCGGGCGGACCGTGGGAGCTGGGCCTGGCCGAGACCCAGCAGACGCTGCTGCTCAACGGCCTGCGGGACCGGATCGTGGTGCAGACCGACGGCCAGCTGAAGACCGGCCGCGACGTGATTGTCGCGGCGCTGCTGGGGGCTGAGGAGTTCGGCTTCGCCTCCGCCCCGCTGGTGGTCTCGGGCTGCATCATGATGCGGGTCTGCCACCTCGACACCTGCCCGGTCGGCGTGGCCACCCAGAACCCGGTGCTGCGCGAGCGGTTCAGCGGCAAGCCCGAGTTCCTGGTCACCTTCTTCGAGTACATCGCCGAGGAGGTCCGCGAGCAGCTCGCCGCTCTGGGCTTCCGCACGCTCGAAGAGGCGGTCGGGCAGGCCGACGTCCTGGACGTCGCACCGGCGATCAGCCACTGGAAGACCGACGGCCTCGACCTGACGCCGATCCTGCATATGCCGGCCACCGACGGCGACTTCGGTCAGTTCGCGGGCCAGACCAGGCACTGCACCCAGACCCAGGACCACGGGCTGGAACGGGCACTGGACCACGAGCTGGTGCGGCTGGCTGCCCCGGCACTGGAGTCCGGTGAGCCGGTGCGCGCCCAACTCGCCGTACGCAACGTCAATCGCACCGTCGGCACGATGCTGGGTCACGAGGTGACCAAGCGCTACCACGGCGAGGGGTTGCCCGACGGCACTATCGACATCACCTTCACCGGATCCGCCGGTCAGTCGTTCGGTGCCTTCGTGCCGCGCGGGGTGACGCTGCGACTCGAGGGCGACGCCAACGACTATGTCGGCAAGGGCCTGTGCGGCGCCACGATCGTGGTCCGCCCGGACCGCAACGCCACCTTCGACGCGGCCGATCAGATCATCGCCGGCAACGTCATCGGGTACGGCGGCACCAGCGGCCAGATCTTCCTGCGCGGGCAGGTGGGGGAGCGGTTCTGCGTGCGCAACTCCGGGGTCACCGCGGTGGTCGAGGGCGTCGGCGATCACGGCTGCGAATACATGACCGGCGGTCGAGCCGTCGTCCTGGGGCCCACCGGCCGCAACTTCGCGGCCGGGATGTCGGGCGGCTACGCCTTCGTGCTGGACCTGGATCCGGGCCGGGTGAACCGCGAGCTGGTCGATCTGGGGCCGGTCGAGGCGGAGAAGGTCGAGGAGCTGCGCGACTTCGTGCAACGACACGGCGAGGAGACCGGCTCCGTGGTTGCCAAGGAGCTGCTGGCCGACTGGGCCGCATCGCTGGCCCGCTTCACGCTGGTGATGCCGCGCGACTACCAGCGGGTGGTGCACGCCCGCGAGCGGGCGCTGGCCGACGGGCTGGACCAAACCCAAGCCGACGCCAAGATTATGGAGGTGCTCCATGGCTGACCCCAAGGGCTTCTTGAAGACCGATCGCCAGCAGCCCCCGCGCCGCCCTGTCGAGGAGCGGATCAACGACTGGGAGGAGGTCTACCCCGACGGCATCGGGCGGGCCCTGCTGCCGATCATCGCCCCGCAGGCGGGTCGCTGCATGGACTGCGGCATCCCGTTCTGCCACCAGGCCTGCCCGTTGGGCAACATCATCCCGGAGTGGAACGACCTGGTCTGGCGCGACGACTGGGATGGTGCGATCGAGCGCCTGCACGCGACCAACAACTTCCCGGAGTTCACCGGGCGGCTGTGTCCGGCCCCGTGTGAGACCGCGTGTGTGCTGGGCATCAACGCCGAGCCGGTGACGATCAAGAACGTCGAGGTCGCGATCATCGACCGGGCCTGGTCCTCGGGCTTCGTGCGGCCCCAGCCACCGGAGTGGCTGTCGGGCAAGACCGTTGCGGTGGTCGGCTCGGGCCCCTCGGGCCTGGCCGCGGCCCAGCAGCTGACCCGGGCCGGGCATACGGTCGCGGTCTACGAGCGTGCGGACAAGATCGGCGGGTTGCTGCGCTACGGCATCCCCGAGTTCAAGATGGAGAAGAAGCACCTGGACCGGCGCCTGGACCAGATGCGCCGCGAAGGTACCGTCTTCCGGGCCGGCGTCGACGTCGGCGGGCCGACTCTGACCGGGGACAAACTGCGCGAGCGGTACGACGCTGTGGTCATCGCTACCGGCTCCACCGTCGGGCGCGACCTGCCGATGACCGGGCGCGATCTCGGCGGCATCCACCAGGCCATGGAGTTCCTCCCGCAGGGCAACCGGGCCGCGTTGGGCGAGCAGGTCGAGGGCCAGATCACCGCCACCGACAAGCACGTGGTGATCATCGGTGGCGGTGACACCGGGGCGGACTGCCTGGGCACCTCGCACCGCCAGGGTGCGGCCAGTGTCACTCAGCTCGAGATTCTGGCCGAGCCCCCGACCATCCGACCAGCCGGTCAGCCGTGGCCGGCGTACCCGATGACCTTCCGGGTCTCCTCGGCGCACGAGGAGGGGGGAAGGCGAATGTACGCGGTGTCGACCCAGGAGTTCCTCGGGGACTCCGAGGGCCGGGTCCGTGCGCTCCGGCTGGTCGAGGTGGACGGCTCGTTCAAGCCGATCGAGGGCAGCGAGCGGGAGATCGAAGCACAGCTGGTGCTCCTCGCGATGGGCTTCACCGGGCCCGAGCGCCCTGGACTCCTGACGCAGCTCGGGGTGAGCCTGGACGAGCGCGGCAACGTGGCCCGCGACAGTTCCTACGCCACCGATGTGGACGGCGTCTTCGCCGCCGGTGATGCCGGTCGAGGTCAGTCGCTGATCGTCTGGGCGATCGCCGAAGGGCGCGCGGCGGCAGCGGCGGTCGACACCTACCTGACCGGCTCGACCACCCTGCCCACCCCTATCGCCCCCACCACCCGATCCCTCGCCGTCTGACCCACCGCGAATCAGGGAATTTGGGTGACCAGTCACTCAAGCCCACACCAAACAGGGTGACCAGGCACTCGTGCGCCCATGGATCAGGGTGACCGGGCAGTCGTGCACCCACGAACTTCGTTGTGGACCGGCATGTCACGGCTCACCAGCCGCCTCTCGTGCCCGCTCGGCGCGTAGCACGTGATCACAAGTGCCCGCTCACCCTCATTGGTGTGCTCACAAGTGCCTGCTCGCCTGAAATCATGTGAGCACTAGTGCCTGCTCGGCCCGAATTCTGTGCGCACGAGTGCCTGGTCAGCGGGGAGGGGCAGTGGGAGGGGGATTCTTGGAACGATCCAACACGGGATAAGATCCCGCCGTGCGGAGAGCGAAGATCGTGTGCACCCTGGGTCCTGCCGTGTCGACGCCGGCCGGCATCCGAGAGCTGGTCGATGCGGGGATGGATGTGGCCCGGCTCAACATGAGTCACGGGGCGCACGCAGACCATGCCGAGGCCTATCGACTGGTGCGGGAGGCCTCCGATGCCACCGGTCACGGAGTGGCGATCTTCGCCGACCTCCAGGGTCCGAAGATCCGGCTGGAGACCTTCGCCGACGGGCCCGTGCTCCTGGAGCGGGATCAGGAGTGGACCATCACGATCCGCGACGTTCCCGGCGACGCGATGGCCTGCGGCACGACGTACAAGGGTCTGCCGGGCGATGTCTCGGTGGGCGACCCGATCCTGATCGACGACGGCAAGGTGCGTCTGGAGGTCACTGCGGTGACCGACACCGACGTCACCACCAAGGTGATCACCGCCGGCAAGGTCAGCAACAACAAGGGCATCAACCTGCCCGGCGTGGCCGTGTCGGTGCCCGCGCTGTCCGAGAAGGACGTCGAGGACCTGCGCTGGGCGCTGCGCAAGGGCGTCGACTTCATCGCCCTGAGCTTCGTGCGCAGCGCTGCGGACGCCGACGACGTG
>JBBPYJ010000160.1:0-7725 GCA_038200025.1 Propionibacteriales bacterium | reverse complement strand
TGCAGCCATTCGCTGTCGTGGTGGGTCGTCATGAGTTGAACCTCCTGGGCGGGTAAGTAACGATTCTCGCGCCTCGATGGCAGGAGAGCAAGCGGATCCAACGGTGTGTGATGCCGGGGACGGCTGAATTCGTAGGACCGGGCCTCCGGTTGTGAGCGCCCGGGGGATGTCCACGCCGTCGCCCGCGACCGGCCCCAAACGTACAAAGTTCGACGAGAATAGCGCCCCAGATGCCCCAGATGGCGCCCAACTTTGTACGTTTGGGGACCCTGTGGATAACGCACGGCTCGCAACTGCGAGCTGTGTAAGGCTGCCAAGATGGATGTGGCCGTGGTGCTGGGTCAGCTGGGAGGCGTACCCGAACGCGCGATGCTGCAGAGGATCACCTCGCGGAAGGCCGTCCGCAAGGCGCTGCGCAGCGGGGAGGTCGAGTGCCTGCGTCGCGGAGTCTGCGCGCTGCCGCACCTGCAAGACGTCGACCGGGCTCTCGCGCGCACCGGCGGGGTACGAGCCACCTCACTGCTGCCCTGCATCTCGGCTGGCCGGTGAAGCTCCCGCCGCCACAACCTATGGTGACGGTGCCCAGCACTCGACGAATCGCGCGTCAGCACCACGACGGCATCACCTTGCACCGGGCCCTGCTCACCGAGCGCGAACTGGAGCCTCAGTGCACTGCGCCGGTCCGCACCGTCATCGACTGCGCCCGCGATCTGCCGTTCGACGAGGCGCTGTCGGTGGCCGATTCCGCCCTGCGCTCGGGACTCGTGACGCAGGGCGAGTTGGCCGCGGCAGCCGCAGCCTCGTTGCGCACCGGGCGGCGCAAGACGGTCCGCGTCGCCGAGGCAGCCGACGGCCGCGCAGCCAACCCGTTCGAGTCCGTGCTGAGAGCCATTGCCCTGGAGGTGCCCGGGTTGCAGGTCGAACCGCAGCTGACGATCGGCACCCGCGACGCAGGGGACCTGGTCGTGTTGGGCAGGGTCGACCTGGCCGATCTCGTCGCCGGTCTGATCATCGAGGCGGAGTCCTGGGAGCACCACCGGCGGTCGCGACGGATTCCGCCGCGACGTACGCCGCTACACCTCCATGGTTCGCGCGGGCTGGCTGGTGCTGCGCTTCGAATGGGACGAGGTGATGCACCACCCCGACGAGGTCCGAGCAGCTCTGGTCGACACGCTCGCCTGCGCTCGAGGACACCGCCCTGAGCGCCTGGTGCACCGCGCCGCAGCCTGATCGACCGCCACAGGTGAGCGGTGTAGGGCTGACTGACTGACTGACTGACTGACTGACTGACTGACCTTCCGGACGGTTGCGGGCCCGATTGGAAGAGGAATCGGTTGTCAAACGGGGCTACCCCTACAGATTCGGTTGCTGCGCCGATAGGGTCCTGAGCATGGCCGACCAGATCTTCCGCAATGTCATCAACGGTGAGCTCGTTGACTCCGTTTCGGGGCAGACCTACGACGTGGTGGACCCGACGACCGGCAAGACCTACGCGCAGGCCCCGAAGTCTGGGGCCGAGGACGTCGACCGGGCCTACCAGGCGGCCGACAAGGCGTTCGAGCAGTGGGGGGAGACCACGCCACAGGACCGGGCCCGGGCGCTGCTGCGGATCGCGGACGCGATCGAGTCGCGCGGGGAGGAGATCTGCAAGGTCGAGTCGGCCGACACCGGCAAGCCGATCGCGCTGACGATGTCGGAGGAGATGCCGTACGCCTCGGACCACTTCCGCTTCTTCGCCGGCGCCGCACGGATCCTCGAGGGCAAGTCGGCGGGGGAGTATCTCGCCGACCACACCTCCTACGTACGACGCGAGCCGGTCGGCGTGATCGGCCAGGTCACGCCCTGGAACTATCCGCTGATGATGATGATCTGGAAGATCGCGCCGGCCCTGGCGGCCGGCAACACCATCGTGCTCAAGCCCAGCGACACCACCCCGGCCAGCTCCACGCTGCTCGGCGAGCTGTGCCAGGAGTTCCTGCCGCCCGGGGTACTCAACATCGTCTGCGGCGACCGGGACACCGGCCGGGCGCTGGTCGAGCACCCGACGCCGCAGATGGTCTCGATCACCGGCTCGGTCCGGGCTGGCATGGAGGTCGCCAAGTCTGCGGCTGCAGACCTCAAGCGCGTCCACCTCGAGCTCGGCGGCAAGGCGCCGGTGATCGTCTTCGATGACGCCGATATCGAGAAGGCGGCGGCCAAGATCGCCGAGGCCGGCTACTTCAACGCCGGCCAGGACTGTACGGCGGCCACCCGGGTGCTCGCCGGTCCCGGCGTACACGACGACTTCGTCGCGGCGCTGACCGAGACGGCCAAGGGCATCAAGACCGGGATGCCCGACGACGAGGACGTCCTCTACGGACCGATCAACAACGCCAACCAGCTCGCCCACGTCGCTGGGATGGTGGACCGGCTGCCCGACCACGCGACGCTGAGCGCCGGCGGCCGCCAGCAGGGGGAGGCCGGCTACTTCTACGAGCCGACCGTGCTCTCGGGCTTGCGCCAGGACGACGAGCAGATCCAGGACGAGATCTTCGGCCCCGTCATCACCGTGCAGCGGTTCACCGACGAGGCCGAGGCGCTGCGCTGGGCCAACGGCGTTAAGTACGCCCTGGCCTCAAGTGTCTGGACCAAGGATCATGGTCGGGCGATGCGGGTCTCCAAGCGGCTCGACTTCGGCTGCGTGTGGGTCAACACCCACATCCCCTTCCTCTCCGAGATGCCGCACGGTGGCTTCAAGCACTCGGGGTACGGCAAGGACCTGTCGGCTTACGGTTTCGAGGACTACACCCGCCTCAAGCACGTGATGCACTACATCGGGGAGTGAATCGCAGACCACAGCTCGATCACCAAGATCTCGACAAGCTCGATCACCGAAAGGACATCATGAGGATTCTTCTGGTCGGCGCCGGGGGCGTTGGGTCCGCGTTCGCCGCCATTGCGGCGCGGCGCGACTTCTTCGAGCAGATCGTGATCGCCGACTACGCCGAGGCCAGCGCGAGGCGGGCGGCCGAGGTCGACGAGCGGTACGTCGGCGCGCAGATCGATGCCTCGTCGGCCGACTCGGTGGCGGCTTTGTGCCGCGAGCACGAGATCACCCACGTGATGAATGCCGTCGACCCGCGGTTCGTGATGCCGATCTTCGAAGGGGCCGCGGCCGCAGGGGCGCACTACCTCGACATGGCGATGTCGCTGTCGCGCCCGCACCCGGACGCGCCGTACGCCAAGACCGGTGTGAAGCTCGGTGACGAGCAGTTCGCCGTGGCGGGCGAGTGGGAGTCTGCGGGTCGGCTGGCCCTGGTCGGGATCGGTGTGGAGCCGGGGCTGTCGGACGTCTTCGCGCGGTACGCCGCGGACCACCTGTTCAGCGAGATCGAGGAGCTGGGCGTCCGGGACGGCGCCAACCTGACCGTGGACGGATACGACTTCGCGCCGTCGTTCTCCATCTGGACCACGATCGAGGAGTGCCTGAACCCGCCGGTGATCTACGAGAGGGCCCGCGCCGAGGTCGACGGTGGCTGGTTCACCACGCCGCCGTTCTCTGAGCCGGAAGTCTTCGACTTCCCCGAGGGGATCGGCCCGGTCGAGTGCGTCAACGTCGAGCACGAGGAGGTGCTGCTGATGCCGCGCTGGGTGGACTGCGGTCGGGCCACCTTCAAGTACGGCCTCGGCGACGATGTCATCGAGGAGCTCAAGGTGCTGCACAAGCTCGGGCTGGACTCCACTGACAAGGTCAACGTTAGTGGTGTGGAGGTGTCCCCGCGCGACGTGGTGGCGGCCTGCCTGCCCAACCCGGCCGAGCTTGGTCCCCTGATGAAGGGCAAGACCTGCGCCGGGCTGTGGGTCACCGGGACCGGCAAGAACGCCGACGGGAACGCGACCGGGCCACGTTCGACGTACCTCTATCACGTGGTCGACAACGAGTGGGCGATGGACGAGTACGGCCACCAGTGCGTCGTCTGGCAGACCGCGGTCAACCCGGTCGTCGCGCTGGAACTGCTCGCGCGCGGCACCTGGTCGGGTGCCGGAGTGCTCGGCCCGGAAGCCTTCGACGCCGTGCCGTTCCTAGATCTGCTGACCGAGTACGGCGCGCCCTGGGGGCAGCAGGAGCTCGACGACTGACCCTCAGGATTGACGCCGCCTTGGGCCCCGGCCGTTACAGTTGCATGTTGCAAGCAACTGTCAGCGAGGTGTTCTATGTCGAGTCCGGACAAGGGCGAGTCGTCGGAAGCGACGGCGGTCCTGGGCGACGACCTGATCCGGGTCGTCAAGCTGCTCCATGCGGTGCGCGATCATGCGCCTCGCCGACACCCGGACGTCGACACGTCGGCGTACCCCTT
Organism: Propionibacteriales bacterium; assembly: GCA_038200025.1. GTDB lineage: Bacteria > Actinomycetota > Actinomycetes > Propionibacteriales > Nocardioidaceae > Nocardioides. Next base: position 3,388 of record JBBPYJ010000160.1, on the reverse strand, counting down.
GCTCTTCCAGCTCAAGGATGGGCCGCTGCGGCTCAGTGAGCTGGCGCCCCGGATCCACGCCGAGGTGTCGACCGTCAGCCGTCAGGTAGCGGCCCTGGTCGATCTGAGTCTCATCGCCCGGGGACCCGACCCCGACGATGGTCGCGCGCAAGCCCTGTCGCTGACGCCGGCGGGGGAGGAGCTGCTCGTCGCGATCAGGAACGGCCGCGATCGTTGGTTGCGTGGCCTCCTCGTGCAATGGAGCCCCGCAGACATCGAGACCTTCTCCCACCACCTCCAACGCTTCGCTGCCGAGCTCGACGCCGATCTCATGGACAAGACCCGAAGGACGGATTCATGAGCACCAGTCAGCCCTCCGAGCCGGCCCCAGCCATCCCAGGGGCTCCGGATAGCACTGCCACGGTCGGCGGACCCCTCAGTCACCGGCAGATCGTGACGATCCTGACCGGGCTGATGATGGGGATGTTCCTGGCCGCGCTGGACCAGACCGTGGTCTCCACGGCGATCCGCACGATCGCCGACGACCTCAAGGGCCTGGAGCACCAGGCCTGGGCGACGACCGCCTACCTGATCACTGCGACGATCGTCACTCCGCTCTACGGCAAACTCGGCGACATCTACGGCCGCAAGAAGCTGTTCTCCTTCGCCATCTCGATCTTCATCGCCGGCTCGATCCTGTGCACCTTCGCCACCTCGATGGAGTCGCTGGCGGCCTTCCGGGCGGTCCAGGGTCTGGGTGCTGGGGGGCTGTTCTCACTGGCGCTGGCGATTCTGGGCGACATCGTCCCGCCCCGTCAGCGAGCGAAGTACCAAGGTTACTTCCTGGCCGTCTTCGGCACCTCCTCGGTGCTCGGGCCGGTCATCGGCGGCTTCTTCGCCGGGGCCAACTCGATCTTCGGCCTGACCGGGTGGCGCTGGGTCTTCCTGGTCAACGTGCCGATCGCGGTCGCGGCGCTCATCGTGGTCCAGCGGACCCTGCACCTGCGGCACACCCGGCTCGAGCACCGGATCGACTACTTGGGAGCCCTCTTGCTCGCCGGCTCTCTGGTGCCGTTGCTGCTGGTCGCCGAGCAGGGTCGCGAGTGGGGCTGGACGTCGCAGTCCGCCGTGATCTGCTACGCGATCGGCGTGTTGGCCGCAGCCGGGTTCGTTTGGCAAGAGACGCGGATGGGGCCCGAGGCGATCCTGCCGCTGGCGATCTTCCGCAATCGGACCGTCGGTGTCGCCTCGGTCGCTTCGGTGATGATCGGGGTCGCGATGTTCGGCGGACTCGCGAGCCTGCCGCTCTACCTCCAGATCGTGAAGGGCGCGAGCCCGACCCAAGCCGGTCTGATGCTGCTGCCCCTGACCCTGGGCATCATGGTCGGCTCGATCTCCTCGGGGGTGGCGATCTCACGCACCGGCCGCTACCGGATCTTCCCCATCATCGGTACGGCGCTGCTGACCCTGTCGCTGTTCGTCTTCCACTTCATCTCCTTCGACACCCCGCTGTGGCAGACGATGATGGTGATGGTGTTCTTCGGCATCGGACTCGGCTTCAACTTCCAGCCGCTCACGCTGGCGGTGCAGAACGCCGTACCGCCGCAGCAGATCGGCGTAGCCACCTCGACGGCGACCTTCACCCGGCAGATGGGTGGCACGATCGGTACGGCGGTGTTCCTGACGATCCTGTTCTCGACCGTGCCTGACAAGATCGCCGCTGCGGTGAGCAAGATCGCGCCGACCCCGGAGTATCAGGCGGCGCTGAATGATCCCGCCAACGCGGCCTTCGCCCAGCAGTTGACGCAGTCCAATGGTGGGTCCACGGCCGCCAGCGGGGTGCTGCGGGACAGCTCGTTCCTATCGTCTTTGGACCCACGGCTGGCCAAGCCGTTCCTCATCGGGTTCTCCGAGTCGATGGACCTGGTGTTCTTGGTCGGGGCCTGCGTGATGATCTTCGGCTTCTTGGTGATGCTGCTGCTGCCCGAGGTCGAGCTGCGATCGGACTCGAACTATAACCAGCGGACCGCCAGTGAAGAGGACGAGACTGCGGCGTCCTGATGGTGAGGTCGAACGGCTCCGTATCCCGCGTGCCTTGGTTCGTCAGCTAGGAGGCCAGCGCCGAGCTGAGCAGGCGCAGCGTCTCTTCGCGGGCGGGTGCCCGGTTGACCTCGGTGCCGGCGTAGGCACCGGCGACCGGGTGGACCATCACCTCGTCCACGTCGTGGACCTCGGCGAACTCGGCCAGCTGCTTCGCGGCGTGCTCGGGCGGACCGACGATCCAGCGGCTCAGCATGGCGTTGGCCAATGCTCGGTGTTGCTCAGCTATTGCCTTGTTCTCGGGCTCCTCGACCAGGACCTGGGCGGCGAGCCTGCCACCGGTGCGCAGCGCGATCATGGAGAGCAGGTTCGGCAGCACCAGCCGGTCGGCTTCCTCCTGGGTGGCGGCGACGACGGCGTTGATAGTCAGGAAGGTACGCGGCTCGTCGAGCCATTGTGATGCTTGAAAGTTCGAGCGGTAGAGGTCGAGGGACTCCGCGGTGCCCGAGCCGGAGAAGTGGTGGGCGAAGACGTACGGCAACCCCTTCTGTGCCGCCAGCCGCGCGGAGTAGTCCGAGGACCCGAGCAGCCAGACCGGCGGAGCGGCGACGGCTCTGGGAGTGGCGTGCAACGGGTGCAGTTCACCGCCGATCTGCACCGCCGATCCCTCGGGGGACATCATCGTGAGGATGTTGTCGACGTACGCCGGGAAGCGCGCGACTGCGTCGTCGCTCACGCCCCCGCCGCCGTGTCTCAGCGCATAGCTGGTGACGGGGTCGGTGCCGGGCGCGCGGCCGAGGCCCAGATCGATGCGACCCGGGAAGGCCGCTTCGAGGAGTGCGAACTGCTCGGCGACGACCAGCGGCGCGTGGTTGGGCAGCATCACGCCGCCGGAACCGACTGTGATCCGCTCGGTGGCGGCGGCCAGCATCGCGATCAGCACCGGCGGATTGGTGGCGGCGACCGCGGCCATGTTGTGGTGCTCGGCCACCCAATACCGCTGGAAGCCCAGCTCGTCGGCGGTTCGAGCCAGTTGTTTGGTCGCGGCGAAGGCGTCACCGGTCGTCTGGTCGGTGCGGACCGGCACCAGGTCGAGCACGGAGAGGGTCGGTTGCGTCGTCACCCTGGGTCAACCTCGACGCTGATCGGGGCATTCCGAACGCTGTCATATGCGCAGTAGTGCCCGGTCGGCCCGGTTCCTGTGCGCACGAGTGCCCGGTGGGCCCGTTTTCTGTGCGCACGAGTGCCTGGTCGGCGGGTTAGGCAGGGGCGGTGGCGGTGAAGGCCTCGGCTACGACGTCGAAGGCCTCGTGGAGGAGGTCGTCGGAGATCGAGAGCGGAGGCAGGAAGCGGAAGACGTTGCCCCAGG
>JBBPYJ010000159.1:0-8392 GCA_038200025.1 Propionibacteriales bacterium | reverse complement strand
GGGATCTGACCGCCGAGCACCGGGATGCCGAAGAGGAAGGCAGTGAGCTGTACCGGCCACTGCTTGGAGCTGGAGAAGAGCCGGACGTCGATGATCGGCTCGTCGTGAGCCGCCTCGAACCTCGCGAACGGCACGAAGGCCAGCAGCCCGGCCAGGATCACCGCCCAGGGGAGCACGCTAGCGGCATCTCGGAGCCGGACCAGCACCAGACCGCCCATCACCGGTGCGAGCGCGATCGTGACCAGCCCGAGCCCGGTCCAGTCGATGCCACCGGTGGACTCGCCCGGCGCATCCTCGATGCCGACCCAGATCAGCAGCAGGACTGCCGTCACGACGACGGCCGGCAGCGCCAGCAGCAGGTTCATGTCCACCGAGTCCACGAGCAGGCCGCTGGACAGGGCGCCGATGATGACCGCGAGCTCGAGGGCGCCGACCAGGACCGCGGCACCACGCCTCGTCAGCAGCTCTTGGCGCCCGGAATCGCGGGTGCGTCGGTGGATGATGGAGATCTCGAGCGGCAACCACACGACGTACGCACCCTGGAGCGCCCAGCCGATCAGGAACGTCGAGAACGATGGCGCGAACGCCAGCATCCAGGAGCCGAGCGCGGTCACCGCCGTGGAGATCAGCAGGACCTTCTTGTGGCCGATCAGGTCGCCGAGTCGGGCCAGGAACGGCACGCAGAGCGCGGAGACGATCAGCTGTGCGGCCTCGAACCAGTTGACGTCGCCCTCGGAGATGGACAGGTGGTCGGCGATCTGCGGGAAGATCGGGGTGTAGAAGCCCTGCAGGACGCCGCTGGCGATCTCGACGCAGACCAGAAAACCGACGATCGCTACCAGCCCGTGCCCCGGCCTGACGGGGCTCCGGGGCAGCGACATCAGCGGATCTGCTCGATCAGGTGCTGATACCAGGCGACGCCCGCGACGAAGTCGTCGACGCCGATCCGCTCGTCGTAGGAGTGGATGGACGCGCGCTGCTCCTTGGTCATCGCGAACGGTGCGAACCGGTAGATGCGCTCGCAGATCGGGGCGAAGAACCGGGAGTCGGTGGCGGCCATCATCACGTAAGGCGACACGATCACGTCCGGGAAGTCTTGGGTGATGACGTCCTCGAGGAGGGCGAACGCCGGGTCGTCGTCGTACGGCGAGATCGGGCTGGGCTCGTTGGCCTCCACCACCTCGATCGCGACCTCTTTGTCCCGGATGGCCGCCCGGATGTGCTCGACCACGCCGGCGACGGTGTCGCCGACCATGATCCGGATGTTCAGGCCCGCGGTGGCTCGCGACGCGATCACGTTGAGGGCCGGCGATCCGCTCAGCGTGGTGGCCGCGACCGTGGTGCGGGTCATCGCCGCCGACTCGGGGCCGGCGGCGATCAGCGCCCTTGTCAGCACCGGGGCCAACCGTTCGGCGCGGGCCATCAGCGGCTTCAGGGCGGTGGGCGCGTACGGCGCCATCTTGGTCACCAGCCGGACCGTGGGGGGCGGGAGCGACGAGGCGAACGGGGCCTTCTCGATGCGCAGGATGGCGCGCGCGATCCGGGCCGTCGGGCCGTTCTTGGCCGGTGTCGACGCGTGCCCCCCGCGGCCCTCGACCGACAGCTCGAGCGAGGTCGCGCCTTCTCGGTCACCCCGATCACCGCGACCGGCGTGTCCACACCGGGGAAGGCCTCGTGCGCGATCGCGCCGCCCTCGTCGAGCACGAACCAGGGGCGTACGTCGCGTTTGTCGAGCTCGGCGACCGCCAGCGACGCGGCCTCGCCGGAGACCTCCTCGTCGCAGCCGAAGGACAGCCAGAGGTCTTGGCTGGGAGTGAAGCCGCGGGCCAGCAGCCGCTCGACGGACTCGCAGATCCCGACCAGGCAGCCCTTGTCGTCCAGCGTGCCCCGACCCCAGATCTGCGGACCTTCAGCTGGGTCGTCGATGATCTGCGCGCCGAAGGCGTCGTGCTGCCAGGGGGCGCTCTCGTCGACCGGTACGACGTCGAGGTGGGCCATCAACACGACCGGTCGATCGGCCGCCAGCCCGCGCCAATGGAAGAGCAGGGCGTGGGTGTGGATCCGGGTCAGCTCGAGGTGCTCGTGCAGCAACGGGAAGAACTCGACCAGCGTCTCGAGGAAGAGGTCGAAGGCAACGGTGTCGATCCTGGTCGGGTTGCGGTCCGAGACGGTCGGGATGCGCACCAGCGTCTGGAGCTTGGCGACGACGGGGTCCGGCGTGGGGTGAATGTAGCCGGGGGTGGCCGCTGCTGTCCGGGCATCTGCCGACGGGGTTTGGCCGAGATTCCGTGGGGCGCCGTACCTCAATCTCAAATGCCAGACTGGGGCGGTCCTCCAGCGGTTGCCCTCTGCGTCCGGTCACGCTGGACTGTGCAGGTGACCTTCGAGCGGATGTGGACCGACCTGAGCGAGGTCGGCCGGATCGCGGCGACCGGCGGCTACCAGCGCGCGGCGTACTCCTCGGCGGATGTCGAGCTGCGGACCTGGTTCGTCGAGCAGGCTCGCGCACGGGACCTGCGGGTCGAGATCGACGGGATCGGCAACGTGCTCGCCTGGTGGGACCCGCCTGCCGATGCTCTGGGCGACGCATCGCGGGGGAAGGGGATCCTGACCGGGTCGCACCTGGACTCGGTGCCGGACGGCGGAGCGTACGACGGCCCGCTCGGCGTGGTCTCGGCGCTGGCCGCGGTGGATCTACTGCGCGAGCGGGGGACCCGGCCGAGGGTGCCGCTGGGGGTCGCGGTGTTCGCCGAGGAGGAGGGTTCGCGGTTCGGGCGGGCCTGTCTGGGGTCCCGGCTTGCGGTCGGATCGATGGGCTGGAGTGTTGCGCGTGGGCTGCGGGACGCCGACGGGATCGCGTTGCCCGACGCGCTGGATGCGGCGGGTCTGGACTCGGTCGATCTCGATGGGGACGGCCCCGCTGGCGATCTCGCCCAGCGGATCTCGTGCTTCGTCGAGCTGCACGTCGAGCAGGGGCGTGACCTGGTCGACCGAGGTGCTGCCATCGGAGTGGCCAGCGAGATCTGGCCGCACGGACGCTTCCGCTTCGATTTCGCCGGGGAGGCCAACCACGCGGGGACGACCCGGATGGCCGATCGCCGCGACCCGATGCTGACCTTCGCGATGACCGCGCTGGCCGCCAACAAGCAGGCTCGGCTCGCCGACGCGCGGGCCACCTTCGGCCGGCTCCGAGTCGAGCCGAATGGCACCAACGCCGTCCCGTCCCTAGTCACGGCCTGGCTCGATGCTCGGTGCGCGTCCGACGACGCGCTCGCCGAATTGGTGGCCGTCGTGGAGCGGCAGGCCGCCGAGAGGGCCGAGCGGGACGGGACCTCGCTCACCGTGACCGCGGAGTCGGTGACCGGTGCGCTGCGGTTCGACGCCGACCTCGCGACCCGGATCGCCGCCGACCATGAGGGCGGCGACTGGCCGGTGATCCCCACCCAGGCCGGTCACGACGCCGGCATCCTGGCCGCGGCGGGCATCCCCACCGCAATGCTGTTCGTGCGCAATCCCACCGGGGTCTCCCACGCGCCGTCGGAGCACGCAGAGATCACCGACTGCCTGGTCGGGGTCTCGGCCCTGGCCGACACCCTGGAACGTCTGGCCCAATGAGGTCGAGCCAAGTCAGGTCGAGCCGGTGAGGTCGGCGTACGTCCTCAGGCGAGCCTGGATCGATGGCGCGGTGCGTGACGACGTACTCGTGGAGATCGAGGACGGCCGGTTCACTTCGGTCACACCCGACAGTCAGATTGTGCACTTGTCAGGCACTGCAGCGGCCGACAAGTGCACAATTCCCCGGTCGACCGAGGAATTGGGCACCTCCGCCCGGCCCCCGACCCAACTGCCCGGGCTGACTCTCCCGGGCCTGGCGAACTGCCACAGCCACGCCTTCCACCGGGCGCTGCGAGGGCGCACCCAGGCCGGGAGGGGGACGTTCTGGACCTGGCGGGAGCAGATGTACGCCGTGGCCGGGCGGCTCGACCCCGACACCTACCAACGGCTGGCGTTGGCCACCTATCGGGAGATGGTCGCGGCGGGGATCGCCAGCGTCGGCGAGTTTCACTACCTCCACCACCAACCCGATGGCACGCCGTACGACGATCCGAACGAGCTGGGCCACGCGCTGGTCTCCGCCGCACTCGAGGCGGGGCTGCGAATCACCCTGCTGGACACCTGCTACCTGTCCAGCGGGTTCGGGGCACCGGTCGAGGGGGTCCAGCGGCGGTACGCCGACCCCGACGTCGAGGCCTGGCAGGAGCGCTTCGCGGCGTTGTCGAAGACGTACGACAACACAGATGCGGTGCGGATCGGGGCGGCGATCCACTCGGTCCGAGCCGTCCCGGCGCAGGCGCTGGGCGCAGTGGCGCAGACGGCCAGCGGTCGTCCCCTGCACGTCCATCTCTCCGAGCAGCGAGCCGAGAACGACGACTGCCGGGCGGCGTACGGCGTCACGCCCACGAAGCTGCTCGCCGACCACGGGATCCTCGGTCCGCTCACCACTGCGGTGCACGCCACCCACCTCACCGACGACGACATGACCGCGCTTGGAAACAACCAGACCTACGCCTGCTTCTGCCCGACCACCGAGCGCGACCTGGGCGACGGCATCGGCCCCAGCACCGCCCTTCGGCAGGCCGGCAGCAGGCTCACCCTGGGCAGCGACAGCCACGCCGTGATCGATCTCTTCGAGGAGATGCGGGCCGTGGAGCTCGACGAGCGCCTGGCCACCCGGGCGCGCGGGCACTGGAGTGCGGCGGAGCTGCTGACAGCAGCGACAACGAACGGACACCACAGCCTGGGCTGGGTCGATACCGGCGAGATCGCGGTCGGCCAGCGCGCCGACCTGGTGACCGTGGACACCACCAGCCCGCGCACCGCCGGCACCGGAGCCGACGAGCACACAGCGGTCTTCGCGACGAGCGCGGCCGATGTCATCCACGTCGTCGTCGACGGCCGCGTCGTCTCGCAGCACGGCGACCACCAGGACGTCGGCTCGTTGCTCGACGCCATCATCAGGGAGGTTTGGAGTTGACCAGCACGCTGATCACCAACATCGCCGAGCTGGTCACCAACGACCCGGCCCGCGACGGTCTGCTCGGCATCGTCGAGGACGCTGCCGTCGTCCTCGAGGGTGGGACCGTCGCCTGGGTGGGGGCGGCAGCAGCGGCGCCGGAGGCGGACACGTTCGTCGACGCCGGCGGCCGCGCGGTCATCCCCGGCTTCGTCGACAGCCACTCCCACCTGATCTTCGCCGGCGACCGGTCCCGGGACTTCGCGGCCCGGATGACCGGCGAGCCCTACGCGGCCGGTGGCATCCGCACCACCGTCGCCGCCACCCGGGCGGCCACCGACGAGCAGCTCACCGCCCGCGCCGCCCACCTGGTCGACCAGATGCGCCGGCAGGGCACCACCACCGTCGAGATCAAGAGCGGCTACGGGCTGACCGTCCACGACGAGGCACGATCACTGGCGATCGCACGACAGTTCACCGACGAGACCACCTTCCTGGGCGCGCACGTGGTGCCCACCGACACCGACCCCGCGGCGTACGTCGGGTTGGTCACCGGCGAGATGCTCGACGCGGCGGCGCCGTACGCACGCTGGATCGACGTCTTCTGCGAGACCGGTGCCTTCGACCAGGACCAGGCCCGCGAGATCCTGCTCGCCGGACGGGCCCGGGGACTCCAGGGCCGGTTGCACGCCAACCAGCTCGGCCCCGGCCCCGGGGTGCGACTGGCCGCGGAGCTGGGTCTGGTCGCTGTCGACCACTGCACCTACCTCGACGACGCCGACATCGCGGCCCTGATCGACTCGGGCACCATCGCCACCCTGCTGCCCGGCGTCGAGTTCTCGACCAGGCAGCCTTATCCGGACGCCCGCGCCCTGATCGACCGCGGGGTCCGGGTCGCGCTGGCCAGCGACTGCAACCCCGGCTCGTGCTTCACCTCCTCGATGCCGCTGTGCATCGCACTCGCGGTGCGCGAGATGGGGATGAGCCCGGCCGAGGCGACGTACGCCGCGACCCGTGGCGGCGCTCAGGCGCTCGCGCGCGACGACATCGGGTCGCTGGTTCCTGGCGCCCGCGCGGACCTGGTGCTGCTGGACGCCCCGAGCCACCTGCACCTGGCTTATCGTCCCGGCGTACCGCTGGTCTGCGGAGTCTGGATCGGCGGTCGCGCGACGTTCCAGTCGTGAAATCGCACGTCGATGAGCACAGCCCGTAGGGTGAGCCTCTATGGATGGCGCAAGGGCAACGTCTAGCCAGCGCCTGGTGGCCTCGGCTGTGCACGTGTACACAGCACTGGGGTCGGTGCTGGCCCTGCTGATGGTGCATTACTCCTATCGGGGCGAGGTCGAGACCGTCCTGTGGCTGTTCCTGGCGGCCATGGTGGTGGACGGCACCGACGGGATGCTGGCCAGACGCTTCGACGTCAAGACGGTGCTGCCGAGCTTCGACGGCGCCCTGCTCGACAACATCGTCGACTACATGACCTACACGCTGGCACCGATGGCGCTGCTGTGGGCCAACGGCTACCTGCCCGACGGGATCACCGGCGGGATCGTCGCCTGCGTGCCGCTGCTGGCGTCCTGCTACCAGTTCTGCCGCAGCGACGCCAAGACCGACGACCACTTCTTCCTGGGGTTCCCCAGCTACTGGAACATCCTGGCGTTCTACGTGATCGCCACCAGGTTGGGCACCACGACCACTGCGATCATCATCGCGATCCTGGTGGTGATGGTGTTCGTGCCGATCAAGTACGTCTACCCCTCGCGCACCGAACCCATGTGGCAGCTGACGTTCCTGCTGACCGGACTGTGGTTCGTGGCCTTCGCGATCATCGTCGCCGGACTGCCGGACCCGAACAACCTGATCGTCGCGGCGTCGGTGGCCTACCTGGTCTACTACACCGCGCTCAGCCTGTGGCTGACCTGGCAGTTCCCGCGCAAGGTGGCCCGCGAAGCCGCCGCCGCCTCCGGCTGAGCCGGCTCAGGGGGGCGCTACCTGGGCGGCCGGGGGCCGTACGCCGCGCCGCTCCCGCCCGCCGCTCCCGCCTGGCCGCACCGCGCCGCTCCCGCCTCCGTAGTGGCGCTTCCGCCCCCGTATGTGGGGGCGCGAGCGCTCGTCAGGGGGCGTTACCGGGCGGCCGGGACGGCGTACGCCGCGCCCCCACCCACGGGGGTGTGCTGGTCGCTTGACTGCATTGGCCACACTGGTGGCATAGGCGGATCGTCCGCCCGCTGATCTGGAAAGGAAACACCGATGACTACGACTCCCCAAGAGCCGCTGAACGACGACGAGATCACCACCACTGGCTCGGACACTGCGAACGAGTCCAGCGGCGGCGACGCGGATGGCACCGATGGTCCCGACGAGTCGGGCGCCGGGGCCGGCGGTCAGCACCTGGACGGCACCGACGGTGCGGATTCAGACGGTTCCGACGCCGATGGCGCGGATGCCGACGGCAGCGACGCCTGATCGGAGCTGACCCTGTCTGCACTGGATCTGCTCAGCGGTGACGCCCAGACCTTCGCCTCGTCGGTCTGGGCGTCTCGCGTGCACCTACACCGCACCGACCCCGACGAGCTGGTCGGGATGCTCTCGCTCGACGATGTCGACCACCTGCTGACCGAGACCGCCCTGCGTACGCCGGCGATCCGGATCGCCCAGCGTGGCTCGGTGCTGCCCGAGTCGCGCTACCTCCGCTCGGCCACGCTGGCCGGCCAGCCATTGACCGGCCTGATCGACCCCCGCAAGGTCTTCGACATGTACGACGCCGGGGCCACGATCGTGCTCCAAGGTCTGCACCGCTACTGGGCACCGGTGACCCGGCTGATCGCCGACCTCGAGCTCGAGCTGGGCCACCCCTGTCAGGCCAATGCGTATCTGACCCCACCGGGATCCCAGGGTTTCGCGGTCCACTGCGACAGCCACGACGTGTTCGTCTTCCAGACCCACGGCACCAAGCTGTGGGAGATTCACGAGGCCGAGACCAATGAGGCCGATGGCGCGGATAGGGCCGAGGGGGCTGAGGGGCCCCAGGAAGTCCTACTGGAACCCGGCCTTTCTATGTACCTGCCGACCGGCACCCCCCACGCGGCCCGCGCCCAGGACGGTGCGTCGCTCCACGTGACCCTCGGCATCAACCAGCTCACCTGGCGCGGGCTTTTGCGCCGCACGATCGAACAGATGGTCTTCTCGGTGCCCGACACCCACCTGCCGGCCGGCTACCTCGACGATCCCGCCGAGGTGACCGCCGACCTCGCCGGTCAGCTGGAGAGCCTCGCCGACCAAGTGCGCGCGGTCCAGCCCCAGGCGGTCATCGAACGGGAGATCGAGCGGTTCCTGACCACCCGCCCCGCCCGGCTGCGGGGCGGGTTGAGCGACGTC
>JBBPYJ010000158.1:0-16260 GCA_038200025.1 Propionibacteriales bacterium | reverse complement strand
GGGTGCTCGGGAACGGGGAACTGTCTATGTCAGCACCGAGTCACCGTCGACCCAGTGGGACGAAGGCTTGTCACGCTCAACTAGCGCTCATCAATCAGGCTGCACCGGTTCTCCACAGGTACCGGCGATCTGCGCTTCTCCACAACCGGTCGGGCGAGCGCCGCCGATTCGCCGCTGGCCGGAGGAACATCCAGATCGTGACCAGTCGCCGCCGCCGAGTACTCCTCGCCTGGGTCCTGGCCGTGCTGGTCGCGACCTGTCTAGGCCCCCTGCCGACCGTCTCAGCGTTCCCGGCCGATCAAGAGCCCATGGGCACCTGGCCGCTGTCTCCTCAACCAGCCGTGGTCAACCCCTTCGACCCACCCGCGGAACGCTGGCTACCCGGTCATCGTGGCGTCGACCTCGCCGGTCGGGCCGGGCAGCCTGTGAAGTCTGCGCTGCCCGGGACCGTTCGGTGGGCCGGTCGGCTGGCCGGGCGCGGGATAGTCGTCGTGAGCCATGGCGATACTCGGACCACCTACCAGCCGGTTAACGCATCGCTGGGAGTCGGCGCGCCCGTCGAAGCCGGCGCCGTCATCGGCACGCTGGAGCGCATTGGCTCACACTGCCTGCCTGCCGACTGCTTGCACTGGGGCTGGCTGCGCGGCGACACCTATCTAAACCCCCTACTTCTGGTCGGTGGCCTGCTCCCGGTACGCCTGTTGCCATTGGGGTCGCGAGGCTCGGCTGCCCTGGCCCCTCCCCCTGCGCCAGCTGTGCACGAACTCGCTCCGATCGACAGTTGGCCCAGAGCCATGCAGAACCTGATCGCCGTCTTACGCGAACAGGCCTCAGGCGCGCGGATGGGCCTGGCGGTAGGCCGAGCGGAGTCGGTCGGTGCTCACGTGCGTGTAGAGCTGGGTCGTGGCCAAGGAGGCGTGACCGAGCAACTCCTGAACCGACCGCAGATCCGCGCCCCCCTCCAGCAGGTGGGTGGCTGCGGTGTGCCGCAACCCGTGCGGACCTATGTCCGGGGCACCGGGCACTGCGGCGATCCGACGGTGCACCATCGTGCGGACCGCCCGCTGGTCGATTCGTCGGCCACGAGCCCCTAGGAAGAGCGCACCCCCGGCGCCCTCGGCCCGCAACAGCGGCCGGCCATCGCGAACCCATTGGTCCACGGCGGCGGCAGCCGGCCCTCCGAACGGCGCCATCCTTTCCTTGCGGCCCTTGCCGAGCGCCCGGACCACGTTGCGCTCCCAGTCGACGTCGTCCACATCGAGTGAGACGAGTTCGCCGACCCGGATGCCGGTGGCATAGAGCAGCTCCAACATCGCCACGTCCCGCAGGCCGATCGCACCCCCGTCGTCGGCTAGGAGCGCAGCCCCACGCACCAGGTCGGCGGCCTCATCGACGCGCAAGACCGCCGGGAGGGTCTTGTGCGGCCGGGGAGAAACCAGCAGCGCTCCTGAGTCGACTTCCGAGCGGCCGGTGCGGGCCAGCCAGCCGGTGAACACTCGTGCTGCGGTGGCCCGACGAGCCAAGGTCGTGCGCGAGCGCCCCATCGACTGCTGCTTGGCCAGCCAGCTGCGAAGGGTGCGCAGGTCCAGGTGCCCGACGTCGGCGTGGCCGAGCCTGCGGGCGTGCTCCAGCAGACTGCCTACGTCGCCCAGGTAGGCACGCACGCTGTGCGGTGTCAGATCGCGCTCCGCGACGAGGTGCCGCTCGTACTCAGCCAAAGTGCGCACCATCGGCGCAGGCAACAGTTCGTCCCCGCCTTTCGCAGCGTCCTGGCCGCCAACAGGTTGGTCGCTGGCGTCCTGGCCGCCGACGCTCGAACCGGCGAGGTCCTGATTACTCGCGCCCTGGCTGCCCACGATCGGGAGTCTAGGAAGAAGCCACGCCCGCCTGCCTCAGGCTCGCCCCAGCTCACCGAGGCGCCAGCCGTCGACGCGCTGCTCGACCAAGCCGTGGGTCTCCAGGCTCCGCAGGCTGCGACAGACCTCGATCAGTCCCACGCCGGCCGCGCGGGCGATCGAGTCAGCCCTGGCGCCGCTGTGCACCGGCACCGCGTCGAGCACCTGTCGGTGTCGCACACTGATCTTGTCCCGTGCGTTCTCCGGAGCGCGCGGCTCGATCAGAAGGTGGCCTCCCGAGGCGTCCAGGAGCTCGAGCACCTCCTCGCCACGGGTCACCAGGGTCGCGCCCCTCCGGATCAACTGGTGGACGCCCACCGACGCCGCGCTGGTCACCGGCCCGGGCACCCCCATCACCATCCGGCTGAGACGATCCGCCCAGTTCGCGGTGTTGAGGGCACCACTGCGATGTGCCGCCTCGACGATGACGGTCCCCCTGCTCAGCGCGGCGATCAGCCGGTTGCGGGCCAGGAAGCGGACCCGGGTGGCGGTCCAACCGGGTGCCGCCTCGGAGACTACGGCTCCGGTCTTCACCAGGTAGGCGAGCTGGTCCCGATGAGCCGTTGGATAGGCGCGGTCGACACCGCACGCCAGCACCGCGACGGTCGGTCCCTCGACGCTGAAGGCGCCGCGATGGCTGGCAATGTCGATGCCGAACGCTGCCCCCGAGACGACGCCCCATCCCGCGGCCGTGCAGGTGGCGGCAATCTCGCCGGCGACGTGGTCGCCGTACGACGTGGATGATCGCGCGCCGACAATCGAGACCGACTCCCGCAACGAGTCGAGGCGCAACGGCCCGCGCACCCACAGTCCCAACGGGGTGCAACCCCGTTCCTGCAGGGGTTCGACCCCAGACAGGTCGTCGAGTCCGATCGGCCATTCCGCGTCCGAGGGAATGACGAAGCGCATTCCCAAGCGCTCGGCCCGCTCCAGATCGCGGGCTGGATCCTCATCACCCAGGCGCTGCGCCAGATCGGCCGCGGCTTCGCCCAGGTCACCTTGGGCGAGGAGCAGCTCATGGACCTTGACCGCTCCGAGCTCGCCCACCAGCGGCAGCAACCGCAGATCGCCGGGTTCGGTCAACCGCGACAGCGAGACCCGGGCCAGCCGGTCCCGCTCCGCGCTGCTCATCCGGCCCTCCTCGCCAGATCGCGGACCCGCAACGGCGCACCGGTGCGCAACTGCAAGGCGATCTCCACCTCGCGCAGGCCCGGTCTCGTCTCACCGTGAAGATCGGTGATCGTCCAAGCGACCCGATGCACTCTCGTCGCGCCGCGGCGGCTGAGCCTCCCGGAGTAGACCTCGTCGTCGACGCAGGCCTGCGCCCCCGGTGACATCGGGAACTGCTCGCTCAGAACCGGCCCGGGTGCGTCGCCGTTGACCCGCCAACCCGTCCCCTCGTAGCGCGCGGCCTGACGAAGTCGCGCTCTTTCGACCCGCGCTCGCACGACCGCCGATGACTCGTTGATCTCGCCGGGCACGGGACGCTGGGCCGCACCCAACGGCAGCAGTTCGCGGGTGATGTCGATCCGGTCGGCGAGCGGCCCGGTGATCCGGGCCCGGTAATCGCGGCGCTGAACGTCGCGGCAGGTGCATTTGTTGTCCGGATCGGCCGAGTACTCGCCGCACTTGCAGGGGTTGCAGGCCAGCACGACCATCCCTCGGGCCGGCAGGGTCACCGTCTCGTCGCTGCGGGCTACAGAGATCTCACCGCTCTCCAGCGGTTGTCGCAGGGCCTCGATCACGTCGCTGCGGAACAGCGGGAACTCGTCGAGGAAGAGCACCCCGCAATGAGCCCTGCTGATCTCCCCCGGGGTGACCCGCCCACGACCACCGCCGATGATGGCAACCTTGCTGGCGTCGTGGTGCGGCGCGGAGAACGGTGGCCGGGTCAACATCCCCTGTTCGGGTTGGAGGGTGCCGGCCATGGAGTGGATCGCGGTCAGCTCCACGGATTCCGAGCGGGAGAGATCGGGCAGGATCGAGGGAATCCGCTCGGCGATGCTGGTCTTGCCCGCACCCTTGGGACCGGTGAGCAGCAGGTGATGGCTGCCCGCTGCGGCGACCTCGAGAGCAAACCGCGCGTCGGCCATCCCGACCAGGTCGGCCAGATCGGCCTGCTCACGCTGTTGCTGACCGCGCCAGCACAAGACCCGACTTCCCGACAGCGGCGCAACCGGGGCGGCGTGCGGCACCTGGTCCCCGCACAGTACGGCGAGCACCTGGGCCAGTGATCGGACGCCGAAGACGCCCATCCCCGGCACCATCGCGGCCTCGCGCGCCTGCGGCTCGGGCACGACGACCCGCTCGATGCCGCGTTCGGCCGCCGCCAACACCATCGGCAGCACCCCGGGCACCGAACGCAGGTCACCGGCCAAAGTCAGTTCGCCGATGAAGAGCGTGTTCTTCAGCGAGTCCGGGGCGAGCTTGCCGGAGGCAGCCAGCACCGACACCGCGATCGCAAGGTCGAAGTGGGTGCCGCTCTTGAGCAGGTCTGCCGGCGATAGCAGGATCGTGATCCGCCTGGTGGACGGCCACTCTAGACCGGAGTTGGACACCGCCATCCGGCACCGATCGCGGGACTCGCTCAACGAGGCATCGGGCCGGCCGACGATCGTGGTGCCCACGGACCCCTTCGACACATCGGTCTGCACGTCGATCAGGTGGCCTACGGCCCCGCGCAGGCAGACGGTGTGGGCGGTCGCTACGGGCATCAGCACAGCCCCCTGACGTGCTCGATCACCGTGGGGCCGCGACGCGGCCGCAGCACCGCCACCAGGTCGAGTCGGATCTCGCTGGGTCGCAGGTCGTGCGCGCTCAACCAGGCTCCGGTCAACCGGCGCAGCCGGGCGATCTTCGCGGGCGTGACCGCCTCATGAGGGGTGCCGTAGTCGTTGCTGCTGCGGGTCTTGA
Source organism: Propionibacteriales bacterium (assembly GCA_038200025.1). Taxonomy (GTDB): domain Bacteria; phylum Actinomycetota; class Actinomycetes; order Propionibacteriales; family Nocardioidaceae; genus Nocardioides. The sequence continues at coordinate 11,452 of JBBPYJ010000158.1, read as the reverse complement.
CCTCGCAGATCACCAACGTCTGCTGGTCGCGCAGCACCAGATCGATCTCCCCGGCGGGACAGCGCCAGTTGCGGTCCAGGATCACCATCCCCGTGTCGGTCAGGTGCCGGGCGGCCAGGGTCTCGCCGTACTGCCCCAGCGCGAGATGAGCGTGATGGCCGTCTGTCGTGGTCTGTGTCATCGGTCGACCTCCTCAGCACCAAGGCTGGGGCGTGCCACCGACCACCGACCGTCGCAGAGGTCACCGCTGTGGAGAGTCCGGATCTAAGCAAGCTGTGGACGACACGGTCGGCACGATGCCGGGCGTGCTCAGAAGGCGAGGCTCAAGACTTGGGCAGGTCGATCTCAGAAGGTGCGAGCTCCTCGACGTTGACGTCCTTGAAGGTCAGCACCTTGACGTTCTTGGCGAAGCGCGCCGGGCGATACATGTCCCACACCCAAGCGTCGGTCATCGACACCTCGAAGAAGACGTCGCCGGACTCGGTGCGAGCCTTCACGTCGACCTGGTTGCACAGGTAGAAACGGCGATCGGTCTCCACGACGTACTTGAAGATCGAGACGACGTCGCGATACTCGCGATAGAGCGTGAGCTCCATCTCGGTCTCGTACTTCTCGAGATCCTCAGCACTCATGGCGCCATTGTGCCCGCTGGCACAGTAGGGGCATGGACGACCCCGGTTGGGACCCCCAGGGACCGCGGCTGCCGTCGCGTCAGATCATGAGCCAGTGGTGGCGTGACATCGCCTTCCTGCACTGGCGCGTGGACGCCGACGTGGTCGCCCCACTGATGCCGCCCGGTGTGCGACCGGATGTGTACGACGGGAGCTCCTGGGTCGGGCTGATCCCGTTCAAGATGGTCGACGCCGCGATCGGACGAGGTCGTCCGGTGCCGCGCTTCGGCACCTTCTTGGAGACCAACGTCCGGCTCTACTCCATCGACGACGCGGGCCGTCGGGGTGTGGTGTTCCGCTCACTCGAGGCCGATCGGCTGGCCGTAGTGGCCGCGGCCCGGCTGTCGCTGGGGGTGCCCTACCAATGGGCCCGACTCACGGCGTACCCGGCTGGCCGAGTCGAGGAGCCCGAGGGCGCGACCTTCTCCTACCGCGCTCGCCGACGCAGCCGGGCCGGCCCGTCGAGTCAGATCGACGTGCAAGTCGGCGCTCCCATCGAGCAGCCGACCGAGCTCGATCGCTTCCTAACGGCGCGCTTCGGCCTGCACACCCGAGTTCTCCGGCAAACGTTATGGGTGCCCAACAGTCACGACCCGTGGCCGCTTCGTCGAGCGAGCGCCACCGTCGTGGAAGACGAGTTGATGGCGGCCGCGGGTTTGCCGGGAATCACCGCCTCAGCGCCCGACTCGGTGCTCTTCTCCTCGGGCGTGCGCACCGTCTTCGGGCTGCCCCAGCGGCTCTGATCCGGGCGCCTCGCATCCCGCGGCCCGACGCACGTTGACGAAGCGCCAGCGGTGGATCGGCGAGGGTCCGTAGGCGGTGAGCCGTTCGGTGTGCAGGTCGGTGACGTAGCCCTTGTGGATGTCGAAGGCGTACGCCGGGTGCTGGCTGTGCAGGTCGCGCATGATCCGGTCGCGGGTCACCTTGGCCAGCACCGACGCGGCAGCGATGCAGGCGCTGACCCGGTCGCCCTTCCAGATCGCCAGACCGGGCGTGTCGAAGCCGTCGACGGGGAACCCGTCGGTCAGCACGTACGCCGGTCGCACGTCCAGCAGCGCCACCGCCCGGCGCAGTGCCTCGATGTTGGCCACGTGCATCCCCAGTCGGTCGCACTCGTCGGCGGTGACCACCACCACCGACCACGCCAGCGCGCGGCGTACGACCTGGGTGTAGCAACGCTCCCTGGCGGCCTCGGTGAGCAGCTTGGAGTCGGCCAGCCCCGGGACGATGCCAAGTTTGCCAGCAGGCAGGATCGCGGCGCCCGCGACCAATGGGCCCGCGCACGCGCCCCGCCCCGCCTCGTCGACACCGGCTATGGGCGCGATGCCGGCCCGGCGCAGTGCGCGCTCGTAGCCGTAGAGACCGGCGTCGCGCCGCACCGTCACTCCGCGCGGGAGATCACTCATTGCCAGGCGTGTCGGGCACGTCTGCGAACGTGTCGGGTCGGCTCACCCAGCGGAAGTGATCGCTGGGCCACAACAGCACGAACACCTTGCCGACGACGAGGTCCTCGTCGATGAACTCCTCGCCCGGCGTACACCCGGTGCGGTCATCGGTGCACAGGTGGACGGTCGAATCGGCCGAACGACCCCGGTTGTCGCCCATCACGAAGATGTGGTCCTTGGGCACCGGACCGGCCTTCCACCTGCAGGTGCCGGTCATCGGGCCGTTGCACTTGGTCTTGGCGTCCTTGACGTAGGACCCCTCGTCCAAGGGCATCCCGTTGACCAAGATCCGACCCTGTTTGTCGCAGCACTCGATGACGTCGCCCTCGACGCCGATCACCCGCTTGACCAGGTGACCACCGGCCGGATAGAGCCCGATCCGGGTCATCACCTCGGTGATGATCGATCCCGCCTCCTCGGATTCGATCGGGCCCAGCCAGCCGCCGGGGTCCTTGAACACCACCACGTCGCCGCGCTGGGGGGTACCGCCACCCCAGTAGGACACCTTCTGCACCAAGATCCGGTCGTTGACGACCAAACCGGGCTCCATGGACTCCGACGGGATGAAGAACGCCTGGACCAGGACGGCCTTGATCAGGATCGCCAGACCCAGGGCCACCGCGAGCAGCAGGATGGTCTCCTGCCACAGCGGAAGGCTCTTGCGTTTGGACTTGCGTCCGCCGCCCCCTGTGCCCGAGCCCGCATCGTTGGAGTCGTCGCCTTGATCAGGCAGAAACCCGTCCGAGTCGCGGTCCGCGGAAGTCACTGGGTGAGCCTAACGACGGGGTGCACGGATCGAGACCAAGGACACAAGGCGAGTCGCCTCAGAAGTCGCGGCGCTCCTTGATCTTCGCAGCCTTGCCGCGCAGGTTGCGCAGGTAGTAAAGCTTGGCGCGGCGTACGTCGCCGCGGGTCACGACCTCGACGGTCTCGAAGATCGGGGAGTGGATCGGGAAGGTCCGCTCGACGCCGACACCGAAGGAGACCTTGCGGACGGTGAAGGTGCGCCCGACGCCGGAACCGTGGATGCGGATCACGACGCCCTGGAAGATCTGGACCCGCGCGCGGGTGCCTTCGACGACCTTCACGTGAACCTTGACGTTGTCGCCGGCGCGGAAGGCCGGGACGTCGTCACGAAGGTTTTCGCGGCCCAGTTCAGTGATGACGTTGGTCATGGTGTCTCCTCGCGCGTGCCACAGGTCAGACGCGGTGCTTGGGTGAGCGTGCGGGGTGGTCGCCGTCTGGATAGCCGGTGGCGCCTGCTCCCCCTGTGGCGAGAACTGGTGCAGATCCTCCGGATGAATTGCTTCGGAGCGATCTTTCAGCCCGACGTGGACCAATCCTGAATCTTGCCATAGCCCGTCATCGCCGAGAAATCACCGCCGGGAAATCCTCTTGGTCAGCACTGCGGGCCCGGACTTGCCTGCGAGCACCTCGCGAACCCGGTACCCCGCCTTCTTGTACCTGCGCAGGTTGTTCAGGCTGCGCCTGCCGGTGAACAGGCTGTACGACGTCGCCACCGGCGCCGCCACCCTCTCGATGTGGGCGAGCAGGATGCGGCCGAGGCCACGACCCCGCAGATCCGGGGCGACCATCAACCGCCCGATCTCCCACACCGCGCCCCCTTCGCCGTCCCCCGCTCCCAGGCGCCCCCGCACGGAAGCGATCAACCGCCCCTCGACGCGTACGACGTAGACGTCCCAGGCGTCGAGGGCGGCGTACACATCGTCGATGTCCTCGTGCAGCGCCGGGATGCCCAGGTCGTCGTTCTCGATCGCCTCGGTGACCCAGCACGCGAGTTGCAGGGTGAGCAGCTCGGCAGCGTCGGACCGGGTGGCCGCCACCGCCTCCCACTCCCCCGTCACCGCGCTGGCATGCAGCAGATCCGGGCGGCGCTCGGCGGTACGACGCAACGACTGGTCGTGTCGCCAGGCGTCGATCGCGCCGTGGTCGCCGGACAGCAGCACCGGCGGCACCTCGCGACCGCGCCACGAGGCCGGCTTGGTGTAGACCGGTCCCTCCAGCAGGCCGGACTCATGAGATTCGGTGACCAGGGACTCGGCGTTGCCCATGAACCCCGGCAGCAGCCGGACCACCGCCTCGATGATGGCCAGGGCAGCGACCTCTCCGCCGTTGAGGACGTAGTCGCCGATCGAGATCTCCTCGACCCGGGTGCGCTCGCGGGCGTGGTCGACCACCCGTTGGTCGATCCCCTCGTAGCGCCCGCACACGAACACCAGGTTCTGCTCGCTGCTGAGTTCGCGGGCCAGTGGCTGGGTGAAGGGCCGCCCACTGGGGGTGGGCACGATGACGACAGGGCCTGATTCTGGGACCAGGTCGTCCAGCGCCGCCCCCCACGGGTCGGGCCGCATCACCATCCCGGCGCCGCCGCCTGCCGGCGTGTCATCGACGGTGCGGTGCCGGTCGTGGGTCCAGTCCCTCAGGTCGTGCACCCGTAGATCGAGCAAGCCGCGCGAGCGGGCCCTGCCGGGCAACGACAGCTCCAACGGGGCGAGGTAGTCGGGAAAGATCGAGACGACGTCTATCCGCACGAGGTCAGTCCTCGTCGGGGAAGGGCGCGACCAGCCCGGGGCGATCGGCGATCACCACGCGGCCACCCTCGATGTCGACGACCGGCACCAGGGCGGCGACGAAGGGCACCAACGTGTCGCGGCCGTCGTCGGTGCGGATCGTCAGCAGGTCCTGGGCGGAGCCATGGGTCACGGCGGTGAGCTCGCCCAGCCGGGTGCCGACTTCGTCGTACGCCGCCAAGCCGACCAGCTGGTGATCGTAGAACTCCTCGGGATCCGCAGGCACCGCGTCGGCGGCCAACTCGGCCCGCAACACGATCCCCCGAGCGGCCTCGGCGGCCTCGCGTCCCTCGATCTCGACGAACCGGACCAGCAGGACTTGTTGGTGCCAACGGGTGCTCTCCACGGTCAACCGGCGGTGCCGACTCGCCGACCCCTGGGGAGGCTGGGCGTCCAGGCTCTGGCCGTTGGCAAATCGACGGTCGGGCTCATCGGTGCGTACGTCGATGGTGAGCTCGCCGCGCAGTCCGTGCGGTTTGCCGATCCGACCCACCACGACCTCGATGCTGTCCGCCTTGTCCACGCCGTCAGCCTAGGGGGCCGCAGCCGACGCAGCCCCACCGACGATAATGGGCGTCGGGCATCACCAAAGCAGAGGTGGCGCGAACCCAGTGCCCCAACGACAACGGGCGCCGCTCCCCGCGAGGGAAGGGCGCCCGTTGGCGACGTACTTAGGTGGCTGTTGAACAGTGCGTCAGCGCCGGCGGTCGACGTCCACGAAGTCGATGCGTGCATCGCCACGCCCGGCCAGGGCCGAGATCACGGTGCGCAACGCCGTCGCGGTGCGACCGTTGCGCCCGATCACCTTGCCGAGGTCCTCGGGGTTCACCCGAACCTCGAGGATGGACCCGCGACGTAACTGCTTGTCTGACACCGAAACGTCATCGGGGTTGTCCACGACGCCGCGGACCAGGTGCTCGAGCGCATCAGCCAGCATGATCAGGACTTGTCCGGCTCGGGGGCCGAACCCTCGGTGGCGTCGGCGGCCGCCTCGGCGTTCTCGGCCGCGACCTCGGGGGTCTCGTCGGCCGGGACCTCCGCGGGAGCCTCGGCAGCGGCCGGGGCCGTGTCGTCGGCCTTCGGCTCGTCGGTCTTCGGCTCGTCCGCCTTCGGCTTGTCGGTCTTCGGCTCGTCGTCGGCCTTCGGCTTGTCGTCGGACTTGGCCTTGGCGGTGGTGGCCGGCTTGTCCTTGGGGGCCTCAGCCTTCGAAGCAGCCTTCTTGTCCGCCTTCTTGGTGACGGCCTCGGACTTGGGCTGGCTGGCGGCGTCCTTGAGGGCCTCGTTGAAGAGGTCCAGCTTGGAGCGCTTCTCCGCGGCCACCCGCAGGGTGCCCTCGGTGCCCGGGAGCCCCTTGAAGGTCTGCCAGTCACCGGTGATCTTCAGGATCGCGGCGACCGGTTCGGTCGGCTGCGCGCCGACGCCGAGCCAGTACTGGGCGCGATCTGAGGTCACCTGGATGAAGGACGGGTCCTCCTTGGGGTGGTACTTGCCGATCTCCTCGAGGACGCGGCCGTCGCGCTTCTTGCGCGAGTCCACGACGACGATGCGGTATTGCGGCACCCGGATCTTGCCCAGGCGCTTCAAACGAATCTTGACCGACACGTGTGTGGTGTCTCCTTGCGAAGTTGTTGGTTGTTGAGGAACACATCACCAGGTGGGGACCAGGTTGTGAGCCTCGATGGGCCGTGTCACGCTCGGATGAGAGGGTCCGGGCGCACAGGACACGGGTTGAATCCTGCCAGACGTGACGACCCAGTCACGAATCCAACCCGATCGAGGCCCGGAAGGCCTCGACCCCTGACACCTCGAGGGCGTGCTCACCGCGCTTGAAATGGTCCGGTTCCAAGACGAGTTCGACCGTCGAGGCGAGCTCGCCCGGGCGGCGCCGGCGGCGTACGACGCCGTTCTCGCGGTAGCCGACCTTGCGCGACACCGCCAGCGAGGCGGGGTTGTCGGTGAAGGCGCCCGAGGTGATCTGGGCGGCGTCGAGGTGGTCGAACGCGAACGCGCACATCACCTGCCGCATCGCCGTTCCCAGGCCCCTGCCCTGGAGGGCGAGCCCGAGCCAGGATCCGGTCTCGGCCGTCCGGGTGACCAGGTAGTTTTGGGCGTCGAGCCCCTGTACCCCGACCAGCGTCCCCTCGTGCCACACCCCGAGGTTGAGCACCCACCCTGTTGTGGAGAAGTCGGCACGTGCCCGCCAGTCGTACTGCGCGAAGGCCAGCGGCAGGTCCTGCGCGGCCGCGTCGGTCCAGGGGTAGACGAAAGGCATTCTTGCGGGATCGTGGACGCCTTGCACCGCGAGATGGGCCAACTCGGCGATGTCGGCGTCGGTCAGTCCGCTTGGGACTGCCGGGGCCCCACCAGGGCCGGCCGTCGGTCGTTGGTCCGGAAGCTTCCTCGACGAGTCAGGCGACGACGGTACCGCGGAGCACGATCCGCGACGGCTCGCGCAGGACGCTCAGGTCGGCGCGGGGATCACGGGGGTAGACGCAGAAGTCCGCCGCCGCCCCCTCAGCCAGCGTCGCGTCGTGGCCCAGCCACTCCCGGGCCCGCCAGGAGGCCGCTCCCAGCGCGTAGTCGGACGGCATCCCGATGTCCGCCAGCGCCTGCACCTCGCCGGCCAGGTTGCCGTGCTTGGTGATGCCGCCGCCGTCGGAGCCGGCGTAGATGTCGACCCCGGCCTCGTAGGCCGCCATCAGGGTCTCGCGGGTGCGTCGGTGCAGGTCGGTCATCGTGGCGGCGTACGTCGGAAAGCGCTCGGCCCCCGCGGCGGCGTACTCGGGAAACTTGGTCAGCTGCATGACGGTAGGGACAAGTGCGGTGTGCTGGGCGACCATCTGGTCGATCAGGTCGACAGATAGCCCGGTGCCGTGCTCTATGCAGTCGATGCCAGCGTCCAGCAGCCCGGGCAGCACCTCGGCGCCGAAGCAGTGGGCGGTCACCTTCGCGCCGTGCTCGTGGGCGGCGGCGATGGCCGCCGCGAAGGTCTCCGGCGGGAAGGACGGGTCCAGGTCGCCGGAGTCGCGGCTGATCCAGTCGCCGACCAGCTTGATCCAGCCGTCCCCGGCCTGGGCCTCACGAGCGGCGTACGCCGCCACGTCGTCCGGCTCGATCTCGTGGGCGTAGTTGCGGATGTAGCGCCGCGTGCGCGCGATGTGCCGCCCGGCCCGGATCAGCTTCGGCAGGTCGTCGCGCTGGTGGATCCAACGGGTGTCCGCCGCGCTCCCGGCATCGCGGATCAGAAGCGCGCCACCGTCGCGATCCTCGATCGCCTGCGCTTCGGTCTCTTCCTTGCCGATGGCGCCGTCGTCGTCTAAGCCCAGGTGACAGTGCGCGTCGACCAGCCCCGGCACGATCCACCCTTCGGCCACCGTCTTGGCCCCCGACTGGGGCTCGTAGGTGACGTGGCCGTCCACGACGAAGAGCTCGGCGGTCTCGCCGTCGGGTAGCACGGGACCGGAGAATCGAAGTGCACTCATCGGGTGAACCTATCGCCCTCCCCGGCCAGGGTCACCACAGCCAGTAGTAGACGTTCTCGAGTCTGTCTAGGAAGTACAGCACCGACAGCGCCGCCGTGCTGTTGGCCGCCAGCAGCCACAGTCGCGGCGGGGTGCGCAGACCCCGCCTGGCCATCCGTCCGACGCGCAAGCTGAGAGCCATCACTACCAGCCACACGACCGTGTCGACCGTCTCCGAATATCCATCCTTGAAGGACTCCGCGGCCCGCTGCCACGGCAGCAGGGTGATTCCGTTCTGGCCTGCCGTCGCGGTCTGCCACGCCCAGAAGGCAACTTGCCCGCGCACCAGCCACCACATCGGCCGCAGGTCAACGGCGTACGACGCCACCGTCCTGGCCGCTCGGGAGTCCACCGTCCTCCAGACCCGCCTCCCTGCTTCGTCCAACAGCGCGTCGCTGTGCTCCAGCAAGCGCCGAGGACTGCTGTGGTCGGTGCCAGAAGTGCCGGGCCTCGGGTCCAGACCGGCCGCCGCTCTGAGTTCCTCGGCGTAGACCTCTGGGTCGGCCAGCGCCTCCGTGCCGTGATCAGCGACGAGATCGGCCAGGTCGGCGGGCAGCCCGTCGGTCAGCTCGTCGCGAGTCTGGTCGTCGAGATCGCCGAGGTAGAGGCGGACCATCTGGACGTAGTCGTCGACCTCGACCTCGGTCAGCGGCTCTGGACGTTTCATCGGACTCTCCCTTGATCGTCGGCCTCGTCGGGATCGACCAGTCGGTCGATCGCCTGGGTGAACAGGACCCACTCGTCGCGCTGCCGCTTGAGCTCGGAGCGCCCGAGGGGGGTGATGCCGTAGTACTTGCGGTGCGGACCCTCCGTTGAGGGCACGACGTAGGAGGTCAGTGCTCCGGACGCGTAGAGCCGCCGCAGGGTGCCGTACACCGAGGCGTCTCCTACCTGGTCGAGACCGGCGGCTCGCAGTCGGCGCACCACGTCGTACCCGTAGCCGTCGTCCTCGTCGAGCACCGCCAGCACAGCCACGTCGAGCACGCCCTTGAGCAGTTGGGTCGCATCCACGAATCGGATGCTACCGCGCATTGGCGAGTAGTGGTTACAAGCGACTACCGCGAGTCCACCTATCTCCGCCCAAGACGCAGGCAGGACTCGGCGGCTCAGAGCCGGTCGAGCAGCCAGGTCGGACCCAGCGTCGAGCCGCCGAGCGCATGGATCCGGTCCTGCAGCCGTCGATCGGCCGTCACGACCGTGACCGCGGACCCCCTGTCGATAGCCGTCTTGGCCGCCCGCACGATCGCATCGTCCCCGGAGGCTGGTGCGTGCACCGTCCGCAGGTGCGCATCGGTCCCCGCTCGAACCCCGGCCTTCGCCAGGCCCTCGAGGACCAGCACGACCTGATCCTGCGGGGTGTCGGCAGTCATCAACCGCTTGTGCAGACTGACCGCGGCGGCGGCCCGGTCCTTCCACCACTGGCCCGTCGGATCGGCACCGACGACGTTGGCGGCGTCCACAACCAGGACGCTGCGAGCCTTGCTCACTGCAAGAACTTGGAGAAGTCCTTGGGCAGATTCAGCGCCGCGGCCGCCTTCTCGTAGTCGACATCCTCGCCGTCGGGGTTGCCGAAGGGGTTGCCCGCTCCGGTATCAGGCTTGTCCCCGGCCGTCTTAGCCGCGGCTGCCGCCTTGGCTGGGTTGCCGGAGACCCGACGTCCCTTGGCCGGCTTGGCCTTCGCCTTGGTCTTGCGACCCGCGCCGCCGCCCATGCCCGGCATTCCGGGCATACCGGGCATCCCCGGCATCCCGCCGCCCTTGGCCATCGACATCATCATCTTGCGAGCCTCGAAGAAGCGGTCCACCAGCTGATTGACGTCGGTCACCGTGCGTCCGGAGCCCTTGGCGATCCGGGCCCTCCGCGAGCCGTCGATCATCTTCGGGTTCGCCCGCTCGGCGGGTGTCATCGACTGGATGACCGCCTGGATCCGGTCGATCTCACGCTCGTCGAAGTTCTCCAGTTGCTCGCGGAACTGGCCCATCCCGGGCAGCATCCCCATGATCTTCGACATCGAGCCGAGCTTGCGCACCTGCTGCATCTGCTGGAGGAAGTCGTCGAGGGTGAACTCCCCGCCCTTGCCGGTGAGCTTCTCGGCCGCCTTCATGGCCTGGTCGGAGTCGAAGGTCTTCTCGGCCTGCTCGATCAGGGTGAGCATGTCGCCCATGTCCAGGATCCGGCCGGCCATCCGGTCGGGGTGGAACAGGTCGAAGTCGGTCATCTTCTCGCCGGCCGAGGCGAACATCACCGGCTTGCCGGTCACCGACCGGATCGACAGCGCGGCACCACCGCGGGCGTCGCCGTCGAGCTTGGTGAGAACGACACCGTCGTACCCCACCCCCTCGAGGAAGGCGAGCGCGGTCGCCACCGCGTCCTGGCCGATCATCGCGTCGACGACGAAGAGGACCTCGTCGGGCTCCACCGCATCCCGGATGTCGGCGGCCTGCTGCATCAGCTCGACGTCGACACCCAGGCGGCCGGCGGTGTCGACGATCACTACGTCGTGCAGCTTGCGCTTGGCCTCCTCGATCGAGGCCCTGGCCACCGCCACCGGGTTCCCGACGCCGTTGCCGGGCTCGGGCGCGAAGACGGGTACCCCGACCCGCTCGCCGTTGACCTGCAGCTGCTTGACGGCGTTGGGTCGCTGGAGGTCGGCGGCGACCAGGATCGGGGTCTTGCCCTGATCCTTGAGCCAGAGTGCGAGCTTGGCCGCCAGCGTCGTCTTGCCGGCACCTTGGAGGCCGGCCAGCATGATGACGGTCGGACCGCTCTTGGCGTACCGCAGCCGACGGGTCTCCCCGCCCAGGATCTCGACGAGCTCGTCGTTGACGATCTTGACGATCTGCTGGGCCGGGTTCAACGCGCCGCTGACCTCGTCGCCGCGGGCCCGTTCCTTGACCGCCGCGACGAACTCCTTGACCACTGGCAGCGCTACGTCGGCCTCGAGCAGGGCGATCCGGATCTCGCGCGCGGTCGCGTCGATATCGGCGTCGGAGAGCCTGCCCTTGCCCCGCAGGTTCTTGAAGGTGTCGGCAAGGCGGTCGGAAAGTGTGGCGAACAAGGCGGTCCTTCGATAGATCTTGAGGACTCCTAGCGTAACCGGATGCTTTGAGGATCCGTGTCGGCCGTCATCGTTGGGCCCTGCTCCCGTCTCATTCCGCGCCCTCCGCCCCTGGAAGTGCCCTGCTCCCGCCCCCGTAGGTGCGCTCCCAGCCCCGCAGGCCCTG
>JBBPYJ010000157.1:0-12410 GCA_038200025.1 Propionibacteriales bacterium | reverse complement strand
GACGTTGATGGCCGGGAAGAGAAGCGAACCTTCCTTCATCATCTCGTAGAGGCGGTGCACCCCTGTGGTGGTCTCCTCGGTGACGCCCCTGATCTCGTTGGCGACCTTGGTCCACCGGTCGTTGCTCTCGGCCAGCGAGGCGGCGAGCACCTCGAAGACGACCTTCTGCTCGGCCGAGTGCGCGGTGGCCGGGTCCGGAGCGATCCCGGACTTCTCCGAGTCCAAGCCGAGGTGGACCAGCATCGTGGCGTCGCCACCGTCGTCGAGGATCATGTTCGCGAACTTTTCGCCGGGCCACGCCAGGATCTGCTGGGTGCACCACCAGTACTCCTCCAGGGACTCGCCCTTCCAGGCGAACACCGGCACGCCGGCGGGTGCGTCGACGGTGCCGTTCGGCCCGACGACGGCCGCAGCGGCGGCGTGGTCCTGGGTGGAGAAGATGTTGCAGGAGGCCCACCGGACCTCGGCACCCAGCTCGACCAGCGTTTCGATCAGTACCGCCGTCTGAATGGTCATGTGCAGCGATCCGGCGACGCGGGCACCGGTCAGGGGCTTGGAGTCGCCGTAGCGTTCGCGCATCGCCATCAACCCGGGCATTTCGTGCTCGGCGAGCTGGATCTCGGTGCGCCCGTAGTCGGCCAGAGTGATGTCAGCAACCTTGAAGTCCATACCACAAAGGCTAGACCTGGTCGTCGGCTGCACAAGAATCCTCAGCGCCCCCCCTCGCAGGCTAGTGCCCGGCCGGCTCGGGAGGCTCCGGGCGGGCCGCCGGTTGGTAGTCGGCGCGATAGACGTCGGGCTCCAAGTAGACCATCCGGGCGGACGGCTCGGCGGCCCGGATCGCCACCTCGGCCTCATTGATGGCGCGCGCAATATCGATCGCCGAGGCATCCTGCTCGATCCCGACCTTGGCAGCGACCAGAAGCTCTTCGGGACCCAGATGCAGGGTCTTCATGTGGATCACCCGGTCGAACCCGGAGATCCCCATCAGGGCTGCGGAGATCCGTGATCTGGCCTGCGGGCTGGCCGACTCGCCGAGCAGCAGGCTCTTGGTCTCAACCGCCAGCACGATCGCCACGATCACCAGCAGCACCCCGATCATCGCGGTGCCCCCGACGTCGAAGTATAGGTTCTCGGTGATCAGCGACAACGCCACGGCGGCCATCGCCAGCAGCAGTCCGCACAGGGCTGCGAAGTCCTCCAGCAGGATCACCGGCAGCTCAGGTGACTTGGCCCGGCGGATGAACTCGACGAAGCTGGCGTCGCCCTTGATCTTGTTGGTCTCCAGCACTGCGGTTCGCATGCTGAGCCCCTCCAGCACGATGGCGGTACCCAGCACTACCAACGGCACCCACCACCAACGGCTGGTCAGGATGGAGTCCTCGGGTTGGCCGTTGGCCTCGTGGATCTCGTGATACTTGTGGTAGGCCTCGTAGAGGGCGAACAGCCCCCCGAGGCTGAACAGCACGATCGCCACGATGAACGAGTAGATGTAGCGCTCCCGGCCGTAGCCGAACGGGTGCTCCTCGTCGGCTGCTTGCTGGCTGCGCTTGCCCCCGAGTAGCAGCAGACCCTGGTTGCCGGCGTCCGCGACGGAGTGGATGGCCTCGGCCAGCATCGAGCTCACTCCGGTCAGGAAGAACGCGAGGAACTTGGTGATCGCGATCCCGCTGTTGGCCAGCAGCGCCGCTATGACTGCCTTGTTCCCGCCCTCTGCCGCCATACGGTGAAGGCTAGACCAAACGGTCGGCCGATCGGTTGGCTGGTCGGTCTGCTCGGCGTCGTCAGTCGCTGACCAGACCAAGCCGGAGATACTCCGCGGCGTAGGTGCCCTCGAGCAACAGCGAGGCGTAGCGCGCCACCTCGGTAGCGGCTCCTTCGCAGGTCAGGGTCTCGATCCGGATGCCCCGGGCGGTGGCCGCCGCCTGCAGCCGTCCGCGCTGCTCGCGGATCTGTGCGTCGTCGGCCCCGTTGTCGGAGCCGTCGTCCAAGAGCAGCAACAGCGGACGCAACAGCGGCGGATCGTCGGAGAACGGATCGTCGAAGACATCACGCCGCGGGGTCGCCTCCAGCACCGGGAGGAGCTGATCCACGTCACCGGCCAGTGCGGTGCGACCGCTGGCCCGGCGCAGTGTCTCTGCCACCCGACGGGCGGCTCTGGCGGCCAGCACCGAGCCACCCCACACCACCGGGGTGTGGTCGGCCAGCGCGATCGCGGTCATCTTGGCCGGGTTGACGGCCAGGTCGCGGTGCGGGGAGCACTGCAGGGAGACCGCGTCGAGCCGGTTGGCGACTTCTTCGATGTCGGTGTGCGGCCCCAGTCCCACCCGGTCGAGGTAGTTCAACATGACGACCGCGATCGGCAGCTGCTCACCGGTGGTGGTCGGGAGCACGGTGGCCCACCGACCTGTGGCGTGCTCGGCCACCAGGGAGCGCGGGGGACACGCCACCACGACCTGGGCGCCCCGGCGGACTGCTTCGGCCACCGTCGAGGCAACACCCGTGTCGGATCCGGCAGGAGCCAGGACCACCACCAGGTCCAGGCTGCCGGCCCAGCCGGGCAGCCCGGGCGCGGGCCAGGCGACGAACGGCACCGGGCACCAGGGTTCGAGCACGGCGCGGAGCAGACGCGAGTCGGGGCCACCGGACAGCACCGCGCGGGGGCGTACGCCGTCCTCGAGACGGGCCACCGCCTCGTCCACCGCCGGACCTGCCTCGTGAGCCTCGCGGCGCACCCGCGCACCGGACTCCGCCAGCCGCCGCAGCACCGGATCGGTCTCGGCCAGCACCTGCTCGTCGTCGAGTCGGCTTTCGTCGAACCAGGTCGCCATCGGCTCAGTCAGCCTGCCGTGCCTGGTCGATCAGCAGCACCGGGATGTCGTCGCGAACCGGGTAGACCAGCGTGCAGTCCGCGCAGGCGAGCTCGTCGGCCTCCGGACGCAGCTCGCCGTGGCACGACGGGCAGCAGATGATGGCCAGCAACTGTGGGTCGAGGTTCATGATTCACTCCTGATCAAGGCGAGCAGCTGGTCGCGCACCCGCTCCATAGTGGTCTGGTCCCTGCCTTCGGCATTCAACCGCAGCAGCGGCTCGGTGTTGGACACCCGGACGTTCAGGCCCCAGTCGCGGTGGGTCGCGGTGAGTCCGTCGAGCTCGTCGAGGACGACCTCGTCGTCGCCCGCGAAGTGCGCACGCACCCGATCGAGTACCCGCGTCGGGTCCTCGACCGTGCTGTTGATCTCCCCACTGGCGACATATCGCTCGTAGTCGCTCATCAGCGCCGACAGCGGCGACGCCTGCTCGGCCAGGGCGGCCAGCACGTGCAGGGCGGCCAGCATCCCCGAGTCGGCGCGCCAGAAGTCGCGGAAGTAGAAGTGCCCGGAGTGCTCACCGCCGAAGATCGCCCCGGTGGCAGCCATCTGCTCCTTGATGCCGGAGTGCCCGACCTTGGTGCGCACCGGGATGCCACCGTGCTCGCGGACGATCTCTGGCACCGAACGACTCGTGATCAGGTTGTGGATGATGGTGGCGCCCGGCTCCTTGGCGAGCTCGCGGGTAGCGATCAGAGCGGTGATCGCCGACGGCGACACCGGCTCCCCCCGCTCGTCGACGAAGAAGCACCGGTCGGCGTCTCCGTCGAAGGCCAGGCCGAGGTCGGCCCCGGAGTCCACGACGGCGCGCTGCAGGTCGACCAGCGTGGTCGGATCCAACGGGTTGGCATCGTGGTTGGGGAAGGTGCCGTCGAGCTCGAAGTAGAGCGGCAGAACCCCCAGCTGGTCCGTACCGAGTCGGCCGGCGACCGCAGGCATCGTGTGGCCGGCCATCGCGTTCCCGGCATCGACCACGACCACGAGCCGGCGACCGCGCACCGGAGCCAGGCTCAGCACGTGCGCGGCGTACGCCTCCAGCACGTCCTGGCGACCGATCGAGCCGGGCTCTGCGGCGGTGTTGGTGTCTTCCTGCGCGATCCGGTCGCGGATCGCGGCCAGGCCGGTGTCCTGCCCGACCGGTCGCGCCTCGCTGCGGCACATCTTGATCCCGTTGTAGCCCGCGGGGTTGTGACTCGCGGTGAACATCGCGCCGGGCAGTCCTAAGAACCCGGAGGCGAAATAGAGTTGGTCGGTCGAGGCGAGCCCGATCATGGTGACCTCGGCTCCTGCGGTCGACGCTCCTTCTGCGAAGGCCCCGGCCAGCGCCGGCGAGGACGGCCGCATGTCGTGGCCGACGACCAGCGCCTTGGCGCCGACGACCTCCACGAAGGCGTTCCCGGCTCGTCGAGCCAGCTCCTCATCGATCTGGTCCGGGACGGTGCCCCGCACGTCGTAGGCCTTGAACACGGCGGCGAGGTTGTCGCGATGGACCGTAGGAGAAGCAGGCACGGCGTCAGGCTAAGCCATCTGCGCGGTCAGTCCGAGGTCAACATCCGTAGGTGCCCCCGCCGGCCAGTCTCGCGACCAGTTTCACGCCCGGTCTCCCGACCCAGGCGCCGGCCCCGGTCCCACTCGGCGCCCAGCTCGTCGGCGGAGGCGTGGCCCGGCAGCGGACGCGCTGCCTCGCGGACCGCGTCGGCCAGGGCGAGCAGATCATCGGTGGTCGGGCCGACCGGCGTGGTGTTCGTCGCCAGTCGGATCACCTCCCACCCGCGCGGCACCGACAACCGCTCGGCGTGCTGGACGCACAGGTCGTAGGCGTGCGGCTCGGCGTAGGTCGACAAGGCGCCCAGGACGGCAGTCTGGTCGGCGTAGACGAAGGTCAGCGTGGCCACGGCGGTGCGCTGGCAGGCGGTGCGCGAACAGTGCCGGGACAGACTCACAGCCTGACGGTACGTGGCAGCGGTTCCCACGCCCGTCAGGCGCGCGGGCGCCGAAGGGCTAGCGTGGCGGCGTGCAACCAGTCAGCCACGACTCCGCGTCGCCCGACGGAGCCGATCCACGGCGGCGACGGGTGCGGGACCGTCGGGGGCACGGCGTGCGCGGGCCCGAGATCGTCCCGGTGGATCCTGGCCGACCCGTGCGGCCGAGTCGTCGACAGCGCTTCGACGATCTGGTGGTCAGGGTCGTCGAGCAGATCGACGACCGGTGGTCGGACCGGCTGGGGCTTGTGGAGTACGCCGTCGAGGACGCCCCCCAGGTGCCGGACGACTGGCATCTGGTCAGTGTCCCGTTGTCTTCGCTGATCCGCGGCACCGGAGCAGAGGCCAGCCGGCTGGTGATCTTCCGGCGGCCGATCGAGCACCGCAGCGACTCCCCCGCCGAGCTGCACGCCATGGTGCATACGGTGGTGGTCGAGCAGGTCGCGGAGCTGCTGGGGCTCCCCGTCGAGGACGTCGATCCGGGCTACGACGAGCCCTGATTCGGGCGAACCGCCGGGACCAGGCCCTGCAACATCGACTCCGCGAGCCCCAGCACGACGGCCCCGCGTCCGGATTCGGCCAGGACCGCGGCCCGCACCGACGTGCGCTGGACCTCGAGCGCGACGGACACGGCGGCCTTGGGCAGGCCCAGCGTCACGCTGGAGTCGGGATCGATCTCGACCCGACGACGCTCCAGCGTGCGACCGGCAGCGTCTCGGGTCCTGACGACAGCCACCCCGGGCCGCTCGGCGCCGGCCAGGATCAGTTCCTTGCTCCCTCGTGGCAACAAAGCCGACGCCTCGCCCGTGATCGCCGGCAGCGTCGCGGTGTGGGTCAGGTCGCCATCGACGGTGGACCGCAGCGCGACCGCGACCGGGTGCGAGGTCTCGACCAGCAGCCCGGTCGCCCCGGCTTCGATCTGCGGCGCCAGCAGGGCGCCGAGTTCGACGGAGCGCGATGCACCGGGTGGGAGCGAGATCTCGGGAAAGTCACGGGGAGTGAAGACGCTCTGCGGGCTGACGATCGATATCTCGACCGTGGTCTCGTCGGTGCCGGGGTTGGCCAGGGTCAGTCGACGCGAGCCCGAGCCGGTGGGCAGGCCCAGGAGCAGGCTCGACTCCGCTGGCTCGGCCAGCGGAGCCAGCCAGTCCGCGCTCGATGACTTGCCGGCGTCGACTTCGACGCGGTCCAGCACAGCGCCGGTCAGCCGACCACGGGAGACCTCGACCTGCACACTGAGCTCGGTTCTTCTCGGCACCACCTCGGCCAGGTCGATGGTGGTGCTGGTGTTGCCCGCCACCCGGATGCCGCGCAAAGACGGGGCATCGACGGTGCCACTAGGTGCCTGCACCGTGATGTCGGCGATGGCCGGGCCCGGATCGGGATTGGTCAGCAGGAGGCTCGACCCGTGTGCCGGTCGTGCGCCCACGCCGGGGAACCAGGCCTGCGGCTGGGGGGCCGTGCAGCCGACACCGGCCCGCTCACCCAACCGGGCAGCGAGCAGGCCGGGCGCCATCTCGTCCCGTCCGGTGACGACGACGGGGTTGGCGATCCGGGCCGTGGTGAGACGATCGGCCTTCAAGTCGAGTGCTCTCGGGTCGATCGCCTTCGGGTCCGACCGAGCATCGGTGCTGACCACGGTGGCGTTGATGACGCCACCTTGACCGGTCGGGCTGAGCACGGACACGGTTCGCGTCGCCTCGTCGGCCGCCGCCGGACAGGCGAGACTGACCCTGGTCAACTCCGTCAGGCTCGGTCCATCGGTCGGCACGGTCGGCGCGCCGGTGCGCACCCCCAGCAGAGCCGCGGCCGTCACCAGCGGCAGCGCCGCTGCGACCAGCAGTTGGCCGACGCGACGACCAGACGTGGTTCGAGACGCACGGGACGGGGTAGTCATCGGCGCTCCCGCCACGTCGGGGCCGACAGCACCAGAACCACGAGCAGGCCCAGCCCCTGGACGATGAGGAGCAGCATTCGCAGCCACGAGCCCGGACCGTCGAGGACCCCTGTGGAGGCCGGCTCGTCCACGACCCAGGCCCGGGTCGAGCGGTCCTCGGCGCTGGCCTGGCTCAGGCCCACCGTGGCATCCAGCTGCGCGGCGACGCGGCCGTCGGCCGGGGCCGGCAGGACGACGTACTCGATGCCGCGCGACGACAAGGCGCCGACCGACTCCGGCGTGGGTCTGGACACGAGACCTTGCAGGGCGACGGAGAACTCAGTGTTCTCACTGGTCATCGCCAGCACCTCGTCGACCCCGATCGTCGCTCCGTCGCCGCGGCGCACCTGGTAGTCCAAGCCGGTGTCGACGTCACCGCGCACGATCAGTACGCCGCGCTCGGGCCCCAGCCGGCCGCTCTGCTTCATGTAGGCCGGGATGTCGGAGACCTCGGTGTCGGCGAACTCGTCGTGCCCGCCCGCTGCGAACCACATCGCACCCCCGACCGGAGCCACCAGCGCGAGGACGGCCAACAGGACCGGTCCAAGCCGGGACGATCGAAGCAGGACCGCCCGGAGCAGGACCGACAGGCCGCTCACGGCGGCCAGGATCAGCGCCCCCTGCATGACCGGGATCAGCGATGTTGGTGAGGGACGTACGGCGCCGCCAAGCACCGCGATGGTCGGCGCGGTCACCGCGGCGGCAATCGCGGCGGTGACCAGGACCGCCGTCCAGCAGGCCATCGCGATGGACCGCGAGGCGCGGGGCAGCAGGGCGGCCAGGGCGCCGGCGAGGATCGGCCACGTCAGCCACTGCGGCGCTCCGGAGCCCGCGAGCCGACCGAACACCAGGTCGATGAATCCGGCTGTCGCCGGCGGCAGCCGCCCCGGATCCAACAGCAGCCCGCCGGCGTTCCCGTCGAGCAGCATCGGCAACCACCACGGTGCGAGGAGCACCGGGACCACGAGCAGGGCGACCAGCGGCGGGAGGGCTACCGAGCGATCAGTGACCAGGCTGCGCGCGAAGACCGCTCCGGCCAGCAGCACCACGACGGTCGCCAGCAGCGCGAAGCCGAAGACCGCGGGTCCAACGGCCGTGGTCACAGCAAGCAGCAGACCGGTGCGCCAGGCCGCCCGCCAGCGTCGGTCAGGCTCGGGGTCGGCGAATCCGAGGGCGGCGTGGATCAACCAGGGCAGGAGCGCGGACACCGCCACGCCACCGAGGCGACCAGCACTCCAACCACCCGACACCGCAGACACCAAGGAGTACGTCGCGGCGCAGACGGCGATCAGCCACCGCGGCAGGCCAGCTGGGTCCAGAAGCCGGCCGGTCACCCGGATCAGCCGCCAGGCACCCCAGAACGCGACCGGGAGCGCCAGCACCAGGACCGCCGTCACCGCGGCTGCCGGACTGCCCCCCAGCAGGCTGGCCAGCGCGGCCAGCGGAGCCAGATATGCCGGTGCCGGAACGTCGGTGCCCAGCCCCAGCGGGTGGGCGTGCTCGGTGTAGAGCCGCCACCAGTCGCCCGCCGCCTCGGGTGCCGGCGCGAGGGCTCCGCCGGTGACGCTCCCCCAGGCGGCCCGGGTGCCGATCAGGACGGCGACCAGGAACACCGCCGAGCCCAGCGCTACGGGGCTGGTCAGGAACCTGGTCAGCAGCCCCGAGTCGGGCTCGGGCAGTTCATCGTCCTCGGTGTCCTCGGCGGGGGCGTCCCGCTGCCGGGACGACAACGGCGCCGCGCGGGTGGTCGAGTGGGTCGGCGCGAGGGCCGCAGTCCTGGCGGCCTGTGCCACCGTTGCGGCCCGTCGTCGCTCGGCGACGTCGGCGGCCTGGTTGGTGGCCGCGGCCGCGAGGTCGGAGACGAAGTCCAGACCGTGTCGGTAGGGCAGCCACCAGGGCGCCAGCAGGCTGCGCGGGTCGGTGTCGCTTTCCGCAGAGCCCTTGGTCTGCCTGGCCGTCTGCGTTTCGCGGGACCGGTCGCGTCGCCATCGCCGGGCGGCCAGAATCTGGCGGGGCCGAGCATAGATCCAACCCAGGGCGGCCAGCTCGTCGAGCGCCTCCCCGATCGAGCGCACCGCCACGAACCCCAGCACCCGCACCAAGGTGCCCAACGTCAGCCGCAGCAACCGCCACGGCAGGGCGATCGTGGTCGAGTTGGCCAGCAAGGTGTAGAGCGCCGCCCGCCGCTCCTGGTAGTGGGTGTGCCTGCCGGTCAACGGCGTGCGTCGGGCGCCTCGGTGGGCGGCCTCGGCATGGAAGACCACCGCCTGCGGCACGATCAGGGTGGTGTGACCCGCCGCCGCGGCGCGCCAGCCGAAGTCGATGTCGTTGCCGAAGATCGGCAGCGCCGGGTCGAAGCCACCGAGCTCGCGCAGCGTGTCGGTGCGCACCAGCATGCCGGCGGTGTTGACCGCAAGCACGCGGCGTACGTCATCGTGTTGGCCCTGGTCGTATTCGGCCCGCTCCAGGCCGGTCTCGCGACGCCCGGTCCCCGAGATGGTGACCCCGACCTCCAGCAGTCGGCGCAGCGAGGGCCACTCGCGCAGCTTGGGCCCCAGGATGTCGGCGTCGCCATGCTCGTCGGCCGCCGCGATCAGCTCGGCCAGCGCCGTAGGGGCGGGATTGGCGTCGTCGTGCAACAGCCAGATCCAGGTGGGGGCGCACCCGAGCTCGGTGAGCCGGGCCAGCCCGAGCTCCACTGCGGCAGGGAACGAGGTCTGACGCCCCGAGACCACCACGGCCTCGTCGCCCAGTGCGGCGATCAGCTGCTCGACGCCGTCATCCTTGCTGCCGGTGTCCACCGCGACGACCCGGTCGACCGGATAGGTCTGGGCCCCCAGACCATCCAGGACCGCGGACAGCCACCGGGCCCCGCTGTGGCTGACCAGCACAGTCGCCACGGCCCGGGAGTCAGCCCCCTGGGTCATCGGGGCGCTGGACACCCCGGCAGCCTAGCGAGCCGACCGTGAGTGTCAGACAGCGCGCTTCTTCAGCTTGCGCCGCTCGCGCTCGGACAGCCCGCCCCAGATGCCGAACCGCTCGTCGTTCATCAGCGCAGAATCCAAGCAGTCATCGCGCACGTCACAGGTCAGACAGACCTTCTTCGCCTCCCGGGTCGATCCCCCCTTCTCGGGAAAGAACGCCTCCGGATCCGTCTGCGCGCACAACGCACGCTCCTGCCATCCCGCCTGCTCTATGTCTGGCTCGAGAAGAAACAGTTCCCTCATCGCGCTCGCCCTCTTTCGACCCGATCCCTCACGAGTGTGAAGAACACAGTAGGAATTACATGCCTGTCGTACCCCGAAAGTCAAGGCAGGTTCTGCTATACGGCACGCTGGGACCCGTGTCCTCACCAACGCCTGCGGCCCCACGACGCGTGACCGTGCTCTCCGGGGGCTACGGGGGCGCCCGTTTTGTCCAAGGACTGTTGCATGCGCTGGCAAGCCTGGACGATGCGGCGAGCGAGCGGGCTGGCGATGCGGCTGGCGCGTGGATTGGCGCGGAGGTCACCGTCGTCGCCAACACCGCCGACGACCTGTGGTTGCACGGTCTGAAGATCTGTCCGGACCTCGACACCGTGATGTACACCCTCGGTGACGGCATCGACCCCGATCGGGGCTGGGGACGGCGGGCGGAGACCTGGAGCCTGAAGGAGGAGCTGGCGGCGTACGGCGCCGAGGCGCCCTGGTTCGGCCTGGGCGATCGCGACCTGGCCACCCACCTGATGCGGACCCGGATGCTGGAGTCCGGCTACCCCCTCTCGGCGGTCACCGAGGCGCTGTGCCGACGCTGGCAGCCGGGTGTGCGACTGCTGCCGATGAGCGACGACCGGGTCGAGACCCACATCGTCGTCGCAGACCCCGACGCCGCCAGCGGCCGCGCGGTCATGCACTTCCAGGAGTGGTGGATCCGCTACCAGGCGCAACTACCGGCCCAGGCGGTGCTGTGTGTCGGGCAGGAGGATGCCACTGCGGGGCCCGGAGTCCTGGCCGCCATCGCCGAAGCCGACGTGGTGATCGTGCCCCCGTCGAACCCGGTCGTCTCGGTCGGCACCATCCTGGGCGTCCCCGGTGTGCGCGAGGCGGTCCGCACGACCTCGGCACCGGTCGTCGGCGTCTCCCCGATCGTGGGCGGCACCCACGTGCGCGGGATGGCCAACCAGCTGCTGGCCACGGTGGGCGTCGATGTCTCGGCGGCGGGAGTGGCCCGGCACTACGGTTCCCGCTCCGGCATCAGCGGGGGCCTCCTCGACGGTTGGCTGGTCGACACCGTCGATGCCGAGCAGGTCGCCTCGGTCCGCGAGCTCGGCCCCGACATGGCCTGCGAGGCGGTGCCGCTGATGATGACCGACGTCGAGGCGACCGCGGCGATGGCGCGGGCCGTCTTGACGCTGGCACCGACCCTGGCACTGGGGAGTTGACGTGGCCGGGCGCTACCGCGTCTGGGCGCCCGAGGGTGTGCCCGAGGTCCACGCGGGGGCAGACCTGGCCGCCCTCCTGCTCGCGGCGCTGACCCGGCCCCACCGACAACTGGGCCCCGGTGACATCGTGGCGGTAACCAGCAAGGTGGTCGCCAAGGCTGAGGGCCGGGTGCGGCCCGGGGATCGAAGCGAGGCGATGGCCGCCGAGACCGTGCGCGTCGTCGCCCGGCGCGGACCGACCACGATCGTTCGCACCCGGCACGGGCTGACCCTGGCCGCGGCCGGCATCGACGCCTCCCACGTGCCGAAGGGCCACGTCGTACTGCTGCCGGTCGACCCCGACGCCTCGGCCCGAGACCTGCGCCGGGCCCTGTTGGCCCAGGCCGGGGTCAATGTCGCGGTCGTGGTCACCGACACCGCCGGCCGCGCCTGGCGGGAGGGACAGACCGACATCGCCGTCGGGGCCGCCGGCCTGCGGGTCGTCCAGGACCATCGTGGCGCCGTGGATTCCTACGGCAACGAGCTCAGCGTGACGCTGCCGGCGGTGGCCGACGAGGTCGCCGGCGCCGCCGAACTGGCCCAGGGCAAGCTCACCGGACGGCCCTTCGCGGTCGTGCGCGGACTGGCCCACCTGGTCCTCGATGAGCTCGACGACGGACCCGGAGCGGTGGCCCTGGTGCGCCCGGAGGCCACCGACCTCTTCGGGTACGGCGCCCGCGAGGCCGTGCTGCGCGCCCTGATCGGCGCCGACGGCGATCGGACCGGGTTCGGGCAGCCGATCGGGGCCGACGAGTTCGCAGCCCTGGTCACCGAGCTGCTCGGACCGCTTGGAGCGCCCATCGAGGTGACCGCCCAGGTGACCGCCAAGGTCACCGTCGAGAGCGACGAGCATGGGGAGGTCATCCGGATCTTCGGGCCGGCCGCAAACGACCCGCGGATCGGTCCGCTGGCCTTCGCTTGCGGCTGGGCACAGGTCGCGGTCTGTGAACACGCCACTGGACCGAGCCGGTGGTGCCCGGTGGAGGTCATCGACGTTCCGTAGACTCCCGGTGTGGCAAAGACTTCGAAACCCGACAGGCAGGGACGCCAGGCCGTCGCCGACAAGCTGGTGGCCCAGCAGAGGAACGCCGAGCGGACCCGCGGGCTGGCGATCGTCGGCGTCTGCGTGCTGGTGGCTGTGCTGATCGTCGCCCTGGCGGCGT
>JBBPYJ010000156.1:0-10295 GCA_038200025.1 Propionibacteriales bacterium | reverse complement strand
TGCTGAGCGCATCGAGCCCGCACCCGCGGTTAGGGTGACCGGGTGCGTGAGTCGGGCGGAGTCTCGCGGGCCGTCGAGGCGGTAGCGGGCAGTTCGCTGTTCGATCCGGACTGGTACGCCGCCCAGGTCGGCGCCAGCTTCGACTCCCGGAGAGAAACCGTCGAGCACTACGTGGCTCAGTCCGCTACAGGGTCAGCGACGCCGCATCCGCTGTTCGAGCCGACCTGGGTGTATCCCGCTGGCCGATGGCGCGACCGGGCCCCGGATCCACTGAGCCACTACCTCTCGCGTCCCGACCGGGCCGGGCTGGCGACCCACCCGCTGTTGCCGAGCGACGCCGAGAGGTGGGTGAAGACCGCGACCCCGGACACCGAGCTGCCGAAGACCGTCGGTCGGCCGGTGACCTACCGGCAGGTGGTCGATGCGGCCTACGCCTCGCTGGAGGCCGGTACTGCCGCGTACGACGGCGCCGCCCACCACAGCGCATCCACCGGGCCGATCTCCCCATCAGCGGCCGAACCCGAGTTGTCGGTGATCCTGATCGCCGAGGACGACTTTCGGCGCACCCTGCGCTGGCTCCGGCACCTGGTGCGCACCGAAGCCCGCGCCGGCACCGCCCTTGAACTGCTCGTGGTGACCAGCGACCCAGCGGTACGCCGGCTGGCGACCACCACCGGGCTCTCACTGCCCGGCACCAGGGTCGTGCCGTTGCCGGACCCGCGCGGGCGGGTCACGGTCGAGATCGACCCCGAGCTCGAGCCCCCTGCCTGGCGCTGGCTGCACCACCTGGTCGCCCGCCTCGCGAAACCCGGCGTCGGCCCGAGCGACACCGTCGGGCCCCTGATCGTCACCGAGGACCAGACGATCGTCGCCGCGGCGGCCCTGCCCGGGTCGCCGGGGTTGCCGGGACTGCCGGGGATAGCCGAGCCCTTCCTGGCCGGTGAGACGCCCGCAGACGCCGAGCGGATGGCGCACCTGCCGGTGCCGGCGCTATGGCCGGGCGTGGTCGCCTACCGCACCCCTCAACGCGGGCCTTTCTGTCCAACCGGGACACGCAGAGCAACGGGAGCCCGCAGGACGTCATCACCACCCGACGTTATTGGTTCCGATCGTGATGACGTCCTCGCTGCGGCGTACGTCGTGCCCGCCGCGCGGGTGATGAGCCGGCACCCGATCCCGATCCGACCGCAACCCAGTCGCGCCGACACCGCAGCCGGCTCACCCGGGGCACCCGGGGCGCTCTGGCGAGCCGCCGGCTTCGAAGGGCCGGGCCGGCCGCTGCGCATCGTCGAGGGCCGACCGGCGTTGCGGTGGGCGATCGACATCGCCGCACCGCTGGCTCCGCGAGGACGCCGCTGGGGCGACGACCCGTTCGCCCGCAGCCTGGCCGCCGCCCTGGAGCGCCTGGACCAGCGGGTCACCGTCGATCACCCCGAGACCCGGTCCCGGGCCTCGCGCGACCACGACGACGTGGTGCTGGTGATCCGGGGCCTCGACCCGGTCGCTCCGACTCCCCCACAGAACACCGACGCCGACGACGGGGTAGCGACCCAGATGATGTGGGTGATCAGCCACCCCGACGAGGTCACCGCGGCTGAATGCGCGGCGTACGACGTGGTGCTGGCCGCCAGCCCGGTCTGGGCGCAGCAGCGCAGCCGGGACTGGGCCAGCGACCTCAGCGGGCCGATCCAGACCCTGCTGCAGTGCACCGACACCACCCGGTTCCACCCCGGACTCGCCGAGCCCGACACCGGACCCGAGGTGCTCTTCGTCGGCAACTCCCGCGGTCACGCCCGCCCGGTGGTCGCCAACGCCCTGGCTGCGGGGGTCGACCTGAGCTTGTACGGCGACGGCTGGACCGAGCTGGTCGACCCAGTCCTAGCAGCCGCCACCGCCGCCCGGCTGGCGGCGATCCACGTGCCCAACGACCAGCTCGGACACCTCTACGCCAGCGCCGGGGTGGTGCTCGGCGACCACTGGGACGACATGCGCACCCACGGTTTCGTGGCCAACCGGGTCTTCGACGTGCTCGCGTGCGGGGCCCGCCTGTTCAGTGACGACGCCGCCGGACTCGACGAGCTGCTGACCGAACTGTACGGCCGCCCGGCACCGCGCTGGGACAGACGAGAGGACTTCGCCCTGCTCGGCGAGACCGGCTGGCGGGACCGTTTCCCAGACGCCGACCAACGTGAGATGGCCGCTCACCGGGTCGTGGCCGAGCACTCCTTCGATGCCCGGGCGGCGGCACTGCTCGACATTGCCTGCACCCGGGCCGCCGCGACCTAGACTCGCCCCATGACCCAGACGCGCGCGGAGATCGGCCTGCCGCTGCCGCCCCTGGACCTGCGGATGGGCGGAGCGCACTTCCGCGAGGACGACGACTTCGTGGCCGCCGCGATCCGCGACGTCGCGGTGCTGCAGCGGCACGCCGGCCTGACCCGCGAGTCGCGGTTGCTGGACTGGGGCTGTGGCGCCGGTCGTCTGGCCATCGGGGTGCGCCAGTCCCTGGGGCACGTCCGCGACTACCACGGTGTCGACGTCCAGCCGAAGCTGCTGCACTGGGCCCGCGACTACCTGACCGACGAGCACACCCGTTTCAGCCTCGTCGATCAGCGCAACGAGCGCTACAACCCCGACGGCACCTCAACCTACGCCATCCCCGCAGAGCCGGGCGGTGTCGACGTGCTCTACGCCTACTCGGTGTTCTCCCACATGCTGGAGGCCGACGTCCGTGGCTACGCCACGACGATCGCCGCCCTGCTGGCTCCGCAGGGTCGCGCGGTGATGACCGCCTTCGTCGAGAACGGCGTCGACGATGCGAGCGAGAACCCGGACGAATACCGAAAGCTGCCCTGGAAGGGCCGGTTGCACTGCGTGCGCTACGACCGGGCGTTCTTCGAAGCCCTGCTGTGGGACACCGGACTGGCAGTCGATGAGTTCGTCTACGGTCGGGAGACCGACGGCCAGTCGCTGTATTCGCTGCGCCCCCGCGCGAGCCTGTGATGGTGAGGGACCTCTGGGGAGACGGGGGCCATTGGAGCGACCTGACTGACCGTCCCGGGCTGGACTACCTGTTCGTGATGACCTATGGGCGCTCGGGCTCGACCCTGGTCCAGGGCATCCTCAACTCGATCCCCGGCTACCTGATCCGCGGCGAGAACTCCGCGGCCCTGAACCACCTGCATGCCTTCCACAAGACATTGGTCGCCGAGAGCGCCCGCGGCAACCTGGCCAACCGTCGCAAGGTCACCCACCCGTTCTACGGGATGCCCGACGTGCCCCTGGATCGATCGCTGACCGGCATCCGCACCCTGGTCACCGAAACGGTTCTGCGTCCGGAGCCCGACACCCGGGTGACCGGTTTCAAGGAGATCCGGTGGTACCAGGACGACCTCGCCGAGTACGTCGCCTTCCTGCGCGAGGTCTTCCCCGGGGCGCGGTTCGTGGTCAACACCCGCAACCAGGTCGATGTGCTGCGAAGCAAGTGGTGGGCCAAGAAGGACAACAGCGCCTACCTTGCCGGGATCGAGCGGCGGATCTTGACCGTCGCCGCCGGGCTGGGCGACGCGGCCTACCGGGTCCACTACGACGATTTCGTCGCCGACCCGGCGACGCTCCACGGACTGTTCGAGTGGCTGGGTGAGGAATTTGACCTCAGTGGCGTCCGGGAGACACTGAATACTCCTCACTCGGTGTGACCTGCGAACCAAGAACGGTCCCACGCGTCACAACTGTCACGTAGACTCCACTTCTCTTCCCCCTTAGAAAGGCAGTCCCTTGCGCTCATCTCGAATCGCGACCGCCCGAACCTCGGTGTTGGTCGCGGCCCTCGGTGCGACCGTCCTGGTCGCCGGTCTCGGAACACCCTCCAGTGCTGACGAATCGGCCACCAAGGCCCCCACCGCCGCCAACGCCTCCGGCGCGACCACGATGAGCACCCGGGCGGCTGCCGCTCGGGGCGGTTCGAAGTCGACCATCTCGGTGCTGCCGCAGATCTCCCAGGCGGGCAAGAAGGCCAGCGGCATCGACAAGGCCCGCACCGTGATCGCGGTCAGCATCAAGAAGGGCAAGTCCGGACGCCCGGTGCTGCTGCAGAGCCAATCCGGGAAATCGTGGAAGAAGGAAGGCAAGACCAAGCTCAACGACCGCGGTCTGGCCAGCTTCAGCGTGTCCACCACCAGGGGCGGCAACCCAATCAGCTACCGCGCCACCTCGCCGAAGTACAAGGGCAAGGCGTCGGTCACCACCGCGACCGTGCTGTCCACCCAATGGGGTGCGGCGGACTTCGTCGACGACTTCAGCGGCAAGTCGCTGAACCCGACCTGGAGCACCCGGGTCCCCGACTACAACGCCAAGGGTCTGCGCCGCTGTTCGCTCGGATCCGACAAGGCCGTCAAGGTGCGCAAGGGCGCTGTCCAACTGAGCGTGCAGGTCGACAAGTCGCGCGGCAACAAGAAGTGCGTGGCCAAGCGCGCCGACCGCACAGTGATCGGCAAGTTCCGCTACCGCGTCAACGGTCACATCGGCAGTGACCAGAGCTTCACCTACGGTGTGGCAGCGGCTCGGATGAAGTTCCAGAAGTCCAAGGGCCAGCACGCGTCGTTCTGGATGCAGCCCGCCGGGGGCACCGGTCGCAACCCGAAGACCGCAGGTGCCGAGATCGACATCATCGAGTGGTTCGGGCACCCCAGCAGGGGAGGCGGCCTGACCAGTTTCGTCTACTACCCCACCTCCGGTGGCTCGCGCACCGCCGGCACCTTCCTCGACAACCCCGACCAGTACCTCTCCAGCAAGTCCGACAAGTGGTGGAAGCAGTACCACGTGTTCTCGGTCGAGTGGACGCCGAAGCAGTACATCTTCCGCATCGACGAGAACGAGACCTGGCGCACCAACAAGGGCGTCTCCGGGACTGCCCAGTTCCCGATCCTGAGCCTGCTGTCCTCCGACTACGAGCTTCCCCAGCTCGGCAACGACAAGAAGCTGCCGCAGAAGTCCTACGTCGACTGGGTCCAGTTCTGGCAGGCAGGCTGACG
This sequence comes from Propionibacteriales bacterium, assembly GCA_038200025.1. Lineage (GTDB taxonomy): Bacteria > Actinomycetota > Actinomycetes > Propionibacteriales > Nocardioidaceae > Nocardioides. The sequence goes on along the minus strand of JBBPYJ010000156.1, from coordinate 5,262 downwards.
TCGGCGGACGCCAACCGCCTCTAGAGTGTCCCCCGTGCGGCACGGTAGGAGAGGACTCACGCGTGCGTTGATCGGGCACACCGAGTCTGATCCGCCGGCCGACGGGGGCACTTCTGTTTTCCAGGCCCCACCGAGCTCGGCCCGCGAGCACCGCGATGATCGCCGGGACGCCAAGACCCCCGCGGGTGCGCTGTTGCGCTCGGGGCTGTTCGACCTGGCTTTCTACTCCGCCGCCTCCGGTGAGGTCTTTCCCGACCGCAGGGCCGCGGCGTGGCACTGCGCCAACTCCGGGATGCCGGCGGGGCTCAGTCCCAACCCGTTGCTGTCCCTGGGCTCGTTGCCGCCGCGGCTGCAGAAGGCCTGGCTTCGCGGCCAGGTGGTCAAGGTGCTGGACTACCTGGCCAACGAACGCCACTGGGACCGCCCCATCGGGCCGCTGTTCCACCCCCGTCGCTCCATGGAGCAGTCATCGCGCGATGACGATCAGCCGGACGAGACGCCGGCCCTGCCGCATGCGATCCCGCTCGCCAACTTCTTGGCACGCGCACGGTCGAACACCCCGCTGCCGGCGCCGGATGGCAGCTGGGGACGAGTGGCGACGTACGGCGCCGCGCGCAGCGCACTGATCGACCACGCCCGGATGACCGACGCGCAGGAGCGGGATCTGTCGACGGCTGACCTGGATCTCCACGGCCCGATCTCGACCCCGTGGCGTCGCGACCCGTCGCGGGTGCAGCTGCTCGGCACCGGTGTGCCGGTGGTGACCGTGATCGCTCGACTCGCCGGCTCGATCTCTGCGGCCCGCGCTGCGGTCATGATCATGCAGGGCCAGACGCTGCTGCGCTGGGAGTTGCTGCTCGTTGGTCGGGTGCCTCCCGAGGGAATCCCCGAGTTGCGCGACGGCCGGGTCCGGGTGGTGCCCCTCGACGACGAGCCCGTCGGTGTTCCCGGGACCGCCGGATCCAGCTGCGACGCGGACTGGCGCAACGCCGGGCTGGCGGCCGCCGAGGGCAGCTACATCGCCTTCATGACCCCGGGCCACCACTGGCGCCCGGACTTCCTGCTGGGGGCGGTGGAGTGGCTGCACGATGCGGGGCAGGCGGCCGGCCACGCAGCGGTCTCACTGCACGACGCCAGCGGCCGGGCGACGGTGATGTCTGGTCAGGGGGACGTGTCCACCCTGCGGTTGGGTGGCTTCGTCGACATCGGGTCGCTGGTCGCCCGGACCGACGCCGCCCGCGAGGCAGGCGGCTTCGAGCCCGCGCTGGGCTCAGGAGCCGACGTCGAGTTTGCGATCCAGCTGGCGATGCGGGCGCCCCTGGCGGCGTTCCCGTTCGTGGCCAGCGATCGACTCGTCTCCATGCTCCCGAGCCAGGAGGTCACTGCGGCGGGTGCCGACGGCGACTGGCTCGCGGTGATCGGCAAAGCCTGGGTCAACTGGGCCGAGGTCGCCGCTGCGGTCCCGGATCGCCGTACCGACCGGGTCAGCGTGGTGGTCCCGACCTATCGGGACTCCGCGATGACGATCGCTGCGGTGACCACGCTGCTGGCGACCTCCTCGGTGGCCGACCTCGAGATCCTCGTCATCGACAACGGGTCTGCGCTGGATGTGGGCCAGCGCTTGACCGCAGCGTTCGTCACTGAGCCTCGAGTGCTCTATCGCCGGCTGCCGGTGAACCTCAACTTCGCGATCGCCTGCAACGTCGGGTTGGGCCTGTCGACCGGCGCGACGGTGGTGTTCTTGAACAACGACACCCGATCCGACACCGACTGGCTGCCGCAGGTGGTCGCGCATCTCGAGGATCCCACGGTCGCCGGAGCCCAGCCGGTGCTGCTCTATCCCGACGGCACCATCCAGACAGCAGGTTCGATCTTCCCCTTGCCCGACGGGTTGGCCTGTCACTTCCTGACCGGCCACCCGCCGGCCGACGCCGCCGCTACCGCGACGATGGCTTTCTCGGCCGCCACGGCGGCTGCCCTGGCGATGCGCGCCAGCGACCTGTGCGAGCTCACCGGCTTCGACCCGCACTACGTCAACGGCATGGAAGATGTGGACCTCTGCCTGCGGGCCCTGGCTCTACGCCCGGGTGGCTTCCGCGTCGAGCCGCGCTCCGAGCTCACCCACCTGGAGGGCAAGACCCCCGGCCGGGGCAAACGGATCCCTCAGAACCGGTTGCTGTTCATGGAGCGCTGGAGCGGGCGGCTGCCCGGGCCCGAACTGGACAAGTTCGCCGCTGCCGGCTTCTCGGTGCTCCGGATCGAAGACGACGGGCAGCCGATCCCCTCCCCCCGACCGGTGATCACGCCCCTGAGGTCCTCCGAATGAGTCAGTTGCGCGATCTATCGCATCGTCTGGTCCCGATGAACGGACGCGATGTCAACGCCGGACATCGGCCGGCGACCATACTCGAACTGCTGTTCGACCTGACGTTCGTGATCGCCCTCGGCACGCCCTGACGCCGTGGGTCACCGTCGTTGGCTACGAGCGCTGGAGGCACCAGCACCACGCGAAGCTGCTGGCGGAGCTGGACCAGCACTGAGCCGACCCGCGGTCAGTCACCTGTCGGCCGCCGGGACCAGGTCCGGCGGTCGCTCAGGGTTGGTCCGCGGCCGGCAAATCAACCGCCACTCACCGCTGACCGTCGACCAGCCGCCGCCTCCTCAGCCAGGCAGGGAGACGTACGTCGTGTCGAGGTATTCCTCGATCCCCTCGAAACCGCCCTCGCGGCCGAACCCGCTGGCCTTGACGCCCCCGAACGGTGCCGCGGCGTTGGAGATCAACCCGGTGTTGATGCCGACCATCCCGAACTCCAGTGCCTCGCTGAGCCGCAGCGTGCGGGAAAGGTCGCGGGTGTAGGCGTAGGAGGCCAGGCCGTACTCGGTGTCGTTGGCACGCTCGATCGCCTCCTCATCGGTGGTGAACGTGGTGATCGGGGCTACCGGCCCGAAGATCTCTTGGCGGTTGATCTGCGCTCCGGCCCGGACCCCCAACAGGACCGTCGGGGCGTAGAAGGTTCCGTTGGCGGTGGCCTCGGTGTCCGGCCGCTCACCGCCGCAGACGAGGGTCGCGCCGTCCTCCACAGCCGCGGTGACCAGCTCGTGCACCGATTGGACCGCCTTGGCGTCGATCAGCGGGCCGACGTCGACCCCGTCGTCCTGGCCACGACCCATCCGCAGCGAGCCCATCTTCTCGCCCAGGCGCTGGGCGAAGTCGTCGGCCACGTCAGCGTGCACCAAGAACCGGTTGGCGGCGGTGCACGCCTCGCCCATGTTGCGCATCTTGGCGACCATCGCACCCTCGACGGCGGCATCGAGGTCGGCGTCTTCGAACACCAGGAAGGGGGCGTTGCCGCCCAGTTCCATGCTGACCCGCTGCAACTGGTCGGAAGCCTGCTTGACCAACAGCTTGCCCACGCCGGTGGACCCGGTGAAGCTGACCTTGCGCAACCGCGGATCGGCCATCAGCGCGGCACTGACCGCCGGCGAGTCGGAGGTGGTGACGATGTTCAGCACTCCGTCGGGCAGGCCCGCCTCCTTCATGGTGGCACCCAGTCGGAGCATCGTCAGCGGGGTGGCCTCGGCAGGTTTGACGATCATCGTGCAACCGGCCGCCACCGCTGGCCCGATCTTGCGGGTCCCCATCGCGATCGGGAAGTTCCACGGGGTGATGAACAGGCAGGGTCCGACCGGCTTCTTGATCGTCAAGAGTGCCGAGCCGCCGGCCGGGTTCTGCATCCAGCGGCCGTGGATGCGCACCGCCTCCTCGGCGAACCAGCGGAAGAACTCTGCTGCGTAGGTCACCTCGCCGCGCGCCTCGGCCAGGGTCTTGCCCATCTCCAGGCTGATCAGTCGGGTGAACTCGTCGGCGTCGCGAAGGATCAACTCGAACGCCCGCCGCAGGATCTCGCCGCGCTCACGTGGCGGCGTGCGAGTCCAGTCGTGCTGGGCGGCCACGGCCGCCTCGAGCGCGGCCAGGGCGTCGGAGGTGTCGGCGTCGGCGACCTGGGTCAGGATCGATCCGTCGGCGGGGTCGAGCACGTCGAAGGCGTTGCCACTGCCGGCTTCGCGCCAGTCGCCGTCGATCAGCAGGCGGCCACCGTCTTCGAAGAGTTCGCGCAGGTCAACGCCTGCCGAGGAGGTCTGCTGGGTGTCCGGGGCGTCGTGGTTGGTCATGGGCTCAGCCTGCCACGACTGCAATTGGGGAGAAAGGGCGCAAGTCACCCAAGAAAATGCCATTCTTGGGCACTATCGGGGGGTTGATCGCCTTCGGTAGAGCACGGACCCCCCGCTGACCCCATGCAATGAGGGGTCCGTGTTCGATCCCCGCGCTCTCGGGCCCCATCTCAACGCTTGCATGTGCGGCGACGGTAGATCAGGCGGTCAGTTCGCCGAGCGCAGGAACTCCTCGAGGATCGGGCCCGCTGTACCCGAGCCGGAGGCACCTTCGTCGACGTACACCGCCACCGCGAGGTCACCCTGGGCGGCAACCATCCACGCGTGCAGCAGCCGACGGCCGTCCTGGTCGAACTCGGCCGTGCCGGTCTTGGCGATCACCGGCGGGCCGGGCACGTCGAGGAGCCCAGAACCGCTGCCGGAGGTGACCACCGTCCGCAGCAGGTCGCGCAACATCTCCGCCTCGCCGGACGTCAACGGCACCACCTGCGCAGGCAGTTCCACCGGCACGCTCTCGAGCAGTCTGGGAACCACGGTAGCGCCGGACTGGATCGAGGCCAGCACGGTCGCCATCGCCATCGGGGAGGCCAGCACCTGGCCCTGCCCGATCAGGGCGGCGGCGGCCTCGGTCGAGGACTCTGCGGGCGGCACCTGACCGAAGTACGCCGGGAAGCCGAGGTCGTGGTCGATCCCCAGTCCGAGCGAGCCGGCCGCCTCTGCGAGGTCGTCGCGCGACAGCCGACCGGCCTGGTCGATGAAGGCGGTGTTGCAGGAGTTGGCCAGCGCCGTCCGCAGCGGGATCGAACCCAGGCCGCCCGGCGGGTAGTCGTCGTAGTTCTCGAAACGGCGACCGTCGACCACCGTCGACGCCAAGCACTCCACCGTCGAGTCGGGGGTCAGTCCCGCTCGCAGCAGGGCAAGCGTGCTGACCGCCTTGAAGGTCGAGCCCGGAGCCGCCCGACCGTACGTCGCCAGGTTCACCCCACCGGTGCTCGGACTGTTCCCAGCCGCCAGGATTCCACCGGTCGAGGCCTTGATGGCGACCAGGGCGGCCGGCGGCCCGACGTCGGCCAGCAGTCGCTCGGCGGT
>JBBPYJ010000155.1:0-9191 GCA_038200025.1 Propionibacteriales bacterium | reverse complement strand
GTTGTGGAACGCTCTTTCGGCCTGACCAAGCAGTGGCGGGGCCTGGCCACCCGCTACGACAAGCTCGCCATCACCTACCGCGCCGCAGTCGTGCTCCAGACATGCATCCGGTGGCTTCACCTATTGGGAGACACGCTCTAGGTGCAGGGCCAGGCTCAGCGCCCGGTCGGAGACGTCGAAGATCTCGGCGATGAGACCGCCGGCGATGTTGCCGGCGGCTGGCAGGGCTGCGAATCCCAGGACGATCAGAAAGTCGCTCATGGTCGCGGCGTGGGCTGGTTGACGGTCGCGTCGACGGCTGGCTTTGTTTGGGCGACAATCAGGTAGAGAGCGCTGCCGGCGGTTGATTCGAAGGCGATCTCGTCCGACAAGAGTTTGCGGTGTTTCATGACGAATCTCCCGTGACTACTTGATCGCTGGCGCGGACCACGTGCTCACGGGTCACGTCCAAGAGCATGCGCACGTGCGCGTCCGAAAGCCGATAGAACACGTTGCGCCCAGCGCGGCGACTCGTCACTACCCGTGAGACGCGCAGCAACCGCAGGCCCTGGGACACGGTCGCCTCGCCGATTCCGGTCGCCGCGGCGAGATCGCACACGCACAGCTCACCGGCTTCCAACAACGCGTACAGCAACCGCGTCCTGGTCCGGTCGCCCAGGATCTTGAACACCCTGGCCACCTCGACCAAGTCCCCTTCTACGGGGGCTCGAGACCACACCATCGCGACCCTCTCCGGGTGCACACAAAGTGGCCGCGCAACCAGGCAGGCCCACCACATCAGTCATGAGTCATCATTACCTTTGATCATATGGTGCGTTGTGCGCGTCTGTCCGTCGACCCGGAACCGGCGCGGAGCCCCCCAACTGATCGCTCACCGGCGATCGCGTGGCCGCTCCCGTTCGGCGAGGGCGAACAGGGCTGAACTCTACCCCCCGGGGGGTATCATCCTGCACAGCCCGGCCGGGCAACACCGGGGCAACACGAGGTCCACCAAAAGCCACTAACGCCCATCTTCACCCAACACCTGGAAAGCGCCTGAGCTGCGGAAACGTCGAAGTTCGTCGACCCTATTCCTCGTCTTCTCACTCTCCGGAGGCGGAAGCGTAGGTTCGAATCCTACCGGGGGTACCATCCGAAACACGCCTCTGATCTGGGGGTTCTCGTTTCCTCCGATGAGGCTCAAGCGGTCGGGGACGGCAGGGTCACGAGGTCTTCGATGACCTCGGCCCGAGGCAAGTCGGCGAGCAGGCGGCCGGGCACCAGCAGCTTCGAGCGGCGTACGCCGGAGCCGATGATCGCCACCTCGATGTCAAGGACCCGCGGGTCGATCAGCAGCCGCCAGCCCTCGGGGATGCCGAGCGGAGTGATCCCGCCGAACTCCATCCCCGACTCGGTCACCGCGCGCTCCGTCGACAAGAACGACGCCTTGCGGACGTCGAGGATCCGCTTGACCCGGTTGTTGACGTCGACGCGGGTGTCGGCGCGGACCAGACACGCGGCCACCCGCTCCTGTCCGTCGCGACGACCCGAGACGATCACACAGTTGGCGCCGGCGGCCATCGCGACGTCGTACGCCGCACTCATCGCCGCCGTGTCCGCGACCTCCGGGTCGATCTCGACGACCGCGATCTGATCGGCCTTCGCCCAGCCGGCGAGCGCCGCGGCAACCGGGTCCGCAAGCAGCTCGGGATGGTCGGCGACCGACAGACTGGTCAGGGAACCGACGCTGGGAAGCACCACGTCGCAAGTATGACGTGCCGTGTCGGTCGACCCCCTCGACTAACAGCTGGAGATCGTGGCGTCGTCGCGGGCATCGTCGCCGTACCGGCGCGCGGCGGCCGCATCGGGAAAGACCACACTGGCCTCCCCCACGCTGCCGATGCTCCCCTGCACCACACAGGTGGTGATCTTGCCCGGCTGGACCTGCGCGACCGCCTGGGCCAGCCGGAACAGTTCCCCCGGCGGCAGGTCGGTGGACATATGCTCGGCCACCGTCAGCACGCCGCGCTCCATGAACCTTGGGCTCGCGGCGTTGGCCCGGATCTTCGCGTGGATGCCGCGCAGCGTGAGCTGCTGGTTGGCGGAGCGGTCGAAGTCACCGTCGGGGAGGGTCTTGCGGACCCGGGAGAACGCCATCGCGCCGTACCCGTTCAGCTCGATCCGTCCAGCCGCGAACCCGGTCGAGTAGAGGTTCGCGTCGGAGAACGGCCGCGGGTTGTCGACCTCGATGCCGCCGATCTCGTCGACCATGTCCTCGAAGAACGGGAACCGGGTGACCAGCACGTAGTCGGGTTCGACGCCGACCAGGTCCCCGACCGCTTCCCCCAGCAGGCTGGGCCCGCCGAGATAGAGCGCCGTGTTGATCCGTTCCGAACCAAAGCCTGGGATCGACACCCACGAGTCCCGGGGGATGCCGATCGCGGTCGCCGCCCCGGTGCGGGTGTCGATCCCCACCAGCTGCAGCGCGTCGCCCCGGGTCCGGCGCATGTCCTCGCCTGGCCGCGCGTCCGAGCCCACCGCGAGGATCCACACCACGTCCTTCCCGGCGTCCACCCCGGACGCGTGGCGGGTCCGAACCAGCTCGATGTCGGTCGGCGCTACCGACGAATCCGGAACCACGAAGGCCGCCAGAGCGAGTACGACGCCGAGCACCGTGGTCCGTAGCCACCTGGTCCACCGATTTCGCGCGGTCGCTCTCACGAGCGTGCCTTGGCGACGTCGTAGCCGAAGACCTGCCAGGTATCGCCCGACCCATCCGCGGTTCCAGCTGCGGTCCCAGCTGGGGTCCCGTCGGGGGCTGGGGTCAGGAACAACCGGCCGCGGACCCGCACCTTGCGCGCGAACCCGCTGGTCGTGAACTTCAGGTCGACCCGGGCGGTCGCGGCTCGCGCCGTGCCGTCGACCCCCAGAAGGTCGACTACCACCCGGCGGTGCTCGACCTGGACGCCATCGATGTGCATTCCGAGGTCGGCGTTGGTCATCAGGTCGCCGTCCCCGCGGGCGGTCTTGGCGGCCCCCTTGGTAAACCCGGGGAACGACGCGCCGAAACCGCCGCGCGGGTAGTCGCCGCCGACGTACGCCGCCTCCAACCACTGGTCGGTCACCTCGGCGACGTCGCGTACGGCGATCTTGCGCTGCTGTTTGGTGATCTGGCCGGTCACCGAGCCCTGGCTCACCTCGACCGGAACGGCCTGCACGGTCGCCTGGACGGTCATTTCCGGCGTGGGCTGCTCCCCGGCGGATCCCGCATCGGTCTCAGGGTCCCGATCGGCTGTGCAGGAGGTGCCTGCACCGGCGAAGAGGACCAATCCGACGACCATGGACGCAGGCGCGAGACGGGGACTTCCTCGGCCGGGTCGTCGCTGGGCGGCAGTCCGCATGGCGCCTACCTTGCACCAGGTCGGCAACCGTTCTTCGCATTTAGCGGCCCCTGCCTGCAATTGTCGGCGCGTGGGACTAGCCTTGATGGCTAAGACCTAAGTTCACCAGCATTCGATCCTTTCGAAAGAGGCGAATCGACCCGTGGCGCAGTCGGCCAACGACACGAGCACCGAGCAGAACTCCACCGCGCCATCCGACGATCTAGGCGCCAACGAATGGCTCGTCGATGACCTGCGCGAGCAGTGGCACGCCGATCCGTCGAGCGTAGGTTCGGACTGGGTCAGCTACTTCGAGGCCGAGGCCGAGGGCGCTGCGGGCAGCGGTAGCAACGGGAGCTCGGGTAAGAGTGATCCCCAGCAGGCTCCGGCAAAGTCGGAGTCGGGATCCGGGTCTGGGTCCCCGTCGAAGTCAGAGACGAAGTCCTCGTCCGAGACGAAGTCCTCGTCGGAGACGACCTCCAAGAAGTCGCCCGATTCAAAGGCCAGCTCGAAGTCGACTGACTCCAAGCCAGCTGACGCGAAGTCAGCCGGCTCGAAGTCGGCCAGCTCGAAGTCAGCCAGTTCGAAGTCAGCCAGCTCGAATTCCGCGGACTCGAAGCCAACGAGCTCGAAGTCCGCTACGCCCCAGAAAGCTCCGGTAACCAAGGATGCGCCGGCGCCGGAGACGCCCGTAGCCAAGGACGAGCCGTCGTACACAGTGCTGCGTGGCGCGCCGGCGCGCACTGTGCAGAACATGGACGCCTCGCTGACGGTTCCGACGGCCACCTCGGTGCGCTCGGTGCCGGTCAAGCTGCTGTGGGACAACCGCACCGTCATCAACAACCACCTGAAGCGAGCCCGAGGCGGCAAGGTCTCGTTCACCCACCTGATCGGCTACGCGCTGATCCGGGCGTTGCGGGCGATGCCGGCCATGAACGTCGGATTCGACGTGGTCGACGGCAAGCCCAACCAGATCACTCCGGCCCATATCAACCTCGGTCTGGCGATCGACATGGCCAAGCCCGATGGCACCCGGCAGTTGCTGGTGCCCTCGATCAAGGCCGCCGAGTCGATGAACTTCGCCGGCTTCTGGACCGCCTACGAGAACATCGTCGTCAAGGCACGTGCCAACAAGCTGACGATCGAGGACTTCCAGGGCACCACCATCTCGCTGACCAACCCCGGCACGATCGGCACCAACCACTCGGTGCCACGGTTGATGAAGGGCCAAGGAGCCATCATCGGCGTCGGGGCCATGGAGTATCCCCCCGAGTGGCAGGGCGCCTCGGAGGAAGTGATCTCCCGCAACGCCATCTCCAAGGTGATGACGTTGACCTCGACCTACGACCACCGGGTCATCCAGGGCGCTCAGTCCGGTGAGTTCCTGCGTCGGGTGCATCTGCTGCTGCTCGGCGAGGACGGTTTCTACGACGACATCTTCCGGTCGCTGCGGATCCCCTACGAGCCGATTCGCTGGGCCAATGACATCTCGGCCAGCCACGACGACGAGATCAGCAAGCAGGCCAGAGTCCAGGAGTTGATCCGCGCCTACCGCGTGCGCGGTCACCTGATGGCCGACACCGACCCGTTGGAATACCGCCAGCGCAGCCATCCCGACCTCGAGATCGAGTCGCATGGGCTGACCCTGTGGGACCTGGATCGAGAGTTCGCCACCGGCTCGTTCGGCGGCGAGCGCCGGTTCATGCAGATGCGCTCGATCTTGGGCATCCTGCGTGACTCCTATTGCCGGACGGTCGGCATCGAATACATGCACATCATGGATCCCGAGCAGCGGCGTTGGATCCAGGAGCGGGTCGAGCTGCCGCACCAGAAGCCGCCCCGCGAGGAGCAGTTGCGGATCCTGCTGAAGCTCAACGAGGCTGAGGCGTTCGAGACCTTCCTGCAGACCAAGTTCGTGGGTCAGAAGCGGTTCTCCCTCGAGGGCTCCGAGACCACCGTGCCGCTGCTCGACGAGATCTGCGAGGCCGCCGCCCAGGCCGACCTCGATGAGGTCGCGATCGGGATGGCACACCGCGGTCGGCTGAACATCCTGGCCAATATCGTGGGCAAGAACTACTCCCAGATCTTCCGCGAGTTCGAGGGCAACATCGACCCGCGCACCGTGCAGGGCTCCGGCGACGTGAAATATCACTTGGGTGCCGACGGCGAGTTCTTAGCCGGCTCCGGAGACCAGATCAAGGTGTCGGTGGCTGCGAACCCGTCGCACCTGGAGGCGGTGGACCCGGTGCTGACCGGCATCGCCCGGGCCAAGCAGGACGTGCTGGACAAGGGCCAGGAGTTCCCGGTGCTCCCCCTGCTGGTGCATGGCGACGCCGCCTTCGCCGGGCAGGGTGTGGTCGCTGAGACCCTCAACCTGTCCCAGCTGCGCGGCTATCGCACCGGTGGCACCATCCACGTCGTGGTCAACAACCAGGTCGGCTTCACCACCTCCCCCGGCTCGTCGCGGTCCTCGCTCTACTGCACCGACGTGGCCCGGATGGTCCAGGCGCCGATCTTCCACGTCAACGGTGACGACCCGGAGGCGTGCATGCGGGTGGCCCGGCTGGCCTTCGAGTACCGCCAGGCCTTCAAGAAGGATGTCGTCGTCGACCTGGTGTGCTACCGCCGCCGCGGTCACAACGAGGGCGACGACCCGTCGTACACCCAGCCGTTGATGTATGACCTGATCGAGCAGAAGCGCTCGGTCCGCAAGCTCTACACCGAATCCCTGATCGGTCGTGGCGACATCACGATCGAGGAGGCCGAGCAGGTGCTGAAGGACTACCAGCAGCAGCTGGAACGGGTCTTCACCGAGGTCCGCGCTGCCGACAGCCAGCCCTCGGAGTGGACCACGGTCCCCGACTACCCCGACAAGCAGCCCGGGGTCGCCAAGACTGCGGTCAGCATGGAGGTGATGAAGCGGATCTCCGATGCCTACGTCACTCCTCCCGAGGGCTTCACCGTGCACCCCAAGGTGATGCCACAGCTCCAACGCCGCGCCGCCGCGATCACCGAGGGCCCCATCGACTGGGGCACTGGCGAGATCCTGGCCTTCGGCTCCCTTTTGATGGAGGGCCGACCGGTGCGACTGTCCGGCCAGGACTCACGTCGGGGGACGTTCGTGTCCCGGTTCGCGACCATCATCGACCGCACCAACGCCGACGAATGGACGCCGCTGTCGACGCTGTCGGATGACCAGGCGAAGTTCTTCGTCTACGACTCGCTGCTGTCGGAATACGCCGCGCTCGGCTTCGAGTACGGCTACTCGGTGGCTCGCCCCGACGCGCTGGTGCTGTGGGAGGCGCAGTTCGGCGACTTCGTCAACGGCGCCCAGACGGTGATCGACGAGTTCATCACCTCCGGGGAGACCAAGTGGCGCCAGCAGTCCGGCGTGGTGATGCTGCTGCCGCACGGGTACGAAGGTCAGGGTCCCGACCACTCCTCGGCGCGCATCGAACGTTTCATGACGATGGCGGCCGATGAGGCGTTCGTGGTGGCCCAGCCGTCGACGCCCGCGTCGTACTTCCACCTGCTGCGTCGGCACTCCCTCGGGGAGGAGCACCGCCCGCTGGTGGTGTTCACCCCGAAGTCGATGCTCAAGCGCAAGGAGGCGGCTTCGATCCCTGAGGACTTCACCTCTGGTGACTTCCACCCCGTGATCGGAGACGCCGAGCCGGACACCGACGAGATCGACACCTTGCTGCTGTGCTCGGGTCGACTCACCTGGGACCTGATGGTCGAGCGCGCCAAGCGCGAGGACGGGGCCCGGTTCGCGATCGCCCGTGTCGAGCAGCTCTATCCGCGCCCGATCGACGAGTTGAAGGCCGAGCACGATCGGTATCCCCATCTCCAGCACATCCGTTGGATCCAGGACGAGCCGGCCAATATGGGGCCGTGGCCCCATTACGCGCTCAACACGTGGGGCGAGTTGGGCTGGGAGGTCGAACCGGTCACGCGCAAGGCCTCGTCGTCGCCGTCGGTAGGCACCATCAAGCGGCATACCGAGGAGCAGCGCGATCTGCTGGCGAGGGCGTTCGCACCGTTGCCGGCTCGTGTCAACGGCGACTACTGAGCGAGACGTCGTGTACTTCACCGACCGTGGGATCGAGGAGCTCGAGCGACGCCGAGGTGACGAGGAGGTCACCTTGGCGTGGTTGGCCGACCGGCTCCAGGAGTTCACCGACATCAACCCGGAGTTCGAGACCCCCATCGAGCGGCTGGCCACCTGGCTCGCCCGCCTCGACGACCCCGACGACTGACCTGTCAATCCTGCGCACACCGAACCCGCTGAGCGGTCACTCCTGCGCACACCGAACCGGGTGACCAGTCAATCCTGTCAACACCACACCGGCTGAGCGCGGTCACTCAAGCCCGCATGAGCTTGGGCGACCGTGACCGGCCACTTCCATCAGCAGTTGGCGGAAGGCGCGCTTACCCGAGTCCCCGCTGCCGCGCCCGTGCAAGTCACGGACCGGTCAGCGCATTCCATCTGCACGCAGTTGACTGGTCACCTGGTCTGGTGTGCACACAAGTGCCTGGTCAGCGGGACTTGGGGTTCACCGGGCGGACGGTGAGGTCGGAGATGGTGCCGTCGCGCGGGAGGTCGAGGGTGTGCAGGATCGAGTCGGCTACGGTCTCGGGTCGCAGGAACTGCTCCGCGTCGTAGTCGCGACCCTCCTGGCTGTGCACCTTTTCCTGCATCTGCGTCGCGGTGCGGCTGGGGAAGATCGACGTTACCCGGACACCGGTCTCGGCCTCCTCGCCCCGCAGCGCATCGGCGAGCGCGCGCAGCCCGAACTTCGAAGAGGCGTACGCCGCCCAGCTCGGGTTGGCGATCAGCCCGGCCGACGAGTTCACGAAGACGACCGTCCCCCGCGCGGCCCGTAGGGACGGCAAGCAGGCCCTGGTCACCAGCGCAGGACTGACCAGATTGACGTTGAGATGCTCGCACCAGGCGTCGGCGGTGACCTCATCCACTGCCGCAAGGTCGACTACGCCGGCAACGTGCAGCACCGAGTCGAGTCGATCGGGCAACCGACCCGAGGCAAGGCAATGCTCGACGGCCGCCGGGTCGGCCAGATCCACCACCAGAGAATTGCTGCCAGGGTCAGCGCGCTCAAGATCGGCAGCGCGCTTCTCCGAGCGCGCCACCAGCACGAGATGGTCGCCACGAACGTGCAGGCAGTCGGCAACCGCGGCACCGATCCCCGACCCGGCGCCGGTGATCAGATGGGTGCCCATCAGTGCCTCGCCATCAGGACCCCGGCCGGGTCATCACGACCTTGCCGAAGACGTCGCCATCGGCCATCGCGGCGAAGCCTTCAGGGGCATCCTCCATGGCGATCGTCCGGTCGATCACGGGCCGCGCACCCGTCGCGTCGAGAAACGACATCAACTGCGCGAGCTCGCTCCGGGTGCCCATGGTCGAGCCGATCACCCGCAGCTGCAGGAAGAAGATCCGGGTCAGCAGCGCATCGTCGAGGTTCGGACCCGACGTGGTGCCGCTGGTGACGATCCGCCCACCAGGTCTCAGCGAGCGGATCGAGTGCGCCCAGGTCGCCCGGCCGACCGTCTCCATCACCGCGTCCACCGTGGTCGGCAGTCGTTCGTTGGAGGCGTAGGCCTCGTGGGCGCCCAGCTCGATCGCCTTGGCGCGCTTGGCCTCGTCGCGACTGGTCGCCAGCACCCGCAACCCGGCCGCTCGCGCAAGCGTGATCACGGCGGTGGCCACGCCTCCCCCGGCACCTTGCACGAGCACGGTCTCCCCTGGCTTGCACTCGCCCTGAACGAACAGCATCCGGTAGGCGGTCAGCCAGGACGTCGGCAGGCAGG
>JBBPYJ010000154.1:0-11016 GCA_038200025.1 Propionibacteriales bacterium | reverse complement strand
TTAAGGTTCCTGGACCGGTCCGGCTACCAGGTCCCTGCCGAGTGCTTGGATCGGGACTGGTCGCTGCCCTACCGGCTCAACCACGAGCTGGTCGGCACCATCGCCAAGGTCTATGCCGCCCCGGCCGAGCACTGGGGCGTCTATGAGACCTGCGAGGAGCTCGTCGACATCGAGGACAACTTCCAGCAGTGGCGCTTTCGGCACCTCCAGGTCGTTCAACGCACCATCGGCCACCGCACGGGGACCGGTGGCTCGTCGGGGGTCGATTTCCTGCGCCGAGCCTTGGACCTGACCTTCTTCCCTGAGCTGTTCGAGGTGCGCTCCCGGATCGGTGAGTAGCCGAGTACGGGAGTACGGGTGGCCGAGTATGGTGGCCCGTATGAAGACCACGATCGAACTGCCCGACGCGCTAGCCGAAGAGGCGAAGGCACTTGCTCGCGACCAGAATGTCACCCTGCGCGAGCTGATGGTCAGCGGCTTGAGGTCAGAACTCGAGCGCCGCTCCGCGGCTGCACCTAGAGCCGACTTCCAGTTTGCGACCTACGGCGGCGGCGGACTGCAGCCTGGGGTGAAGTGGGCCGATGTCATCGAGATGTCCTACGAGCGCTGACCGAGGTGATCGCCCTCGATGCGAACCTTCTGGTCTACGCCCATCGATCCGATTCCCCCAGTCACCGGCGGGCCGCTGAGGCCATTGCCGACCTAAGCACGAAGCCCGGGACGTGGGGCATTCCGTGGCCCTGCGTCCACGAATTTCTCGGCGTGGTCACCAACGCCCGAATATTCCGGGACCCCACCCCGATGGTGAGCGCTCTCCACATCGTGTCGGCGTTGTCACAGACCTCGGGGGCTGTCTTTCTCGCGGAACCCAGCGGCCATCTCGATCGACTGAGCCGACTTCTGACCGCCAGCCGGGTCTCCGGCGCCAAGGTCCACGACGCCCGGATCGCGGCCATCTGCCTGGGTCACGGGGTCACCGAGCTATGGACGGCGGACCGCGACTTCAGCTACTTCCCCGAGCTGCGCACCCGCAACCCGCTGGTCAGCCGGGACCCCTGACCCCGATTGGTGGTTGCGGGGGTGGCCACAATAGGCAGGTGCTCCTCAGCGACGTCGTCGAAACCTCTGCCACGCTCACCGCGACCCGCTCGCGCAAGGCCAAGGTCGCGGCTCTCGCGGATTGTCTGGGTCGCGCCGGATCCGACGAGCTCGAGGTGGCGGTCGCCTACCTCGGCGGCACCTTGTTGCAGCGCCGCACCGGCATCGGACCGCGCGGGGTCCGGGCGACGGTCGCACCGGCGGCCGAGCCGAGCCTGAGCCTGATCGGCGTCGACGCGGCGTTCGAGGCGATCGCCGGACTCGCCGGCCCCGGCTCGGCGACCGCCCGGGCCGCCGCGCTGGGCGAGCTGATGGGTCGGGCGACCAGCGACGAGCAGCGTTGGTTGCGCGGCGCGTTGACCGGGAGTGTTCGACAGGGGGCTCTGGACGCTCTGGTCCAGGAAGCTATCGCGGCGGCCGCCGACGTCGAGCTGGCCGCCGTACGTCGTGCGGCGATGCTGGCCGGGGGCACCGTTCCGATCGTGGTCGCCGCCTTCACCGGTGGCGAGAGTGCACTCGACGAGATCAAGCTCGAGGTCGGTCGACCGATCCTGCCGATGCTGGCGTCCAGTGCACCGGACGTGACCACCGCCCTGAGCAAGGCGGGCCGCAAGGCGGGCAGGCCGGTCGCGGTAGACACCAAGCTCGACGGCATCCGGATCCAGGTGCACAAGGACGGCGACCGGGTCAGCATCGCCACCCGGAGCCTCGACGACATCACCGACCGGTTGCCCGAGGTGGTCGAGATCGTCCGGTCCCTGCCCGCCGAGCGGTTGGTCCTGGACGGGGAGGCGCTGGCCGTCGATCTCGACCGACGACCACGACCGTTCCAGGAGACCGCCTCGCGGACCGCCCAGGACTCCAGCGAGGAGCGGGGCGTCCAGATCACGCCGTACTTCTTCGACCTGCTCCACCTCGACGGGGTCGATCTGCTGGACGCGCCCACTCGCGAGCGTCATCAACGGCTGACCGCTCTGGTCCCCGACGACTACCTGGTCCGCCGCCTGGTGACCCACGACCCCGAGGAAGCCGAGGCCTTCGCTGCCCAGGTCCAGCGCGACGGCCACGAGGGGGTGGTGGTCAAGGGTCTCGACGCGCCGTACGCCGCCGGCCGCCGCGGCGCGGCGTGGGTCAAGGTGAAGCCGGTGCACACGCTGGATCTGGTGGTGCTCGCCGTCGAGTGGGGCAGTGGTCGCCGTCAGGGTTGGCTCTCCAACATCCACCTCGGGGCCCGCGATCCCGAGTCCGGAGGTTTCGTGATGCTGGGCAAGACTTTCAAGGGAATGACCGACGAGATGCTCGCCTGGCAGACCGAGCGGTTCACCGAGCTGGCCACCGCACCCGTCGACCCGGCGCAGTATGTGGTTCAGGTGCGGCCCGAGCAGGTGGTCGAGATTGCTGTCGACGGGCTGCAGCGTTCTACCCGCTACCCCGGCGGCGTGGCGCTGAGGTTCGCTCGCGTCGTGCGATACCGCGACGACAAGTCCGCCGACGAGGCCGACACCCTCGACCAGGTCAGGGCGCTCCTCGGGCCGTCCACTCCCTGAGCGCAGCCCCGATTGCCTAGCGCTCCAGGATGGCCACGACACCTTGCCCACCGGCGGCACAGATCGAGATCAGACCGCGGCCCTGCTTCTTGCCCGACAGCTCGGTGGCCAAGCTGGCCAGGATCCGCCCGCCGGTGGCTGCGAACGGATGCCCGGCGGCCAGCGAGGAGCCGTTGACGTTGAGCTTCGCGCGGTCGATCGGCCCTAGCGGAGCGTCCAGGCCGAGCCGCTCGCGGCAGAACACCGGGTCCTCCCACGCCTTGAGAGTGGACAGCACCTGGGAGGCGAAGGCCTCGTGGATCTCGTAGTAGTCGAATTCCTGCAGCGTCAGGCCCTCGCGTTCCAGCATCGTCGCGACGGCGTACGCCGGGGCCATCAGCAACCCCTCGGCCCCGTGCACGTAGTCGACCGCCGCGGTCTGGGTCGCGGTCAGGTAGGCCAGCACCGGCAGACCCCGCTCCTTGGCCCACTCCTCGGATGCCAGCAGCACGACGGCGGCACCGTCGGTCAAGGGGGTGGAGTTTCCTGCGGTCATAGTGGCGGCCGCACCCTTGCCGAAGACCGGCTTCAGCGTGGCCAGCTTCTCGACACTGGAGTCCGGGCGCAGGTTCTCATCGCGCTCCAGGCCGCGGAACGGGGTGATCAGCTCGTCGAAGAAGCCCCGGTCGTACGCCGCAGCGAGCCGCTGGTGCGAGGTCGCCGCCAACTCATCCTGCTCGTCGCGGCCGATCTGCCACTCGACTGCGGTCAGGGCGGCGTGCTCCCCCATCGACTTCTTAGTGCGCGGCTCGCCGTTCTGGGGCAGCTCCAACCCGATGTCGCCGAGGCGGATCGAGGCCAGCGCCGCCAGCCGGCCCTTGGTATCGCGCGCCGCGTTGACCTTCATCAGCTTGCGTCGCAGCGGGTCGCTGACCGCGACCGGTGCGTCCGAGGTGGTGTCGGTGCCGCCGGCGATGCCGACCTCGATCTGACCCAGCGCGATCTTGTTCGCCACCTGGATCGCGGCCTGGAGGCCGGTGCCGCAGGCCTGCTGGATATCGACGGCGGGCGTTTCCGGAGCCAGCTTCGAACCGAGGACCGCCTCGCGGGTGAGGTTGAAGTCGCGGGCGTGCTTGAGCACCGCTCCGGCCACCACCTCGCCGACCCGCTCCCCCTTCAGGCCGAACCTGATCACCAGTCCGTCCAGGGCGGCCGTCAGCATCTCGGCGTTCGAGGCGTCCGCGTAGGCGCTGTTGGAGCGGGCGAAGGGCAGGCGGTTGCCACCGATGATGGCCACGCGGCGGATCTGAGAGGTCATGGCCCTATCATTACTCGTCAGTAGCCTTGCTGGCCAACGGCCCCCGAGCAGCAGCCCAGGACGTGACATGACCGATCGCTATGCCGACTTCACCCGTTCGACCGTAGGCCGACTGCTGGTCAAGCAACTGGGCCTGCCCGATCCGATGCCGTTGCAGCGCTACCGCGCCGGCACGCCGCTGGTGGACGGGATCGTCGGACTCGGGGGTCACGGTCGACTGATCGAACACCTCCCCGCGCTGCTGGACTCGCTGGCGATCAGCCACGTCACGCCAACGCCCGACGAGGTGGGGTCGCGCGAGGCGCCGTACCGCGGTCTGGTCTTCGACGCCTCAGGCATCACCGACAGCGCTGATCTGACAGCGCTGCGGGACTTCTTCCAGCCACGCCTGCGCAGCCTGACCGACTGTGCGCGGATCGTGGTACTCGGCACGCCTCCCGAGCAGACGTCCGGCTCCGAGAGGGTCGCCCAGCGGGCGCTGGAGGGTTTCACCCGGTCGCTGGGCAAGGAGGTCGGGCACGGCTCGACGGTCCAGCTCGTGTACGTCGCTCCCGGCGCCGAGGCCGCGCTGACCAGCACGTTGGCCTTCCTGCTGTCGCCGAAGTCGGCCTACGTCTCGGGTCAGGTGATCCGGGTCGGTGCCCACGGCTCGGACGCTAGTGAGGTCACCGACTGGCTGCGACCCCTCGAGGGTCGGGTAGCCCTGGTGACCGGCGCGAGCCGTGGCATCGGCGAGCAGATCGCCCGGGTGCTGCACCGCGACGGCGCCCACGTGGTGGGGCTCGATGTGCCGCAGGCGGCGAGCGAGCTGGTGGTGTTGGCTACAGAGTTGGGCGGGGAACTGGACGGTGACTACCTGGCGCTGGACATCACCGGCAAGGACGCCCCGCAGCGGATCGCCCAGCACCTCGAGCAGCGGCACGGCGGAGTCGACATCGTCGTCCACAACGCCGGAATCACCAGGGACCGCCGGCTCGCGAACATGAAGGCCGGCCCCCAGAACAACTCCCGGGATGATCGCTGGACCTCGGTGATCGGAGTCAACCTGACCGCTCCCGAGCGGATCACCCGCGAGCTCCTCGACCAGGGCCTGATCCGGCCGAACGGCGCGGTGATCGGGGTCTCCTCGATCGCCGGGATCGCGGGCAACGACGGGCAGACCAACTACGCCACCTCCAAGGCCGGGGTCATCGGCCTGGTCGACTCGCTGGCCGGCGAGCTCAGCGACGGCATCACCATCAACGCGGTGGCTCCGGGGTTCATCGAGACCCAGATGACCGCCGCCGTCCCGCTGGCCACCCGCGAGATCGGTCGACGACTCAACGCCATGAGCCAGGGTGGACTGCCGGTCGACGTGGCCGAGACGATCGCCTGGTTCGCCTCCCCAGGCTCGTCGGCGGTGTCGGGCAACGTCGTCCGGGTCTGTGGTCAGCTGATGCTGGGCGCCTGAGATGGCTCCCTCTTCGCCGCGGGTCCTCGACGTCCCGCCGCGCACCTCGGCGTTGATGGTCAAGGCGGTCCTGCCGCTGGTGCCCGGGCTCAACCTGGTGCCGGGCATCGCCAAGTCCGGGGACACGTTGCCCGATCTGGCCCTGACCAGACACGACGTGCATGTCGATCCAACGCACCTGGCGTCGTACGCCGCCGTCTGCGGCTTCCCGCGCAGGGAGTATCTGCCAGTCACCTATCCCCACGTGCTGGCCTTCGGTCTGCACCTGGCGATCATGACCGACCGATCGTTCCCGTTCCCGGCGGTCGGGACCGTGCACATCGAGAACACGCTGACCCAGCACCGGCCGATCGGGTTGGACGAGGTCCTGCAACTGACGGTGCGTCCGGAGCGTCTACGCCCGCATCCCAAGGGTCGAGCCTTCGACCTCCGCACCAGCGTGCACAGCGGTGGCGAGCTGGTGTGGGAGGGACTCTCGACCTTCCTGCGCCGCGGTCGGTCAGATGAATCGGTTTCGACGGCGGAGGGGCTCGACCTGCCCCCGGCCACCCCCGGTACCGTCGACTGGCGACTGGGCGCCGCTCTGGGACGGCGGTACGCCGCGGTGTCAGGTGACCACAACCCGATCCACCTCTACGCCCTGACGGCCAAGGCGCTCGGATTCCCTCGCCAGATCGCGCACGGCATGTGGAGCCTGGCCCGCTGCCTGGCCGCAGTGGAGAACCGGCTGCCGGACGCAGTCCGGGTCGAGGCGGCCTTCAAGAAGCCGATCCTGCTGCCAGGGACGGTGTCATTCGGCACGGCCACCGAGGGCGACAGCCGCAACTTTGCCCTGACCCGCCCCAAGGATGATGCGCCGCACCTGATCGGTCGCGCGGTTCGGGTCGCGTGAAGCCTCTAAGGCTGAGGTGAGCCACCTTCGGCTCGCGGGGCTCACGACCCGTTCGGCGAGCAGGTGGTGATGAGCGAAACGAACGTCTACGGCACCGAGGTGACACTGGACGACGGCACCGTGATCGACGTCGGCAAACCGATCGACACCTACGTCGTCGCCGGCGACGGCGGCACCTGGGCTTCATGGACTACTAGCAAGAAGATCCCACACTGTCGCAGACCTCGGTGCTCCCCCAAGCTCGCCCTAGCGGCGCGGGCGTCCGAACTGCAGGTGATCGACCCGGTTGACCCCCACCCGGGCGGACGGCGCGCGGCGGGCGAAGAAGCTGCCGGTCGAGGGACGCCAGATGCCCAGGTCGGTGGTGCCGTTGCCGTCCCAGTCCCCCACGACCGGCAGGTCACCAGATGACCCGAACACGGTCTTGACCTTCAAGACGGTGCCGTCCGCTGCGGTGTAGAGAAGCTTGAACTTCGCCTTGGCGCTGTCGTAGACCCCGACATCGGTCGTGCCGTCGCCATCCCAGTCGCCTGTCACTGGAGCGTCGTTGCGGTCACCGAGGGCGATGGTGCTCACCGATCCGTCCGCCCCACGGAGGAAGAACTCTGCCGTCGATGAGCGGTGTACGCCGATATCGGTGTAGCCGTCGCCGTTCCAGTCGCCGACCACCGGCTTGTCGGCATCGCTTCCGAAGGGGATGCCCATGACTCCGGTGGTTGTCGAGAGGTAGAAGACGCCGTCGGCGGCGCGGCGTACGCCGGCATCGGCGGTCCCGTTGCCGTCCCAGTCACCCAGTACCGGGTCATCAGTGGACAGGCCGAAAGGAATTACGATCGGTTCCGCTCCCCGCTGCTCAACGACGAACGATGCTGACTGGTCCCGGCGAAAAAGCACCCGCTCGGCCGCCAAGGAACCGACCATATTGGCGGCTAGAGGGGAATCGACACAGTTCCCCGAAGTCGGCGTCGTGTCGTACTTGAGACGTCGACCGGAGAACAGGGCGCGGCGAACCTTCTTGCCGCGAAGTTCCTCGAAGTGCAGGTGTGAGCCGGTGACGTTGCCGGTCGAACCCACCTGGCCGATCAACGTCCCCTGATCGACGGTCTGTCCCACGCTGACCACGACGTTGCTCAGGTGCGCGTAGAGGGTTCGCTCGCGATTCGGATGGGTGATCTGTACGTAGCGGCCGTAGCCCGAGCGTCCAGTCTTGTTGGCGACACTCACCACACCCCCGGCTGCCGCGACCACCAAGTCACCATCGTCGCCCGGACGATTCCAGTCGACGGCACGCTTGCTGGGGCTGTGGCTCTTGCGGGAGGTGCCGCTCCAGGCCTCGCCGCACGGGAAGGGCATCTCGTAGGAGCCCTGGATCTTGCGAGCTGCGGCCGACTCGTCGGCCTGGGCGGAGGCTACGGGCAGCACGGAAGCCATCAATCCTGCGGAAAGCCCACCAATCAGCGCCGCCGCGAGTACCTTCTGAGGAGTACGAGTTTGCTGACGGATGGACAGCGCGGCAGGGATCAAACGCATACCAGGGGCACCTCGAGACAGATGGGGTGGCCGGATCACGTACGCGAAACTTCAAGCGCACCGCTCACTCGTGCCACACGAGCGCCCAAACGTAACGCGCTATCGGCGCGCCTGTCTCGAATCACATCGCTGTAATGTTGAAGGATCCCCTATCTGGGACAGCGTCGAGGCCATTCCCGAGTCAGTCAGCGCAGGTCCGAGCGCAGTCGGATCAGTCCCTCTTGGGCCACGGTCGCCGCCAGTACGCCGTCGCGGGTGAACACCCGGGCCAGGCTCAACCCTCGCGCGCCCGCAGCGCTCGGCGACCACTGGTCGAAGAGCCACCATTCGTCGGCGCGGAACGGCCGATGGAACCAGATCGTGTGGTCCAGCGAGGCCACCTGGAGGCCCGGCGACCCGATGTCGAGGCCGTGCGGCACCAGCGAGGCCCCCAGCAGGGTCAGGTCGCTGGCGTAGGTGAAGGCAGCTGCGTGCTCGACCGGGTCATCGGCCAGGGCGTGGCTGATCCGCACCCAGGCGCGCGCCTGTGCCGGGTGCTCCGGGTGAGCGGGCAGACCCACCGCCGAGGTCCCGATGTAGCGAAGGTCGATCGCTGCCCACTCTCGGGCAAGGAACTCAGCCTGAGCCGCGTCGCGCTGGCGGACCAGGTCGAGCCAGTCGACAGCCGCATCGGGCCCGATCACGTCGGGCATCGCGTCCTGGTGGTCCAGGCCCTCCTCGTGCCGCTGGAAGTTCGCGGTCTGGAAGTATATCGGGCGACCGTGCTGGCGGGCCACCACGCGTCGGGTCGCGAACGAGCGGCCGTCCCGCAGCCTCTCGACGTCGTAGATGATCGGCATCGAGGTGTCGCCAGCCCGTAGGAAGTAGGAGTGCAGCGAGTGCACGACGTACGCCGGATCGACGGTGCGCACCCCGGCGATCAATGCCTGTGCGGCGACCTGCCCGCCGAAGACCCGAGGGCGACTGGTCTGCGGCTGGCGGCCGCGATACAGGCCGTCGTCGAGTGTCTCGAGCTCGAGAAGGTTCACGAGCTCTGCGGCGGATCCGCTCATCTAGTCATCCTCGAGACCGGCCAGGAACTGCTCGAACTGCTGTCCGATCTCCTCGCCGGTCGGCAGTGGCTCGTCGTTGGCCAGCAGGTTCGTGCCGGCGCTCTCCGCCTCGGCGAAGGTGTCGTACTGCTGCTCCAGCGCGGTGACGACTTGGGACACCTCCGCGCTGTCGGCCAGCTGGGCGGCGATCTCGCCCTCACGAACTTCCGCAACCGCGCGCAACTCGGTCAGATCCACGACCAGACGACCGCCGCGTTCGACCTCATCGAGCAGGGCCACCGCGGCCTGCGGATAGTCCATCTGGGCCAGGTAGTGCGGCACGTGCGCGACGTAGCCCAACGCGTCGTGACCGGCTTCGCCGAGCCGCAGCTCCATCAGCGCCTGGGCACTCGACGGGATCCGCAGCTCCCCGCGCCACGGCGAGCGACCAGTGATCAGCTCGGCCCGGTTGGCGTGCGGGGTGACGGTGATCGGGCGGGTGTGCGGCACTGCCATCGGCACGGCGCCGATCCCGACCACCCGGGTCACTCCCAGCTGCTCGACCACCGCCTGGACTGCCCTGCAGAAGGCTTCCCAGCGGTTGTCGGGCTCGGGCCCGCGCAGCAGCAGGTACGCCGTACCGGCGCTGTCGCGGTGCAACCGGACCAACAGCCGGGGGGCGTCGTACTGCTCGTAATGGTCGTGGACGAACGACAACGCCGGGCGACGGGCGCGGTAGTCGTGAAACTGGTCGACGTCGAAGGTCGCCACCACCTTGCCCGCGCTCGGGGCACCGGCGGAGACCGCCTCCAGATGATCGGCGGCTGAGACCGCGGCATTGCCCGCGTCCAGGAATCCGTGCAGGCTGACCACCAGGGTCAGGTCGTCGACCCCGTCGAGCTCGGGCACGTCGTCGACGATGTGGACCAGCTGTGCACCGGGACTTGCGGCGTCATTCATCGGCGCTCTCCGTCGGACAGCACTGACGCCGAGAGCTGCGAGCCAATCTGGTCCAGACCCGCCAGCTCCTCCACGATGCCCCGCGCCAGCGACTGGGCGGTCAGGCCGATGTGTTCGAGGATCGCGGCCCGCTTGGCGTGCTCGAGGAACTCCTGCGGGATGCCGTGCAACCGCACCGGGGTAGTCACTCCGGCAGTGTTCAGTGCCTGCAGCAACATCGAGCCGCAGCCGCCGACGACGCCGTTGTCCTCGATCGAGATGACCAGTCGGTGCCCACGACTCAGCTCGATCAGGGCCGGATCGACCGGCTTGACCCAACGCGGGTCGACGACGGTGACGCCGATGCCCTGGTCGATCAGCCGTTGGCCGACGTCATGAGCGGTGGTCGCCATCGAGCCGACGCCCACGATCAGCACGTCCTTGACGCCGTTGCGCAGCAGCACGTCGCAGCCGCCCGCGGTGTCCACAGCCTCGAGGTCGGCGGGGGGCGGACCCTTCGGGAAGCGCACCACGGTCGGTGCATCGTCGACTTCGACTGCCTCGTTGAGCAGCTCGCGCAGTCGGGTGGCGTCGCGCGGAGCGGCCAGTCGCAGCCTCGGCACGATCTGCAGAATCGACATGTCCCACATGCCGTTGTGGCTGGCGCCGTCGTCACCGGTCACCCCGGCGCGGTCCAGCACGAAGGTCACGCCGCAGCGGTGCAGCGCGACGTCCATCAAGACCTGGTCGAAGGCGCGGTTCAAGAAGGTGGCGTAGACCGCGACCACCGGGTGCAGTCCACCCATCGCCAACCCGGCCGCACTGGTGGCGGCGTGCTGCTCGGCGATCCCCACGTCGAAGGTCCGCTCGGGGAAACGCCGTTGGAACTCGTTGAGGCCCACCACGTGCATCATCGCGGCGGTCATCGCCACCAGGTCGGGGCGACGCTCGCCGATCCGGGCGATCTCCTCGGCGAAGACATCGGTCCAGATCTCGCCGCGCGGTCGCTCCTCGCCGGTGTCGATGTCGAAGGGCTGCGGCGAGTGGAACTGGTCGGCGACGTGGCGCTCCGCGGCGGCGTACCCGAATCCCTTGCGGGTTATCGCGTGCACGATCACCGGTCCCTCGAAGCCCTTGGCCTGCCGCAGCGCGTGCTCGACGGCGTCCCGGTCGTGACCGTCGACCGGACCGACATATTTCAGACCCAGGTCCTCGAAGAGACCCTGGGGGGC
>JBBPYJ010000153.1:0-14386 GCA_038200025.1 Propionibacteriales bacterium | reverse complement strand
GTGCTGACCGCGATGATCGCCCACCACTTCGACCAGACCCGCGCGAACCCTGGCGCGCAGGGCTCGTCCAAGAAGGGAGCAGTCTCGGTGCTGCACGCCAGCGAGCCCGCCATCTACGGCCGCTACGGATATGGACTCGCCTCGCTGGAGATGAGCATCACCCTAGGTCGCGGCAGCACCCTCACCGCGCCGCACCTGGACGCCGAGGCCGCCGGCGTACGCACAGAGCTGACCACCGTGACCGATCCCGGGATGCCCGAGCGGTTGCTGGCCTGCTGGCAGCACAACGGCTGCCAGCCGGTCGGAACCGTGGTCGGGGAGCTCGGCTACTTCATCGACGTCTGCCACGAACCGGTGAGCGAGAGCCGAGGCAAAGAACGCCAACGGGTGCTCTTCGCGCGCCGTGTCGATAGCCAGGGGCGCAGCACCGATGTGGGGCTGGCGCTCCTCCGTCGCGAGCAGAAGTGGGAGCGCGGCCGACCGGGCGGCAGCCTGAAGGTCACCTGGCTGGTCGGTGACCCCGCGACCAAGCTCGCCCTGCTCCGCCGGCTGGTCGACTTCGACCTCGTGGACACCACCGAGGTCTCGACGCTGGGCGCCGACGACCCGGTGCTGCACTGGGTGAACGGTCCTCGTGGCACCGGCGATGTCTCGCTGTACGACAGCCTGTGGGTGCGGCTGATCGACCTGCCCCGGGCACTGATTGACCGGGGGTACGCCGCCACGTGCGACCTGGTGCTCGACGTCGCCGACGTGCAGGTCCCCGAGAACGCGGGGCGCTGGCGCCTCCA
The DNA here is from genome assembly GCA_038200025.1 of Propionibacteriales bacterium. Classification (GTDB taxonomy): domain Bacteria; phylum Actinomycetota; class Actinomycetes; order Propionibacteriales; family Nocardioidaceae; genus Nocardioides. Next base: position 13,595 of record JBBPYJ010000153.1, on the reverse strand, counting down.
CGTGGATCATTCGGGCACCGCCACCGTCACCCGGACCGAGGATGGGGCCGATCTGCGGATGTCCATCGCCGCCCTGGGCTCGACCTATCTGGGTGGGGTATCTCCCGTGACCCTGACCAACGCCGGACTGATCGAGGAGTTGCGCGCAGGGGCAGCCCGCGAACTCTCTGCGGCCGTCTGCACCCCGGAGCGCCCCGCTGCAGCGATCGGGTTCTGAGGTTGCAATGCAAGAGGGGTTCGCGGCCCGTGAACCCTCGCACGCTAGGTTCGTGGAGTGCGAGGAAGAAAGCCTGACAAGGCTGCACCCGGTCAGGAGTCGGTGTGGGACTACCCGCGTCCACCCCGGCTCGAGCGCAGTCACGAGACCGTCGAAATCCACCTCGGCGGACGCGGGGTGGCTCGCAGCAGCGCGACGTACCGGGTGCTGGAGACCAGCCATCCGCCCACCTACTACGTGCCGATCGACGCCTTCGAGCCCGGCGTGCTGGTGCCGAGCGACGGTTCGTCGTTCTGCGAGTGGAAGGGCCAAGCGCGCTATTTCGACATGGTCACCGACGGCACCACCGTGCCGCAGGGAGCGTGGACCTACCCGAACCCGACGCAACAGTTCGTGCCGCTGATCGACCACGTCGCGCTGTACCCCGCCAAGATGGATCAATGCCTGGTGGACGGCGAGGTGGTCCGACCCCAGGCCGGTGGTTTCTACGGTGGCTGGATCACCGACCGGGTGGTCGGACCGTTCAAGGGCGAGCCGGGGACCTGGGGCTGGTAGGGCGCTTGCGCTGCTGGGCTTGGGTGGCTATTTCGGTGGGGACGAACCCGACCGACCGGTAGATCCCGATCGCCGGGTAGTCCGGATCCGCGAGCATCACCAGGGTGTGCGCCCCGAGCTCGTCCAGGCCATACCTGCCGACCCGGTGCACCAAGGTCCCGGCCAGTCCAGCTCGGCGATAGTCGGGATGAGTCTGGACCGCCTGGTATCGCGCTAAGCCAGAGCCGGCATCGATCAGCCCGACCGAACTGGCCAGCCGACCGTCGACGAAGGCGCCGAACCATCGACCATGCCCAGCCTCGACCACCGCCCTATCGTCGGCTGCCTTGCGGGTGGCGAAGACTGCCAACTCGTCCGGGTCCTCCCCCGGACCCTCACCCCTGTTGGCCTCCACCGTCAGCACCGCTTGCTGCGCCCAGTCGTCGGCAGAGCCCAGCGCGCGCACGTCGGCCTCGGTGTTGGGTCGGGGTGGCGGATGAACCAACGAGGCGGTCAGCACCGTGGAGACCTCCACCTCGAAACCGATGTCGGCAAGCGGACCCAGAGCAGCACCCAGATCCTGAATCCCGTCGATACCGAACGCCCGGTGGTCGCTGCCGTCGAAGTCCACGTCGTACGCCGTCAGCAGATCCTCGATCTCGTCCGGCTCGGGCGGGCGGGGCAGCAGATGGAAGTTGCCCCACCTGAACGTCGGGTTGCGGGGGCTGCGCACCACCAGGTGTGTGCCGCGATCCTCGATTTGAGCTCCGGCCAGCGTCAATAGCGCGAGATCGGTCCGGAAGCCGAGCGAGGAGACATCCACGCCGGTCAGATTAGTCCGCGATTGCGGCCGCCGTCGCGGCCTGCGCATCGAGGCCGTGAGCCGAGCGGATCACGTCGACGATGCCACCCATGATCTCGGTCAGCCCGAAGTCCTTGGGCGTGTAGACCGCCGCAACCCCGGCGTCGCGCAGCACCCGCGCGTCGGCGTCGGGGATGATCCCGCCGAGGATCACCGGTATGTCGTCGGCACCGGCGGCGCGCAAGCCCTCGAGCACGGCCGGGACCAGTTCCAGATGCGAGCCGGACAGGATCGACAGTCCGACACAGTGCACGTCCTCGGCCACCGCCGCGGCCACGATCTCCTCGGGAGTCAGTCGGATGCCCTGGTAGATCACCTCGAACCCGGCGTCGCGGGCGCGGACCGCCACCTGCTCCGCGCCGTTGGAGTGCCCGTCCAGACCGGGCTTGCCGATCAGCAGCCGCAACCGGCGGCCGACTTCCTTGCCGGTGGATTGCACCCGCTCGCGGACTGCAATCAGGTCGGCGCCGGAGGCGCCCGAGGTGGGGGCACCCACCGCACCGGCAACCCCGGTCGGCGCCCGGAACTCGCCGAACACCCCGCGCAGGGTCTCGGTCCACTCCCCCGTCGTGACTCCGGCCCGGGCTGCCACCAAGGTGGCGGTCATCAGGTTGACCTTCGTGGCGGCGTCGGCGGCCAGCTGGGCCAGCGCGGTGTCGACGGCCGTCTGATCGCGGGCGGCCTTCCAAGCCGCCACGCTGACCAACGCGTCCCGTTCGGCGTCCGGATCCCCGGCCTGGATCGCGGTGTCCAGGTCGGCAGTCAGCGGCGAGGGCTCGGTGGTCTCAAAGACGTTCACCCCGACGATCAGCTCGTCGCCCGACTCGATCCGGGCCCGGCGCCGGGCGTGGGCCCACACCAGCGCCTGCTTCAGGTAACCCGACTCAACGGCTGCGATCGCCCCACCCATCTCCGCCACGCGCGCCATCTCCTCTCGGGCGCCGGTCATCAGCTCGGCGACCTTGGCCTCGATCACCGGCGAGCCGTCGAGGATGTCGTCGTACTCCAACAGGTCGGACTCGAAGGCCAGCACCTGCTGGAGCCGCAGCGACCACTGCTGGTCCCACGGCCGCGGCAGGCCGAGTGCCTCGTTCCACGCGGGCAGCTGGACGGCGCGAGCGCGCGCGGACTTCGACAGCGTGACGCCCAGCATCTCCAGCACGATCCGTTGGACGTTGTTCTCCGGCTGCGCTTGCGTCAACCCGAGCGAGTTGACCTGTACGCCGTAGCGGAACCGCCGCAGTTTGGGGTCGGTAACGGCGTACCGCTCGCGGGTGATCTCGTCCCACAGCGCCACGAAGGCGCGCATCTTGCACGCCTCCTCGATGAAGCGGACCCCGGCGTTGACGAAGAACGACATCCGGCCGACGACCGCGGCGAAGTCCTCGGGCGCGACCTGGCCGGATGCCTGCACCTGGTCAAGGACGGCGATCGCGGTGCTGAGCGCGAAGGCGAGCTCCTGCACCGGAGTCGCCCCGGCCTCCTGCAGGTGATAGCTGCAGATGTTGATCGGGTTCCACTGCGGGATCTCGGTGACCGTGTAGGCGATCACGTCCGCGATCAGCCTCAGCGAGTGGTCGGGGGGAAAGACATGGGTGCCGCGGGAGAGATACTCCTTGACGATGTCGTTCTGGGTGGTGCCCGCTAGCTGGTTCGCGATCGCGCGTCGCTCCTGGATCGAGGCATCCGGACCAAGGCCGGCCTGCTCCTCCGCCGCCACCTGGTAGAGCGCCAGCAACCACATCGCCGGTGCGTTGATGGTCATCGACGTGTTCATCTTGGTCAGCGGGATGTCGTCGAACAGCGCCCGCATCTCGCCCAGGTGCGGCACCGGTACGCCGACCTTGCCGACCTCGCCCCGAGCCAACCTATGGCCCGGGTCGTAACCGGTCTGGGTCGGCAGATCGAAGGCCACCGACAACCCCGTCTGCCCCTTGGCCAGGTTACGGCGGTAGAGCGCGTTGGAGGCCGCGGCGGTCGAGTGACCGGCGTACGTCCGCATCACCCAGGGACGATCCTTGACAGGTCGCTGCCCAGATTGTTGGGGACGCTCGGACTGCTCGGCCATGGCCGCAGGCTAAGCCGGATCAGGGTCCCGAGTCATCGACCTGTGGGACATCCGACACTCAGGCCGAAGCGGCGCGAGCTGTTGGCGCTGGGGAGCGATCCACGTGCACCGCGTGCGCCAGGTGCGACAGGTGCACCAGCCGGCGTACGGCGGGACAGCAGCCGCGCAGGGTCAGCTGCCGGTCGGTCTGGGCTGCTCGCCGGGTGGCCACCGCCAGCACTCGGAGCGCGGTGACATCGATGCTGGTGACCTCGCTCAGGTCGACGAACACGTCGGCGTCCTGACCCTGAAGGTGGTCGTAGATGGCCGTGCGCACCTCGAGGGTGCTGCGCACGTCGAAGGCGCCGCTCAACACCAGGGTCGCGCCGTCCCTGGTGATGTCCATGGCTGGTCCTCCTCGTTGGCCCGGGGCCCGGAGACACCTCGGTTCACGCCACTTCGCAGTGGCCCTACCCACTATGACGCGCGCAAGTCCGTTTCGTTGACATTCGGACCAAATTGATGACGCGTGTTGTCCACGTCGGAGTTTTTCTGGGCATCGGTCTCGCCGGGGGTGGCAACGACTACGGTTGCGCCATGGTCAACCTCACCCGCATCTACACCCGCACCGGCGACGCCGGCCGCACCCGTCTCGGCGACATGAGCGAGACCACCAAGACCGACCTCCGCCTGCTTGCCTACGCCGATGTCGATGAGGCCAACGCCCACCTCGGAGTCGCGCTGGCGGGTGGCGGGCTCGTCGACGACGTGGTCAAGGTGCTGAACCACGTTCAGAACGACCTGTTCGACGTCGGGGCCGACTTCTGCACCCCCGTCGTCGCCCAGCCGGAATACCCGCCGCTGCGGATCGAGGCCGACTACGTCGACCGGCTCGAGGGCTGGTGCGATCACTACAACGAGCATCTGCCCGCGCTGCGATCCTTCATCCTCTCTGGCGGCGCCCCGGCGGCGGCGCACCTGCACGTTGCGCGCACGGTCATCCGCCGCGCCGAGCGATCCGCGTGGGCGGCGTGGGCCGATTACGAGGAGTCGATGAACATCCTGGCCATCACCTACCTCAACCGACTCTCCGACCTGGTCTTCATCCTGGCCCGGCACGCCAACCGCGAAGCCGGCGACGTGCTCTGGGTTCCCGGTGGGGACCGGTAGTTCCTGACTTCGACGTGGTTCAGCAGGCTTTCGACCCGACCGAGGTGCTCAGCGACGAAGCGCTCATTGCCCACTTCGGCTATCCAACCTTCGACCGGGGCGAGGCTTACTTCGAGGACGGTCGGGTCCAGCAGCTTCAGGCCTTCCCCACCCAGCCGGGGTCGATGTCGGTGTTCGCCCGCGTCGACGGTTCCCGCGGGCACGCCTACATCGTCACGGTGAAATTGCAGAACCCACCTCGAGACGAGCAGCTGTGGCCCGCTGCACCGATCGCAACCCACTGCACCTGTCCGGTCGTCGACCGGTGCAAGCACGGGGTCGCGGTGGCACTCGCGCTGCGGGCCGCGTCGGCCCCCACCCGACGTCCCGGATGGGAGCGGCAGCTGGACGCGGTGCTCAGCGAGCTGGGTGAGACACCCAAGGTTGGCAGTGGGGACCGACGTCTGGCCCTGGAATTCCGGCTCAGGCAGCCGCGCTACCACCGCGGCGGCCGGCCGCTGATCCACGTCCGCGCGCTGCAGGAGGGCACCGGCAAGCCCTGGATCAAGACTGGCATCCGCTGGGCCGAGGTGCCGCGGGCCCTGTCGCGCTTCGACCACGACCAACCTCAGTTGTTGGCGATATCGCACCTGCACGCTGCACTGGTCACCGGCGGATCCTGGTGGTCCAACATCGACGATCCGGACCTCGAGCACTTCGGCTCCCGGGTGTGGGCACTGCTCGCCGACGCCGTCGGCGCTGGGGTCACCCTGCTGGTCGGCGGGGAGCTGGGGGCCGTCGACCTGGCGCCCGAGCCGCTCGAGGTCACCGCAGAAGTCACTGGCGCCGACGAGGGGCTCACGCTGCGCACCGGTGTGCGGCACGGTGACGCGATGGCGTACGGCGATAACCTGCTGCTGATCGGCCGCCCCCCGCATGGCGTCGTGCTGGTCTCCGAGGAACCACCCGAGGGGCGGCGCCGAAAGCCACGGACCCTGATCACCCTCGGCTCCCTGACCAAGCCGGTCCCCACCGAGACCGCCCGGCTCCTGCAGTCGACCGAGCCGATTATCATCCCCGCGGCTGAGGTCGAGGAGCTCACGGGTTCCTACCTGCCGCGACTGGCTCGACACCTACGGGTGCGCTCGCCTGACGGGTCCGTGGAGGTGCCCGAGGCGATCGCCCCCCGGTTGGCGGTCGTGGTGACCTGGTCCGGGGTAGCGGCCCAGACCCGTTGGGAGTGGCACTACGCCAAGGAGCGGATCGCGCTGGACGCGATCGGGTCCCTCGGCGGCCTGCGGGATCGGTTCGCGGAGCAGTCGGCCTGGTCACGGCTGCGGGACGAGGGCGTCCTCGATGCCTTCGCGACCATTGCCCTGCACTCGTCGTCTACCCACCAGTGGGAGGGCCCGGACGCCGTCGAGCTAGCCGCCGCCGTCCTACCCCCGCTCCACGACCACCCCGACATCGACGTGCTGGAGTCCGACGAGCCGGACTTCCGCGAGGCCGTCGGCGACGTCGAGATCTCCTTCGATGCCGCCTCGACGCCACAGTCGGAGGACGACAGCTCGCAAAGCACCGACTGGTTGGGCCTGACGGTCACCATCCAGGTGGACGGCGAGCGCGTCCCGCTCGCCGATGTGCTCGGCGCCTTGACGCTCGGCCAGGAGCGGCTGCTGCTGCCGAGCGGACTGCACCTGTCGGTGGACCGCCCGGAGTTCCACGACCTCGCCGATCTGGTCGCCGCGGCGTCCCAGCTGGGCGAAGTCGACGCCGACACCGTCTCGGTCGGACGACACGACCTCGGCCTGTGGGCGCAGCTGGCCGACCTCGGCATCGTCGACGCCCAGGCCGCGGAATGGGTGCACCAGGCGCAGGCACTGCGCGACCTCACCCAGCTGCCGCAGCCCGACCCCACCGGCGTGGTGTCCACCATGCGCTCCTACCAGTTGGACGGCTTCTGGTGGCTGGCGTTCTTGTGGCAGCACGGGCTCGGCGGGATTCTGGCCGACGACATGGGGCTGGGCAAGACCCTGCAGGTGCTCGGCTTGATCAGTCACGCCCGCTCGCAAGGATCCGAGCGGTTCCTGGTCGTCGCCCCGACCAGCGTGGTGTCGGCCTGGCAGACCGAGGCGGCCCGGCACACCCCGGGTCTGAGGATTGCCGCGGTCACCGCATCGGCGGCTCGTCGAGGTCACTCCATCGCCGAGCTGGCCGCCGACGCCGACGTCGTGGTGACGACGTACACGTTGTTGCGGCTGGAGCCCGACGCCTACGCCGAGGTGGAGTGGGGCGGGCTGATCCTCGACGAGGCCCAACAGGTGAAGAACCATCAGGGCAAGACCTATCAGGCCGTACGCCGCCTGCCGGTGCCGTGGAAGCTGGCCGTCACCGGCACCCCGTTCGAGAACCGACTGATGGAGTTGTGGTCGCTGCTGTCGATCACCTGCCCCGGGCTCTATCCGTGGCCGGCGAAGTTCGCCGAACACGTGGTCAAGCCGGTCGAGAAGGACGGCGACGCCGCGGCCCTTCGGCGGTTCCGGCAACGCATCCGGCCGTTCCTGCTGCGGCGTACCAAAGAGCTGGTCGCCGCCGACCTGCCACCCAAGCAGGAGCAGGTCCTCGAGGTCGGGCTGAGCCCGCGGCACCGCAAGATCTATGACACCCACCTGCAGAAGGAGCGCCAGAAGATCCTTGGGCTGGTCGGCGACTTCAACCGCAACCGGGTCGCGATCTTCAGCTCGCTGACCCGGATGCGCCAGCTGGCGTTGGACCCGGGCCTGGTCGACGACGACCACGCGGCCGTCGGCTCGGCCAAGCTCGACGCGCTGGTCGAGCACCTGACCGAGATCGCCGCCGAGGGCCACCGAGCGCTGGTGTTCAGCCAGTTCACGACGTTCTTGACCCTGGCCCGGTCGCGCCTGGAAGCGGCCGGCGTGACCACGACCTACCTCGACGGGCGCACCCGGCACCGCGCCGAGGTGATCGAGGAGTTCAAGTCGGGTGCCGCCGACGCGTTCCTGATCAGCCTCAAGGCCGGCGGCGTCGGCCTCACGCTGACCGAGGCCGACTACGTGTTCGTCCTGGACCCTTGGTGGAACCCGGCCGCCGAGGCCCAGGCCGTGGACCGGGCCCACCGGATCGGTCAGACCCGCCCAGTGCTGGTCTACCGCCTGGTCGCGACCGACACCATCGAGGAGAAGGTGATGGCGCTGAAGGCCCGCAAGGCCGAGCTCTTCGCCCAGGTCATCGACGGCGACGGCGCGATGTCCACCTCGATCACCGCCGACGACGTCCGCGCCCTCTTCGACTGACCACTCGTTCGGACCGAACACCGAAAACCCCTGGCGGCCCTGCGCACGGCAAGCCAGGCTGGGACCCATGACGAGCAGCGATCTGTGGGACGCCGACTCCGCCGAGCGATACGACGCCACGTCGGCCGACATGTTCGACCCGCAGGTGCTCGGTCCTACCGTGGACTTCCTCGCCGAACTCGCCAACCATGGGCCTGCCCTCGAGCTGGCCATCGGGACCGGCCGGGTCGCCGTGCCGTTGGCCGCCTGCGGGATAAGGGTGTGCGGCATCGAGCTGTCGCAGCCGATGGTCGACGCGTTGCGCGGAAAAGTCACCGCGGACCAGATCCCGGTTGTGGTCGGTGACATGTCGACCGCCTCGATGCCGGGGCGGTTCTCGCTCGTCTACCTGGTCTTCAACACCCTCGGGAACCTGCGCACCCAGCCCGAGCAGGTCGAGTGCTTCCGCAACGCGGCCCGACATCTCGTCCCGGGCGGACACTTCGTCATCGAGCTCTGGGTGCCCGGCATCCGTCGTTTCCCACCGGGCCAGGCCGCCGTACCCTTTCACCTCGATGAGCACCACGCCGGTTTCGACACCTACGACCTGGCGACCCAGCAGGGCACATCGCACCACTACTACCGCGAGGACGACGGCACCGTGCGCTACGCCGCCACCAACTTCCGCTACGTATGGCCTGGCGAGTGCGACCTGATGGCCCAGCTGGCCGGTCTCGAGTTGGTGGGCAGGGTGGCCGACTGGGACGGCCGGCCGTTCACCTCAGACAGCGAGAGTCACATCTCGGTGTGGCGCAAGCCCGACTGAGCGTTTATCCCCGCCTGCTGGGGGCCGGGCCCGCGCGGATGGGTGGGCGGCTGATCAAGCCGGAGACACTGTGGGAAATTCTGCTTAGGTAACCGAAGACGCGGCACTGTCAGGCAGTCCCGGCTGGGATCCGGACCGGAGCCAGCCTAGCCAGCCGGTGGCCAGCCCCAACAGGAGCATCCCCAGGGCACCGGTCGGTGAGAATATGTGATCGCGGTGCACCAAGACCGCCCCCGCGACGGCCACCAGGGCCGGAACCGCCAGCAGGCCATGCCGCCACAGCCCTTCGAGGACCACCACGACAGTACAGACGATCAGCGCCCAGGAGCCGACCTCCCCGATCCGCCCGCCGATCGAGAAGAGGAACCGCACCTCGTCGGGTCGCGGCACCCCCTCGCCCAGCCGCCAGGTGATGTAGCCAGCGCCGATCCCGCTGATCACATCGAGCGCAGAGTACGCCGTGGCGTAGACGAACGCGGTCAGCACCACGATCCACGCCACCGGATCCCGACGCCCGACCATCAGTGCCATCAAAGCCACCCCGACCAGGGGGAACACGAATGCCCCGACCAGGTGCAACACCGTCCACCAGCCCGCCGTCTCGGCGTTGAGGCCGTGCGGGTGGGTCAGGCCCGCCGCCGCCAGCGCCAGACCCGGGGCTGCCAGCAGCAGCGGACGACCCCACCCAGCCCGATCACCGAGGAAGGTCCGATCGGCATCACGGCGTAGGTCGCTCACACCGGCGAATCTAGCCCGAACATCCGCGCTCCTCGAGATCCTCGCCGTCCCAGCTCGCGAGCGGTGAACTACGGTCGGTCTGGCCGCGACAAACCAACCCCCAGCCACCGCTCCCAAGCGCTGGCCATCGGCCCAGCTCAGCGGGAGGCTGAGTCCATATTCTCGCTGCCAGTACTGCGGGTGGCGATCAGGCTGGTGATCGTCACCACGATCAGGATCGCCAGCACCACGACCAGCGACCAAACGGTCGGGATCTCCGGCACCGACGTCCATCGCAGGTGCGCCCAGTGCAGGGCGAGCTTGGCGCCGATGAAACCCAGGATCGCGGCCAGACCGTAGCCCAGGTGCACCAGCCGGCTGAGCGCGTTCTCGAGCACGAAGTAGAGCGCCCGCAGACCCAGCAGAGCGAAGGCGTTGGTGGCGAACACCAAGAACGGGTCACCGGTGATGCCGTAGACCGCAGGCACGGAGTCGATCGCGAAGACGATGTCGGTCATGAAGACCGCCATCACCACCAAGGCGAACGGCGTCAGCGCCCGCCGACCGTCCAGCTTGGCGAAGATCCGGGGACCTTCGTAGTGGGCGGTGACCGGGAAGAAGCGACGGACCACCCGGACCGAGCGCAGCTGGTCGACGACGATCTCGTGATCTCCCCCGGCGATGGCATCCCGCAGGATCTTGATGCCGGTCACGACCAGGATCAGTCCGAACACCAGGAAGGTCCAGTCGAACGCCTCGATTGCCGCCGCGCCGAGCGCGATGAAGATCGCCCGCAGCACCAGCGCCCCGATGATGCCGTAGAGCAGCACCCGCTGTCGCAGCTCACGCGGCACTGCGAAGGCCGAGAGCAGCAGGATGAACACGAACAGGTTGTCGACACTCAGCGACTTCTCGACCAGGTAGCCGGTCAGGTATTCGACTCCCCGCTCGCTGCCGAACCCGACCCAGATGTAGACCCCGAAGGCCAGCGGCAGGGCGATGTAGAACACCGACCAGCCGACCGCCTCTTTCATCGAGGGGTCGTGGGGCTTGCGGGTCAGCACGAAGTCGAACGCTAGGAGCACGACGACAGCGCCGATCACCCCGGCCCACAGCATCGGCGTTCCGATCGAGTCGATCGCCTGAGTCTCGGCGGCAACAGCAGTCAGGTTCACGGGTCACTCCCCAGCACACAACGGGCTGAGGTCTCCTTCACCCGCCAGCAGCGGGCACCCACCCGAGGCGCCGATGGCGGCGCCGTACTGACCGGGATGGATCCTGTGGGAAGTACTCCCCTCAACCACCGAGGATACCCGATCCCGCTCGCAATCGACTCACCCGCAAGGGCTCACCCACGAGAACAACTTCGGGCTCACTCAATCGGGCTCACTCATTCTGGGCCGGCCCCGCCAGCTGGCGGGTGGCCGGCACGACCAGCGCCGACGGCAGCAGCAGGATCGCCACCACCAGCAAGGCCCGCAGGGTGCCGACCTCATCGGCCACGAACCCGAGCAGCGGCGGCCCGGCCAGGAAGGCGCCGTACCCGATGGTCGACACGACACTGACCCGCGCCGCGGCGTGCACCGGATCGTCGGCGGCCGCGCTCATCCCGACCGGGAAGCCGAGCGAGGCGCCCACCCCCCACAATAGGATCCCGGCGATCGCCCAGGAGGACCCACCGAAGACGATCAGGAGTACGCCGCCGCCCGCGGCCGCCATCGTGGCCCACAGCACCGGGATCCGTCCGAAGCGGTCCAGCAGCACCGGTCCGAGGAGTCGACCCACCGTCATTGCGGTGACGAACAGTGCGAAGCCCATCACCCCGATCCAGTGTTGCACGCCGTAGCCGTCGACCAGGGCCAACGCCAGCCAGTCGTTGGCGGTGCCCTCGGCCATGGTCAGGGCCAGCACCATCATCCCGATCAGCACGGTGCGCGGCTCGAGCCACGACGAGAACGCTGAGCGGTGCCCGCCCTCGGGCGGCGGTGCGACAGGCAGGAAGCGTGTGGCACTACGCCAGGCCAACACCAGCGCAAGCCCGGCGACCGCAGCGAAGTGCACCAGCATCGGCAGGCCGAGCCAGATCACGCCGGCTCCCAGACCCGCGCCGACCACGGTGCCGAGACTGAAGCCCGCGTGGAACCGCGGCATCACGTTGCGGGCCAGGACGTGCTCGACCGCGGCCCCCTCGACATTCATCGCCACGTCCCAGATGCCGGTGCCGATGCCATAGCAGAACAGCCCGACGCCGGTGAGCGGGACGACGCCCGACCAGGCGCCGCTGCCGGCCAACCCCAGTCCGACGACCGACAGTGCTGCGCCGCTACGGACGACGAAGACGGTGCCAAGGCGGTTGATCAGTGCGCCGGTGCTCGGCAGGGACAGCAGCGAGCCGCCGGCGATGCACAGCAGCAACAACCCGAGCTGGACGTTGCTCAGAGCTAGTGACGAGCGGACCTCGGGGATCCGAGAGATCCAGGTCGCGAAGACCAGGCCGTTGAGGATGAAGACCGTCGCCACCGCGTTGCGGGCCGCCCGAGTCGGCCCAGACGGCGTCATCGGGTCATCGGGGTCATCGGGGTCATATGACCAGTTTGGTCCCCGGTGGTGCCGCCTCGAGCCAGGATTGGAAGCCGGTCAGCGACGACTGACTCATGGCGATCTCGATCTCTCCGGCCGGAGCCGCACAGGTCACCACCACGTGATCGCCGAACAGCGACATCCGCTCGGCCCCCTCGGGCTGACGGTGGCTCACGTAGGACAGCTGCGCACGGGGCCAGGAGCGCACCGGCCGCGGCCACAGCGAGAAGATCCGGAACCACTCCAGGTCACCGCCGGCATACCGCCCGATTCCGAGTGTCCAGCCACGGTGAGCCTTGGTGTCACGCAGGCGGAAGCTGAGCTCGAAGGTCCCTCCGCGGCGCGAGAGCACGCGTCGACGCACCACCAGCGCGATGCCATAGAGCAGCACCAGGACCAGCACAGCGGCAACGGCGTCCAGCACCAACTGCCACCACGGCATCTCCACCCCTTACCCCAGCGCGAAAGGGAATCCTAGCGGGGGGTGAGCCAGGGACGAGAATCAGGAAGCCTTCTCCACCGCGCGGATCCGGGCCTGCGCCATTCGGACGGCCTCGGCCGCCTGGTCGCCGGCCTCCCCCTCGGCCTGAGCCCGCTCCAGATCGCGGCGGGCCGTCTCCAGATCGATGTCATGGGATGCCTCGGCGTATTCGGCCAGCACCAATACCCGATTGTCGGCCACCGACAAGAACCCGGCACTGACCGCCGCGACCCAGGTCTCCCCGCCGATGGTCTGCACATCGACGACGCCGTCGATCAGCAGCGACAGCAGCGGAGCGTGGTTCGGCAGCACGCCGACGTCACCGTCGGTGGTGCGGGCGATGACCATCGTGGCCTCGCCGGACCACACGAGTCGGTCCGCGGCGACGACCTCGACCTGGAGGACCTTGGTGTCGTCTGCCATCACAGGGTCTTCTGGATCTCAGCCCACTTGGCCTCGACGTCGTCGAGTCCACCACACATGAAGAACGCCTGCTCGGCGACGTGATCGTAGTCACCGTCGGCGATCTTGTTGAACGCCTCGATGGTGTCTCCGATCGGTACCGTCGAGCCCTCGAGACCGGTGAACTGCTTGGCGACGTAGGTGTTCTGCGACAAGAACCGCTGGATCCGACGCGCCCGGTGCACGATGACCTTGTCCTCCTCGGACAGCTCGTCGACCCCGAGGATCGCCATGATGTCCTGCAGCTCCTTGTTGCGCTGCAGGATCTGCTTGGTGCGCACGGCGCAGTCGTAGTGCTCCTGGCCGATGTACTGCGCGTCCAGGATCCGCGAGGTCGACGACAACGGGTCCACCGCCGGGTAGATCCCGAGCGAGGCGATGTCACGCGACAGCTCGGTAGTGGCGTCCAGGTGGGCGAACGTCGTGG
>JBBPYJ010000152.1:0-5726 GCA_038200025.1 Propionibacteriales bacterium | reverse complement strand
CCGCCGGAACCGATCAGGACGCCGAGGGGGGTGCGGCTGACCTCGATCACCTTGTCCGGCAGCGCACCGACCCGGCGCAGGGCCGACATCAGCTCCTCGTCCTTCTGGGTCTCCTCCGAGATCCGTCGCACCCGCACCCGCAGCTGGGTCTCCCCAACACCGGCGACCGCCTCGGCGAGCGACTGTACGCCGTCCATGAACTCCTCGCCGGACTCCCGACCCAGCTCGTCCAGGCCCGGGATCGGATTGCCGTACGGCGACTCGGTCGGGTTGTCGAGCAGCTCGAGGAGGCGCCGCTCGACGTTCTCGCTCATCACGTGCTCCCAGCGGCACGCCTCGGCGTGGACCAGCTCCCACTCCAGGCCGATCACGTCGGTGAGCAGGCGCTCGGCCAGCCGGTGCTTGCGCATCACCCGGGTCGCCAGCCGCAGGCCCTCGCCGGTCAGCTCCCAGTGTCGGTCGCCCTCGATCGTCAGCAGCCCGTCGCGCTCCATCCTCGCCACCGTCTGCGATACCGTCGGCCCGCTCTGGTGCAGCCGCTCGGCGATCCGGGCCCGCAAGGGGACGATGTCTTCCTCGACGAGCTCGAAGATCGTGCGCAAATACATCTCGGTGGTGTCAATCAGGTCGCTCACCGACCCATTCTGACTCATCCCCGCGCGGGCAGGTGCGCTTCACCCCTGGCAACCGGGCTGGCACAGTGGTCGGTGATGACCTCGGTGATGTGGTTCCGACGAGACCTACGACTGGGCGACAACCCGGCCCTGGTCGACGCCTGCGCGGACGGCGACGTACTCCCGCTCTTCGTCCTCGACCCTGCACTATGGGGTCCCGCCGGGCAGCCGCGGCAGGCCTACTTGGCCGCCAGCCTGGTTGCGCTGGACGCCTCGCTGCGCCAGCCCAGCAGATCGAGTCCGGGGCTGCAGGTGGTCCGCGGCGATCCCGTACACCGCGTGGTGCTGGCCGCCCAGGAGGTCGGCGCCGAGCGGGTCCACATCGCCGCCGACTACGGCCCCTACGGCCACCAGCGCGACCTCGACGTCGAATCTGCCCTGAAGGACGCCGGGATCGAACTGGTCCGCACGGGATCGCCGTACGCCGTGGCGCCGGGGCGGGTGACCAAGGGCGACGGCACGCCGTACAAGGTCTACACGCCATTCTCCAAGGCTTGGTCCAACCACGGTTGGCGCCAGCCGATCGACGCGCCGACCGGTGCTCAGTGGTTGGAGCTGAAGGACACCACCGACCTGCCCGACCCCACGCTCCCCGCTGGGATCGAGCTGCCGACCGCCGGCGAGCGGGCGGCGCACCAGCGCTGGCACGAGTTCCTCCACGACGGTCTCGCCGACTACGGAACCGATCGCGACAAGCCCGGTATCGACGGCACCAGCCGGATGTCGATGCACCTGAAGTGGGGCGAGATCCACCCGCGCACGATCCTGGCCGACCTCGCCGCTGCGTCGGGACAGGGTGGGTCAGTGCAGGGCGGCGGCGGGACCGCCACCTACCGCGGCGAGATCGCCTGGCGGGAGTTCTACGCCGACGTACTGTGGGCCAATCCGCACTCCGCCCGCGACTACCTGCGCCCGGAGTTCGCCAAGATGGACTACAACGAGCCTGACGAGGACCTCACCGCCTGGACCGAGGGCCGGACTGGATTTCCGATCGTGGACGCCGGGATGCGACAGCTCAGGGCCACCGGCTGGATGCACAACCGGGTGCGGATGATCGTGGCCAGTTTTCTGGTCAAGGACCTGCACATCGAGTGGCAGCACGGCGCCAGGCACTTCATGAAGTGGCTCGTGGACGGCGACCTCGCCAGCAACCAGCACGGCTGGCAGTGGGTGGCGGGGTCGGGGACCGACGCGGCGCCATACTTCCGGGTCTTCAACCCGATCTCGCAGGGCAAGAAGTTCGACAAGAACGGCGCGTACGTCCGCCGCTGGGTCTCCGAGCTCGCCGACGACCCGGACCCGCACGAGCCCGGCGAACGCAACGGCTACCCCGGGCCGATCGTCGACCACGCCGAGGAGCGCCGTGAGGCACTCGACCGTTGGGAGCGGATCCGATGACCGCGATCTTCGAACCGAAAACGCTGACCGTTCCCCGCCAATTCTGTGGCCCACCGTCCTCGGGCAACGGCGGCTGGGTCGCCGGAGCCCTCGCCAGCCTGGCTTTTGACGACCTCGACACCACCGTCGAAGTCACGCTGAGCGCGCCACCGCCGCTGGACCGGCCGTTGCCGCTGACGACGCAGGACGGTCGCACGGTCGCCAGTGACCCCCTCGATGCGGACCGCCCGATCGCCACCGCCCGCGTCGTGGAGACTGCCCTTTCGCCCGTCGCGCCGGTCGGGTGGGAACAGGCCCGCGAGGCCGAGGCGGCGTACGCCGGGTTGCGCCACCACCCCTTCGCCACCTGCTTCGGCTGTGGCACCGGTCGCGAGGTCGGGGACGGGCTGCGGATCTTCCCGGGCCCCGTGGCCCAGGGCCCACAGGTTGCCAACAAGGTGGCCGCCACCTGGCAGCCGGACGCCGTCATCGGGGTCGACACGGCCGTGATCTGGTCGGCCCTGGACTGCATCGGCGGCTGGGCCGGCGACTTCGGCGAGCGGCTGATGGTGCTGGGCCGGATGACCGCCCGCCTCCACGCGCTGCCCACACTCGGCGCCGACTACGTGCTGGTCGGGGAGGACCGCGGCACCGACGGCCGTAAGGTCTTCGCCGCCACTTCGTTGTACGACGCCTCCGGCACCCTGGTCGCCCAGGCCGAGCAGGTGTGGTTCAAAGTCGACGCCGGCGCCTTCGTCTGAAACCATCGACGGATGGCTGATCTCAACGACCAGAAGTGGTGGCGCACCGCGGTGCTCTACCAGGTGTATGTCCGCTCGTTCGCCGACTCCGACGGCGACGGGGTCGGTGACCTTCCGGGGATCACCGCCCGGTTGGAGCACCTGAGCGACCTGGGCGTCGACGGGCTCTGGATCACGCCTTTCTACACCTCGCCTCAGCACGACCACGGCTACGACGTGGCCGACTACTTCGATGTCGACGCGTTGTTCGGTCAACTGTCGGACGCCGACGACCTGATCGCCAAGGCCCATGACCTGGGGTTGAAGGTCATCTTCGACATCGTCCCCAACCACACCTCCAGCGAGCACGAGTGGTTCCAGGCTGCCCTGGCCGCGGGGCCCGGCAGTCCCGAGCGCGACCGCTACCTCTTCCGCCCCGGCCGCGGCGACTCGGACGAGTTGCCGCCCAACAACTGGAAGTCGGTGTTCGGCGGGGTGGCCTGGGAGCGGGTCCCCGACGAGCTGGACGGACCAGTGGAGGGTGGGGAGTGGTACCTCCATCTCTTCGACACCACCCAGCCCGACCTCAACTGGCGCAACGCCGCGGTGCCGGCGATGTTCGAGGAGGTCCTCGCCTTCTGGCTGGACCGAGGCGTGGACGGATTCCGGGTCGATGTTGCGCACTCCCTCTTCAAGGAGGCGAGCCTGCGCGATCAGGTTCAGGCACCAGTAGCGGACGGTGCGGATGGGCCGGCCCGGGCCGACTCCGCAGTGGCCGGCGAAGGCGGAATGATTCATTGGGACCAGACCGACGAGCCGATGTGGGACCAGCCCGAGGTGCACGACGTCTACCGCAGCTGGCGCAAGATCATCGACAGCTACGACCCGCCTCGGATGGCGGTAGCCGAGGCTTGGACCCAGACCCCGGAGTCCACCGCTCGCTACGTACGGTCCGACGAGCTCCACCAGGCGTTCAACTTCGCGTGGCTGCTGGCCCCGTGGTCGGCCAAGTCCTTCGGCGTCGTAAT
This sequence comes from Propionibacteriales bacterium, assembly GCA_038200025.1. GTDB lineage: Bacteria > Actinomycetota > Actinomycetes > Propionibacteriales > Nocardioidaceae > Nocardioides. The sequence continues at coordinate 1,907 of JBBPYJ010000152.1, read as the reverse complement.
CACCAGCACCCTGGACGCCGTCGCCAGCGTGGCGGCCGCCCCGACGTGGGTGTTGTCCAACCACGACGTGATCCGCCACGTCACTCGGTACGGCGGCGGGGCAACCGGGTTGGCCCGGGCTCGCGCGGCGACCCTGACGATGCTCGCTTTGCCCGGCTCCTCCTACCTGTATCAGGGCGAGGAGCTCGGGCTGCCCGAGGTCGATGTCGCCCCGGACGACCGGCAGGACCCCTCCTGGTTCCGCACCGGCGAGCCCGGCCGGGACGGCTGCCGGGTGCCGATCCCCTGGAGCGGCGAGTCCGCGCCATATGGCTTCGGGCCCGGCTCCGAGCAGCCCTGGATCCCCCAGCCCGCCGACTGGGCCAGCCTCACCGTTGAGGCCCAGTCCGGCGACGCCGACTCGACGCTGGAGTTCTATCGTCGCGCGTTGGCGGCCCGTCGCGAGCTCCTGGAAGCCGCTGGGGAGTCGATCGCGCAGATCACCGTCGACGGCGACGTGCTGTCGTTTGCCCGCGGACCGTTCGTCGCGCTGGTCAACTGCGGCTCCGAGCCGGTGGAACTGCCCGACGGTGAGGTCGTGGTGGCCAGCGGGCCGTTGGCCACCACACTGCCGGCGGACACCGCGGCCTGGGTGCGCCGTTAGCGAATAGGAACGACCCGCAGGTGTGGACTCTAGTAGTCCGCTCTGGGGGACGTGCGCCCAGATCACCTGCGGGTCGGGTGACTGCTTTGAATTCGCCGGCAGTGAGACGGCGATCTCGCTCGAGTTGCTGCCTAGCGGGCAGCCACCTCACGCGTCCTAGAAGAACACATTATTTTGGACCACCTCCTTTCCCGTGTGAGACCACGTTAGGTCGCGCACGGCCCGGACTCAAGAGGTTTTCGCAACCAAATCTGCCCGGGTCTGCCACCTGACTCGACCAATCTCAGGGAGCCAGTCGCTCCACGATCCAGCGGTCGTCCTCGTCCGGCTCGTCGTCGTGCAGCCGGAACACCAGCCGGTCGTGCAGGCGGTCGCGGCGGCCCTGCCAGAACTCCACCAGACTCGGGCGGACGACGTACCCACCCCACTGCGGCGGCACCGGCATGTCGATGGTCTCGGGATAGCGCTGATCGGCATCGGCGTACGCCGCCTCGAGCTCGCCGCGATCGCCCACCTTCGACGACTGCGACGACGCCCAGGCCGAGAGCTGGGCGCCGCGGGGGCGGGCGCGGAAGTATTTCGCGACGTCTTCGCGCAGCAGTTGCGAAGCGACTCCCTCGACCCGGACCTGGCGCTCCAGCGGGTGCCAGGGGAAGAGCAGGGAGCAGGCCGGGTTGGCGGCCAGGTCGTTGCCCTTGTGGGACATCAGGTTGGTGAAGAAGACGAAACCCCACTCGTCCAGGCCCTTGAGCAGCACCATCCGCGACGACGGACGGTGGTTCTCCGAGACGGTCGAGAGGACCATCGCGTTCGGTTCGGGGAGCTTGGCGGCCACTGCGTCGTCGAGCCAGCGCTCGAACATCGCAATCGGCTCCTGTTCGAGATCGTCCTCGTTAAGACCGCCCTGACTGTAGTCCTCGCGCAGGGTGGCCCACAGTTTCGAGTCCGGTTTCGGAGTGCTTTGTTGCATGAGTTCGAGCCTAGGCGCTCGCCCCAGCAAAGTGCGTGAGGTTTCACCGTCGCGGCGCGGGCGTTCACGATCGCAGGTACGCGTCGTCCCCGGGACGTGATCGACTGGGTCGGTGAGCGACGCAGCGATCCGGATCTGGGACGCTGAGGCGGCGACCTTCGACGAGGGTGCCGACCACGGCCTTGGTGACCCCGCGGTCCGAGCCGTCTGGCGTGACCTGCTGCTCGGCGTGCTGCCTGCGGCGCCCGCGCGGATCGCGGACCTCGGCTGCGGCACCGGCACCTTGTCGCTGCT
>JBBPYJ010000151.1:0-7313 GCA_038200025.1 Propionibacteriales bacterium | reverse complement strand
CTGGTCCCAGTCAACAATGGAGCTGGGCAACCGTTGATCTACCTCGACAGCGCCAACACCTCGCAGAAGCCGCAGGTGGTGATCGACACGATGGTCGATCACCTCGAGCATCACAATGCCAACATCTCGCGCGCCATGCACACCCTGGGTGCGGAGTCCACCGAGGCCTACGAAGCCGCGCGCGACAAGGTGGCTGCCTTCATCGGGGCTCCGTCGCGCGACGAGGTGATCTTCACCAAGTCCATCACCGAGGCGCTCAACCTGCTCTCGAACACGATGCTGTGGCCAGGTCCGCATCAGGTCAAGCCCGGTGATGAGATCGTGATCACCGAGATGGAGCACCACTCCAACATCGTCCCGTGGCAGCTGCTGTGCCAGCGCACCGGCGCGAAGCTGCGCTGGTTCGGGCTGACTGACGACGGTCATCTGGACCTGTCCAACGTCGGCGAGCTGATCAACGAGCGCACCAAGGTGGTGTCGCTGGCGTGGGTGTCCAACATGCTGGGCACCGTCAACCCGGTGCGCAAGATCGCCGACCTGGCCCACGAGGTGGGTGCGCTGGTGATCCTCGACGCCGCGCAGGCGGTGCCGCAGCTGCCGGTCGACGTCGTGGCCAGCGGTGCGGACCTGGTGGCCTTCACCGGTCACAAGGTGGTCGGCCCGACCGGGGTCGGCGTGCTCTGGGGCAGGCGTGAGGTGCTCGACGCACTCCCGCCCTTCCTCGGCGGCGGCGAGATGATCGAGACCGTCACCATGGAGAAGAGCACCTACGCGCCGGTGCCGCACAAGTTCGAGGCCGGCACCCCGCCGATCATCGAGGTGATCGGGCTCGGAGCCGCGGTCGACTACCTCGCCCACATCGGGATGGACCAGGTGCACGCCCATGAGCAGGCGATCACGGCGTACGCCCTGGAAGGGCTGGCCACGGTGCCCGGCCTGCGGGTCCTGGGCCCGCTTGCCGCCGAGGAGCGTGGGGGAGCGATCTCGTTCGACATCGACGGTGTGCATCCGCACGATATCGCGACCGTGCTGGACACCCGTGGGATCGCCGTCCGCGCCGGACATTCGTGCGCCAAACCGGCCCATGCCCGCTACGGCGTGCAGTCCACGACCCGCGCGTCGAGTTACCTCTACACCACGCCCGCCGAGATCGACGCCCTCATCGAGGGGCTGCACTACACCCGTGACTACTTCAAGGTGGGTTGACCATGACCGCATCATCGAGTGAGTTGGACTCGCTCTACCAGGAGATCATTCTGGATCACTACAAGCACCCGCTCAACAAGGGACTGCGTGAGCCGTACGAGGCCGAGGTGCACCACGTCAACCCGACCTGCGGCGACGAGCTCACGCTGCGGGTGCACCTGGAGAATGGCCCCGACGGCCCCGTCGTCAGCGACGTGTCGTACGCCGCGCTCGGCTGCTCGATCTCGCAGGCCGCCACCTCCGTGCTCACCGAGTTGGTGATCGGCAGGCCGGTCGCCGAGGCGATGACGACCCATGAGGCCTTCCTGGCCCTGATGCAGGGCAAGGGCACCGTGGTGCCCGACGAAGAGGTCCTCGAGGATGCCGTCGCCTTCGCCGGGGTGGCCCGCTTCCCGGCCCGCGTGAAGTGCGCGCTGTTGGGTTGGATGGCCTGGAAAGATGCAACGTTGACCGCCGTCGCCAAGGAGACTGACTGATGACTACCGACAATTCTATTACCACCGAGAACTCCGTCGCTGCTGACAATCTTGGGAACCCCGCCCACGCGGACCTGCCCGAGGTCGACACCGCAGTCGCGACTGGCGGCAGCACCGTCACCGTCGAGGACGTGACCGAGGCGATGCACGACGTGGTCGACCCCGAGCTGGGGATCAACGTCGTCGACCTCGGGTTGCTCTACGACGTCCACCTGGACGGCAGCAATGCAGTGCTGGACATGACCCTGACCTCGGCGGCCTGCCCGCTGACCGACGTGATCATGGACCAGACCTACCAAGCGCTCGAGGGTCTGGTCGGCGACGTCGCCATCAACTGGGTCTGGATGCCGCCCTGGGGTCCGGACAAGATCACCGACGACGGTCGCGAGCAGCTGCGGGCCCTCGGCTTCAACGTCTGACTACTGTCATGACGACGATGGAGCAGTCCGAGATCGACGCTTTCTGGGCACTGGCGAAGAGCCAAGCCCGGATGACCTCGATGCCCGGCTACTTCGGGCCCACCACGTCCGAGGTGCTCCCACCGCCCGCGTGGTCCTTCGGGGCCACCGAGGCCGAGGCCGACGAGTTGCTGGGGCTGGTGCTCGACGGGGTCAAGACGGCGACCGCGAGCGCGGTCTGGGACTACGAGGTGAACGACGAGCCGTTGCCCGAACCGGGCGCCCTCGGCATCGTCGTCGACAGCGCCGGACATCCGCGTGCCCTGATCGAGACCACCGGCGTCACCGTGGTGCCGTTCGACGAGGTCGACGAGGAACAGGCCTTCGCAGAGGGTGAGGGAGACCGCACCCTGGCCTCCTGGCGCGAGGTCCACGAGCGGTTCTTCACCGACAACGCCGAGCACGACCGAGGGTTCGCCACCGACATGCCGGTCGTCTGCGAGCGCTTCCGCGTCCTGCACCAGGTCTGAGGAGACCTGAGGGTGACTGAGGTCTGATGCCCGAGGTACTGGTCCCCGCCGCCCGACTGCCACGCTGGGTCGAGAACTTCGGCACCCGACACGGATCTTTCATCCTCGACGTCGAGCAGGGCGCGCTCGTGGGCACCGGGCAGGACGGGTCCGGGTTCACTGCGCGACTGCCGTTCGGAGCGGCGTACGCCGATTCCTCGGGCGACCCCGACGTGGCCGCTTTCGCGGCCGCCGCGACGGCCCCCGAGCGCTGGGGGGTGCTGCTGGTCCGCAAGGGCGGCTTCGCCGTCGCACGCCTGGAGGGCAAGACCCTGGTCGAGCACAAGATCGGCCAACGGCACGTGCAGGGTCGCACCAAGGCCGGCGGGCAGAGCCAGCAGCGGTTCGCGAGACGCCGTGACAACCAGGCGCGGCAGGCCTACGAAGCCGCGGCTGAGCATGCCGCACGCATCCTGGGTGGTGTGCAGACCCTGGTCGTCGGTGGGGACCGCACGGCGGTTGAAGAGGTCCTTGCCGATCCACGGCTACGCCGGCTGCGGTGCCGCGAACCCTGGCTGGATGTGCCCGACCCCCGGCGTCGAGTGCTGGACCGGGCCATCGAGGATGCCTGCTCGGTCAGGATCGACGTGCGCAACGCGGCGGAGGCCTGACGGGAGGCCGCTGGCCGCTGCCACCCACGGCGCGGTAGGATCACTCCAACATCCCTGGCGAGGGTAGTCGGTGCTTGGCACTCCTCTCCTCCGAGATCGGCCCGCACCTTGGGCGCGACGTTTCGGTACGGGGCTGTCCACAGCAGGGGTCGTCGCAGCGATCGCTGTCTGACGTCTGGTCCGGCCACCGGTTCGATGGCCGCGGCGCAAGTTCGCAGGAGGAATCCTTGGCTCGACGAGGTCAACGCCAACCCGGCACGACCCGACAGGCGCCGCGGCGCCGCGGCGTCAAGCAGCGCAACAACGAGGGCATCATCCCGGTGCTGGCACGCGCAGTGCGCGAGGTCGAGACCGAGGCCCGTCGAGGCGTGCTGAGACCTTCGTCGCGGACCCGCTTCGTAGCGATCGCGCTGCTGGTGCGCGAGAGCCGCGCCGAGGTGCGCAAGTCCGCCGAGGTGACCGAGGCACAGCGCGACGAGCAGATGCGCCGCCTCGACGGGATCGCCACCATCTTGGCCCAGATCACCGTCCGCGACCCCACGGTGTTCTCCCTGCTTGCCGAGGACGCCGTGGTCTCCGAGGGGGCCCTGACGCTCAAGCGCGAGATGCAGGTCGCGGCCGGTGCCGAACCGCCGCCGGAGGCCGAGCCCGAGCCGGAGGCCGAGTCGACCAATGGTGCCGAGCGGCGCGTCGTGCCCCGATCGGTGATCTCTCGGCAGCTGAGCAAACCGTTCCTGGCCCCCGACTTCAACTCGGTCGAACCCAAGTTCGCCGGGCCCCGCCGGTTGGCGACCTGGGAGCTCCTGGGGCCGCTGTTCCGGTCCTTCGAGTACGGCGGCGCCTCGTCGTGCATGCAGCTGCCCGAGCCGCGGCCCTTGCAGCTGCCGCCAGGTCTGGAACTGATGCCGCACCAGTCCAAGGTCGTGGCGGCCGCCGCCGACGGGCACCGCAGCTTCCTGCTGGCCGACGAACCCGGCCTGGGCAAGACCGCCCAGGCCCTGTTGGCCGCGCAGGCCGCGAACGCCTACCCGCTGCTGGTCGTGGTGCCCAATGTCGTGAAGACCAACTGGGCCCGCGAGGCCGCCCTGTGGACGCCGCAGCGCGCGGTGACCGTGATCCACGGCGACGGGCACTCCCTCGACGGATTCGCCGACATCGTGGTGGTGAACTACGAGATCCTGGACCGGCACGTCGGTTGGCTCGGTGACTTCGGCTTCCGCGGGATGGTGGTCGACGAGGCGCACTTCATCAAGAACAAGACCTCGCAGCGCTCGCAGCACGCGCTCCAGCTCTCCGAGAAGATCCGGTCCTGGGTCGGCCGTCCGCTGCTGATGGCGCTCACCGGCACCCCGCTGATCAACGACATCGAGGACTTCCGGGCGATCTGGCAGTTCCTGGGCTGGATCGACGACAAGGCTCCCCGGCCCGCGCTCCTGTCGCGGCTCGAAGCCGCCGAACGGACCCCCGCGGACCCGGGATTCTATCCCGCCGCTCGCAACGCCGTGATCGAGATGGGGATCGTGCGACGTCGCAAGGCGGACGTGGCTGCCGACATCCCGGCGCGCCGGATCGCCGACCTGCCGGTGGAGCTGGACGACGTGGTGGGACGCTCGATCCGCGGGGCCGAGCGCGAGCTTGCTCGCCGGATGGTGGCTCGCTACGACACCGCGCTGGAGACCCGCACCTCGGGGGTCACCGTCGAGGGGATCGACCACGATCTCGTACGCCGGGTGGCGACCTGGGAGCGCGAGGACACCGCCGCGGCCAAGAACGGCGAGAACGTCTTCGAGATGATGCGCCGGATCGGTCAGGCCAAGGCCGGGCTGGCCGCCGACTACGCCGCGCAGCTGGCCCGCAACGTCGGCAAGGTGGTCTTCTTCGCCAAGCACGTGGACGTGATGAACACCGCCGAGGAGACCTTCGCCAAGCGAGGTCTCTCCTACTGCTCGATCCGTGGCGACCAGACTCCGAGGGCCCGGACCAAGGCCATCGACGACTTCGTCAACGACCCCGACGTCGCCATCGTGGTGTGCTCGCTGTCGGCGGCCGGGGTCGGACTCAACCTGCAGGTCAGCTCCAACGTCGTGCTGGCCGAGCTGTCGTGGACCGACGCCGAGCAGACCCAGGCCATCGACCGGGTGCACCGGATCGGTCAGTCGGAGCCGGTGACGGCCTGGCGGATCATCGCGGCGCAGACCATCGACACCAAGATCGCCGAGCTCATCGACACCAAGGCGGGCCTGGCGGCCCGGGCGCTGGACGGCTCGGATCAAGAGATCGGATCCTCCGCCGACGTCCAGACCGAGGCGTTGGTCGCCTTGCTCACCGAGGCTCTGGAGGCGCGCGGCTGACGCTGCCGTGGCAGCACATGCGCTAGCGTCGCTGGGCATGTGGCAGCCCGATCCGGCCTGGCAACCACTGGCGGGCGGGTCCGGCACCTCGACCATCGGGGTTTGGCGGATCGCGAACCGACAGCGGTCTGTGCTGGTCAAGCGGCTTGCGCCACCGCCGGACTGGGATGTCGACCGCGCCGATGCGCTGCGTCCGGGGTCGTTGGCCTATTGGCGGCGTGAGGCCGATGTCTCGATCGCGGGCGTGGTGGAGGCGACGCCGGGTCTGCGCGGTCCGACGACCGCGGTGGAGGAGGACGACGAGGGCATCACGCTGTTCTCCGACTGGGTCGAGGCCGTCGAGCCGGAGGCGATGTTCGCGGCCACCAACCTGGGCCGGTTCGCAGGCGCAGAACTGGGCTCGCCCGGGTGGCTGGGCGATGCCGGACTCCGGGAACGGCTGGCCCGGGTCGAGCAGCGTGGCGGCTGGTCGACCCTGGCCCGCACCGCGGTTGCGGATCTGGCCGACCATCTGTGGCGGCACCGCCTCGAGCGACTGGCAGAGCTCGACGCCTTGCCGACGGTCGTCCAGCACGGGGACCCGGCCCCGACCAACCTGCGTGGTCGCACCGACGACGCGGTGCTGGCCATCGACTGGGGACCCCTGGGCCGCGGACCGGTGGGTGGTGACCTGGGGTGCCTGGCGCTGACCACGCGTCACGACTTCGAGCCACTGCTGACGGCGTACGTCGCCGGGTTGGGCGAGGCTCCTCACCTCGCCACCGTCACCGCCGAGCAGGTCGGCAGGGGCGCGGCCGTGACTGCGGCGTACCTGGCGCTGAGTCGAGCCGAGTGGGCGCTGGCCCGGGCCGCGGCCGGCGAGGGCGCGTTGGCGGGCAAGTTCACCCATCCCTCGGTGGCCCCGCACCTACGGACCCTCCAGCGCCTCTACCCGCAGATCGAGTCCATCCTGTAGGTGTCGTCTCAGGTCGTCGGCACTGATCAGAGGGCGTTCGAGGCGAAGGTGTTGCAGGCTTCCAGGGTGCCCTGCTCGAACCCGGTCTTGAACCACTGCACCCGCTGGGCGGCCGAGCCGTGGGTCCACGACTCCGGATTCACCTGCCCCGAGGTCTTCTGCTGGATCCGATCGTCGCCGACGGCCGCGGCAGCCTCGACGGCGAGCTGCACGTCATCCTCGGTCAGCGACGCGAACAGCGTTTCGCCAGCCTCGTCCTGGGTGTTGGTCGCTGCCTGTGCCCACATCCCGGCGTAGCAGTCGGCCTGCAGCTCGAGGCGTACGGCGTCGCTCTTCGGACCCTGCTGGGTGCGGACCTGGCCCATCGCGCCGAGCAGGTTCTGGAGGTGGTGGCCGTATTCGTGAGCCAGCACATACGGCTCCACGAACCCACCGTCGGGACCACCCAGCTGCCGCTCCAGCACATCGTCGAAGAACGAGGGGTCGAGGTAGATCGTGGAGTCGGCCGGACAGTAGAACGGCCCGACCTGGGACGAAGCCTGTCCACAGCCGGTGTTGGCGGCGCCGGTGAAGGTGATCATCGAGGCGGGCTGGAAACTGGTCGAGGACTGCTGGGGCAAGGTGGCCTCCCAGAAGTCGAACAGGGAATTCTCGACCGCGATCCGCGCGCAGTCGACGTCGTTGTTGGCGTCCTGACCGCCCTGACAGTTGGCATAGCGGTCGGTGTCGTTGCCGACCCGCGCGGTG
>JBBPYJ010000150.1:0-6648 GCA_038200025.1 Propionibacteriales bacterium | reverse complement strand
CAACGAGTTCTGCGTGTTCCCCGCGGTGAGAAGATGACCGGCATGCCCGAACTCGACCTGAGCACCGACGTCGTGACCCTGACCGCCGCACTTGTCGACATCGAGTCGGTCAGTCGCAACGAGCAGGCCATCGCCGACGCCGTGGAGACCGCCCTGCGCGCGCTGCCGCACCTTCAGGTGAGCCGGCACGGCCATACCGTGGTCGCGCGCACCGACCTCGGCCGCGACGAGCGGGTGGTGATCGCCGGACACCTCGACACCGTCCCGGTGAACAAGAACTTGCCCTCGCGACGTGACGGCACGTTGATACGCGGCTGTGGCACCTGCGACATGAAGGGTGGCGACGCGGTGATCCTGCGACTCGCGGCCACCGTGCCCGAGCCCAACCGCGACGTCACCTACATCCTCTACGAGGCCGAGGAGATCGAGGCGGAGTTCAACGGACTGAACCTGCTGTCCCAGAGCCACCCGGAGCTGTTGGCGGCCGACTTCGCGATCCTGATGGAGCCGTCCAACGCCGCGATCGAAGCCGGCTGCCAGGGCACGCTCAGTGTCGAGGTGACCACCCGCGGGGTGCGCTCGCATTCGGCGCGCAGCTGGATGGGCGACAACGCGATCCATCATGCCGGGGCCGTCCTGGCCCGATTGGGGGAGTACGTCGCTCGCGAGCCCGACGTCGACGGTTTGGCCTATCACGAGGGCCTGAACGCGGTGCTGATCCGCGGTGGGGTGGCCGGCAACGTGATCCCCGACGAGTGCGTGGTCACGGTGAACTACCGCTTCGCCCCGGACCGTTCCGAGGTCGAGGCCGAGGCCTTCGTGCGGGAGTTCTTCGATGGCTTCGAGGTCACCGTGCGCGACTCGGCGCCCGGAGCTCGACCGGGTCTCGATGTGCCGGCCGCCAAGGCGTTCGTCGAGGCGGTTGCCCGAGGAGACGGCGGCCCAGTGGCGCCGAAGTTCGGCTGGACCGACGTGGCCCGGTTCACCGGGCTGGGGGTGCCGGCCGTGAACTACGGCCCCGGCGACCCGATGTTCGCCCACCACCCCGACGAGCACGTGCCGGTCTCCCAGATCGTTGCCTGCGAGACCCAGCTGCGGAACTGGCTGGAGGCCGAAGCATGAACGATGGGCAGTCTCGACGAGCCAAGTCAGAGGGCGAGAAGCAGCGCGGGCCTGAGATAATGCGACGCGGTCAGATCGACGGATCCACGACCGACCAACGGCTGCTAGACACCCAGGGGTCGTCGGAATTCATACATACCGATCCTTGGCGGGTTTTGCGGATCCAAGCCGAGTTCGTCGAAGGATTCGGTGCCCTGGCCGAGCTCGGTCCGGCGATCGGTGTCTTCGGCTCGGCACGCACCCCCGTCGATCACCCGTCGTACGCGCAGGCCGAGGAGCTGGGTCGGCTCCTGGTCGAGGCAGGCTTCGCGGTGATCACCGGCGGTGGTCCGGGCGCGATGGAGGCGGCCAACAAGGGTGCCAGCGAGGCCGGGGGGGTCAGCGTAGGGCTCGGCATCGAACTGCCTTTCGAGAACGGGCTGAATCAGTGGGTCGACAAGGGCATCAACTTCAGATACTTCTTCGCCCGCAAGACGATGTTCGTCAAGTACGCCCAGGGCTTCGCCGTGCTGCCCGGCGGGCTCGGCACCTTCGACGAGCTGTTCGAGGCGCTGACCCTGGTGCAAACCCAGAAGATCACCTCGTTCCCGGTGGTGCTGATCGGCACTGACTATTGGCGTGGGCTGCTGGACTGGCTGGCCGACACCGTACAGGCCGAGGGCAAGATCGGTCCGAACGACCTGGGGCTGATCCACTGCACCGACGACCTCGCCGAGGCAGTGGCGCTGATGGTCGAGGCTCGCGAGAACGGGGTCGGCCGGTGATGTGCCCATGATGTGGCTGTTCGCGATCCTGATCGTGCTCGCCCTCGGGGCGGTCGCGGTGGTGGCTTCGGGCAAGGGCGAGCCGCTGGCTCCGGCGTACGACGATCGTCCCGATGCCGCTGTGCAAGCCCACGTTCAGGGCGGGGCCGATCTGGGCGGGGCCGATCTGGGCGGGGCCGATCTGGGCGGTGACGACCTGCGCCGGGTGCGGTTCTCGTTGGCGCTGCGTGGCTATCGGATGTCGGAGGTCGACGACCTGCTGTCGCGCCTGGCCGGACAGCTCGACGCCGCCGGTGTCACTGCAACCGGTGCCGATTCGACCCGGGCCGAGCCCATCAATGGTGCTCCGACCGAGGACTGAGGGGAGACTGCCCGCGTGTCTCTTCCGGTCCTCGTCTACCTCCTGACCGTCTTCGCGGCAGCGGTCGTGGTGGCCACCCGGCTGCGGACACCCCAGCAGGCGGCAAGCCACCACCACACGGGGTCGGCGATAGCCACCCTGCACACGGTCACCGGGGGACTGGCAGTGCTGATTTGGGGTGTCTTCCTGGTGTTCGGTGAGGACACCTTCCTCGGCGGTGCTCTGGTCGGGGTCCTGGGCCTGGGCTGCTGGTGGTTGACGACGTTCGCGGGACTGCTGTTGCTCACCCGCTGGCTGCCCAACCGAGGCAAGCGGGCGGTCGAACGTAGCGGCCGAGGTGCCCGGATGGCGGCATCCTTCGCCGGACATCTGGGGCTGGCGGTCGCGGTGCTGATCTTCACCTGGGCCTACACGACTTCGGCGGTGTGAACGCCGTCAGCGGCCCTGGAAGTCCGGTTGCTGCTTGGCGATGAAGGCGGCGACGGCGGTGGCGTGATCGGCAGTAGCGCCGGTGCGCGTCATCATCTTCTCCTCGAAGTCCAGCGACTCCTCCAGGGTGTGCGCCGCGGCATACGCAACCGAGGCCCGGATCGAGGCGAAGGCGACGGTTGGGCCGGCGGCCAACCGGGTGGCGAGCGCCCGTACGGCGTCCTCCAACTGATCGGAGGGGACCACGGAACTGGCCAGCCCGAGGGCGAGGGCCTCGTCGGCCGGCACGGTGCGCGGTGCGTACAGCAGCTCCAGCGCCTTGGCTGGGCCGACCAGACGCTGCAGGGTGTAGCTCGCACCGGTGTCGCACGACAGGGCGACGCCCACGAAGGCCGTGTTGAATCCTGCGGTGTCTGCTACCACGCGGAGGTCGCAAGCCATCGCCAGACTGGCGCCGGCGCCGGCGGCCACCCCGTTGACCGCGGCGATCACCGGCTTGGGCATCGTCGCCAGGGTGTGCACGATCGGGTTGTAGTGCTCGGCCACGGTGGTGAACAGCGAGCTCGGGCCGGGTCCGTTCAGGGTCTTGATGTGCTCCTTGAGGTCCTGTCCGACACAGAACGCCCGGCCCGTGCCGGTGAGCACCACACATCGCACGTCGGGATCGTCGGCAACTGCGCGCACCGCCTCGAGCAGCGCCACCTTGGTCGCCAGGTCAAGGCTGTTCATCGTTTTTGGCCGGTTCAGGGTCACGGTGGCGACCCCGTCGACCAGATCAACCAGCACAGGGTCGACCGGGACAGGGTCCACAAAATCTGGGTCGGGCGAGACATTCATGGCTGCACATTAGAGGGTGACCCAGCCCCGGACGCAGCCCGGACCCGACCCCGAATCCCGGCCTGTCGTCGGCATCACGCGGGGATAGGGGATAATGGAAACCAGCGCATGGACACGGCAAACCGAAAGAGGGTGCACGATGGCGGCGATGAAGCCCCGCACTGGCGATGGTCCGCTCGAGGTCACCAAGGAAGGTCGCGGCCTCGTGATGCGCGTCCCCCTGGAAGGCGGGGGGCGGCTCGTTGTCGAGTTGAACGCTGAGGAAGCCACCGGTCTCAGGGATGCTCTCGCTGCTGTCGTCGGCTGACCCGGGTGGTCACTGAGACAGTCGGCCTTCCTGCCCAGGTCTCACCTCCGCAGTTCGCGCTCAGTGCACTGCTGCCGCACGAGGTCGGCGGTGTCGATGTCTGGGCGTTCCCGGTCCTAGATGGCGCCGAAGGCCCCGACGCTGGAAAGGTCACGTTGCTCGGCCTGGGCGCGGACGAGGCCGCCGACGCGCTCGGTGTCGATCTGCTCGAAACACTGGATGTCCTGACAAGCACGCTCGACGGCTCGCCGACGGACGCGGGTCGGGTGACGGTAATTCCTGGGATCGTCGGCATCAGTGCCGACGGTCCCGGCCGGGTGCTGCTGGTGGGTGTGGGCGATCAGTCGCCGCGGGACTTCCGTCGGGCCGGTGCGGCCCTGGCCCGGGCCACTACCGGTCTGGACGCAGTCGCCACCACCATCGGGGCGGTCACCGATGACGCCGGCCTCGAAGCATTCGTCGTCGGCGCCATGCTGGGCTCGTTCGGCTTCCATTGGCGATCCACCGGGCCTCGACGGATGCCGGTCGCCCGAGTCGTCCTGGCCGGGCTCGACGACGCCCCCGACCGTGATGTCTGTCTGCGCCGGGCGCTCGCGATCGGTGGGGCCGGCTGGCGCAGCCGCGTCCTGGCCACCGTGCCTTCGAACGTGAAGAACCCGCAGTGGCTGGCCGGGCAGGCGCTCCAGATCGCCGACGAAGGCGGCCTAGCCTGCAAGGTCTGGGACGAGAAGGACCTCGTCAAGGACGCGATGGGCGGCCTGCTCGCCGTCGGCAGGGCCTCGGTCTCGCCACCTCGGCTGATCAGACTCGACTACGTCCCTAGGGCAGGGACCAGAGGAGTCCGCAAGTCCGGTCACAAGGCGCCTCGGGTGGTGCTGGTCGGCAAGGGCATCACCTTCGATAGCGGGGGACTCTCCATCAAACCCGGCCAGGCGATGGTCAACATGAAGCGGGACATGAGTGGCGGTGCCGTCGTCATGTCAGTGCTCGGGGCGCTGTCGGCGGTCGGCTGCCCGGTGCGGGTCACCGGCCTGATCGCCGCCGCGGAGAACATGGTCGGCGGCGACGCATTGCGCCCCGGTGACGTGATCACGCACTACGGCGGACGGACCTCCGAGGTCACCAACACCGACGCTGAAGGGCGTCTGGTGCTCGCCGACGGACTCGCCTATGCGGTGGCCGAGCTCAAGCCGGACGTGGTGGTCGACGTGGCCACCCTGACCGGCGCCGTCCGTGTTGCGCTCGGCACCACGCTGGGCGGCCTGTTCGCGAACAACGATGCCCTCGCCGAGACTCTCGTGCGCACTGCTGGTGAGGCCGGCGAGCCGGTGTGGCGGTTGCCGTTGGTCGCCGACTATGAGAACAAGTTCGCCTCCAGGGTTGCCGACGCCGACAACGCCGGGGGCGCGCCGGGCGCCATCACCGCAGCCCTGTTCCTCCAGCACTTCGTCGGCCAAGTGCCCTGGGCGCACCTGGACCTGGCTTCGGTGGGAGACTGCGTCAACGACAGCTTCGAGTGGAGTGAGGGCCCCACCGGTTGGGGTGCGCGGGCGCTGCTGGCCTGGCTCGGCTCCGACGGACCCCTGGCAGGAGTGTGAAGACGATGCGTGGACTGACCGTGCGCTGGTCACTGGCCGAAGCCCCCGACGGGGTCGAGCAGAGTCTGGCCGACTACGTGGCCGGCACTTCGCACGCGCGGTTCGAGTCGATGCCAGGACTGGCGTACAAGACCTGGCGCCAGCGTGCCGGGGAGTGGTTCGAGGGCTGCTACGTCTTCGAGTCGTCCGGGGCCCGCGAGCAGTTCGAGGCGACGTTCCGAGAGGATGCTGCGCAGGCGCCGGGGTCGCAGATCATCGGCAGTGCACCGACCCTGATCGAGCCCTGCGAGATCGTGGCGATCGCGCAGGGTGCCTCGGGCTTCGCCTCGGCCCCTCGCGGCGAGGCGTCAAACGGTTAGTCGCCCGCCCACTCTTTCTTGGCTACCAGCAGGCCGTCACCGACGGGCAGCAGCAACGGAACCAGGGAGTCGTGCTCGGCAACTCGTCGGCCAAGAGCGCGGATGGCGGCGGTCTCCTCGTCCCGCTGGCTGGGGTCGGCCACCTTGTCGTGCCACAAGGCGTTGTCGAAGACCACCACACCGCCGGGCCGCAGCAACCGCAGCGCGGCGTCGAGGTAGGCGTCGTACTCCCTCTTGTCGCCGTCGCAGAAGACCAGGTCGTAGTGACCGTCTGTCAGTCGGGGGAGTACGTCGAGCGCGGCACCGCTGATCGTCCGGGCGCGATGCCCGGTGACCCCGGCGTCCGCGAAGGTCCGCTTGGCCAGTCGCTGGTGCTCCGCCTCGAGATCGACGGTGGTAAGCACTCCGTCCGAGCGCATCCCACGCAGCAACCACAAGCCGGAGACGCCGGTCCCGGTGCCGATCTCGACCACGGCGCGGGCATCCAGCACCGAGGCCAAGAACTTCAGGGCCGCCCCGCCCCCGGGGCTGATCGCGACCACGCCGACCTCGTCGGCCCGAGAGCGAGCGTTGGCCAGCACCTCATCTTCGGTGACGAACGACTCGCAGTAGGCCCAACTGGTCGCCTTGAGCGGACTGGTGATGATGGCCTCCTGGGTCGATGACGGGCTTGCGCGAGCCGCTACCGACGACCCGCTGACCCGACCCTATCGCGCGGAACAGCTGATGCTGCGGCTCGCTGAGCCAGTGGACTATTCCACGCATCGTGCCTGGCTCGGCTCGGTCACTCCCAGGTCTTGGGGTCGTTCGGTCGCTCGCTCGTGCCTCGCTCGGCTCGGTCACTCCCAGGTCTTGGGGTCGTTCGGTCGCT
>JBBPYJ010000149.1:0-14043 GCA_038200025.1 Propionibacteriales bacterium | reverse complement strand
TGCCGTGACCGTCGGGGCGCATGGTGAACTTCGCCGCCGCCTGAGCATCGCGTTCCTGTTGGTCCAGGACCCGGGCCTCGTGGGCCTGCGCAACTTCGGGGGCCACCACGTCGAGGATCTTGTCGACCATCACCCGCAGGGCCTTGGCATCGAAGTGGGCGGCCTTGGCAACCAGGTGCTCCTCGGCCTCGGTCCTAGTGGCGTCATCGACCAGATCCGTCGGCAACGCCGCGATCCCATCGACGATGACGGCGGCCTGGTCGGGGTACAACCGGCCCTCGCTCAATGCGGTTGCGACCAGCGGGCGGTCAGCCAGCCCGGCAGCGGTCTTGGTCAGCCGGCGGGTCTCAGCCCGGGTCCGATGCGTGGCGACCGCCCACCAGTTCGCCGTGGACGTCGCCCCGGCCCGCAGCGCCAACTCTCTACTGTTGGCCTCAGCTACGACCCCCAGCTCACCCGACACCAACCGCGCCTGCGCGCTTGCCAGCACCGGCAACAGGGCCGCGACCTGACTGTCCTGCAGCGTCCAGGCCCGCGACCCGACGTGGTCGTTGAACGCCTGGATCGCGGTCAGCATCTGCGTCACGACAGGCGGCAGCAACCCCAGGGGTTTGCTGCTGCTCGTCGGCTCCATGACTGGATTCTCCCAGGGACCACCGACACTCACCGGTCGAAAACAGCCCTATTCGACCGAACTCACACAGTCGTTACCAAACCGTGACCTGATCCCTCAATCGAGGGCCGATCCCATAGCCGCCCGCCGCCACCAGAGCGACCATCACCGCCGCCACGGCCGCACCAAACCGCGCATCGTGCACGATCCGGCCCAAGCCCGCCCCCACCCACGGCGAGCGAGCTAGCCGAACCAGCGCTCGATCTCGACCGCCGCGCCGTCGTCGTACACCGTCTCGGTCGTGGCGTCGGCGGCCGCGATGACCTCTTGGATCGCCTGCCCCATGGCCACCCCACGTCCCGCCCAACGCAGCATCTCGATGTCGTTGCGACCGTCGCCGATGGCGAGCACGTCGTCGGGCCGCACTGAGAGCTTGTCGATCACGTGGGTTAACCCGGACGCCTTCGAGACGCCCACCGGGGCCAGGTCCAGCCAGGCCGTCCAGCCGACGATGTAGTCGGTGCCGTGCAAGCCCAGCTTGCCGGCCAGCTCGACGAAGTCGTCCACGGTCGCGGTGGGATCGCGGATGATCACCCGCGAGACCTGTTCGGCGACCAGCTCCGACACCGAGGTGACCAATTGCTGCCCCGAGAGTTCACCATCCGGGAACGCCTCGCTGACCCGGTAGCCGTGGCCACGATGCTCGATCGCCACCAGCGCCTTGGGGTGGTGCTCCAGCACCGCCGCAACCGCCGGGGCAGCGTCGAAGGTCTCCTCGTGCACCACGTCGACCGGCGGGTAGCGGAACACCACCGCACCGTTCGAGGCCACTACCCACAGCCGGTCCTCGACATCGGCCGGCAGGTCGAGCAGGTCGGCGATCTTGGTCATCCCGTGCGGTGAACGCCCGCTGGCCAGCACGATGCGGGCGCCGGCCTCGGCCGCGCGGCGTACCGCGGCGTAGACCCGCGGCGGGATCACCTCATAGGTATGCCCCGCCCCCTCGACCCACTTCAGCAGCGTGCCGTCGATGTCGAGCGCGACGACCTTGGGTTGCCACCCGGTTGATGAGTCGGTCACTGGCTCACCGGCTCCATCACCTCGAGGCCTCCGAGGTAGGGGCGCAACGCCTCCGGCACGCGCACCGAGCCGTCGGCGCGCTGATGGGTCTCCAGCAGCGCGATGATCGGCCGGTTGATCGAGCACAGCGTGCCGTTGAGCGTGGCCACGGGACCGATCGAGCCGTCCGCCGCGCGGGCCCGGGTGTCCAGGCGTCGGGTCTGGAAGTCGGTGCAGTTCGAGGTCGAGGTCAGTTCGCGGTAGCGGCCCTGCGAGGCGATCCACGCCTCGCAGTCGAACTTGCGCTGCGCCGAGGTGCCCAGGTCGCCGGCCGCGACGTCGATCACCCGGTAGGCCAGCTCGAGCTTGTCCAGGAAGTCCTTCTCCCACTGGAGCAGCCGCTGGTGCTCGGCGTACGACTCCTCGACAGTGGTGTAGACGAACATCTCGACCTTGTCGAACCAGTGCACCCGGAAGATCCCGCGGGTGTCCTTGCCGTGCGAGCCGGCCTCCTTGCGGAAGCACGAGCTGAACGCGACGTAGCGAAGCGGAAGCTTGTCGGCATCGAGGATCTCGTCGCTGTGGTACGCCGCCATCGGCACCTCCGAGGTGCCGACCAGGTAGAGGTCCTGGCCCTCCAGGCGATAGACGTCGTCGGCCGCCTGACCCAGGAAGCCGGTGCCCTCCATGGCACGCGGCTTGACGATCGAAGGGGCCACCATCTGGATGAACCCGGCCGCACGGGCCTGGTCCATCGCCATGTTGATCAGCGCGAACTCCAACTGCGCGCCGATCCCAGTCAGAAAGTAGAACCTCGAGCCCGACACCTTCGCTCCGCGCTCGATGTCGATCGCACCCAGCATCCGACCCAGCTCCACGTGGTCGCGCGGCTCGAAGTCGAACTCGGGCGGAGTGCCGACGGTCTCGATCAGGTTGAAGTGCTCCTCCCCGCCGGCCGGTGCCTCCTCGGCAGCCAGGTTCGGGATCGACATCAGCGCCTCGCGCCATTCGGCAGCGGCGACCAGCTGGATGGCCTCGGCCTGCTTGACCTGGGCCGCCAGCTCCTTGGTCCGCGCCAGCAGCGCGGCCTTCTCCTCGCCCTGGGCCTGGGGGATCTGCTTGCCGAGTTGCTTCTGCTCGGCCCGCTTGGTCTCGAAGACGCCGATCGTCTCGCGGCGGGACGAGTCGGCAGCCAACGCCCGGTCCACTACGTCGTCACTCAGCCCGCGCTTGGCCTGGGCAGCGCGGACTCGGTCTGGCTCTTCGCGAAGGATGCGGGGGTCGATCATGGGGTCAAGGCTATCGGCCATAATGACTACCCGTGACCTCCCGTCAGCGCCTCCTGCCCCTCGCGTGGGCCGGACTCTGCCTGGTCGCGTTCTCGGGCCTGGCGTTCGCGGCCACCAACGACCGGTCCCCCCTGGACGCTGCGGACAACTGGGGACGGCGGGCCGAGGGCTGGGCGGACGATTACCGAGTCCTGGTCGACGTGCTGCGCGTGGTCGAAGTGATGTTCGGCACCATCGGGATGACCCTCGCCACCGTGGTCCTGGCCGTCCTGCTGTTCCTGCGCGGGCACCGGCTGACGGCATCCTTTGCGGTGGCGACCATGGTGGTCGCTGCGGGGCTCACGACCGCAGCGAAGCTCTGGTTGGGCCGCGGCCGGCCCGACTGGCAGGACCCTGTCGGCATCCTGGACAGCAAGTCGTTCCCCTCTGGGCACGCGTCCGCCAGCGCGGCCTACGCCGCCATCCTGATCGTGCTCGCCGTCATCTTCGTACGCCGCTCGGGGATGCGACGCGCCGCGATCGCCGCCTGTGTCGTCGTGTGGCTCGTGGTCTGCGCCGACCGGGTCCTCCTGGGCCGGCACTACCCGACCGATGTGATCGCCGGGTCGCTGCTGGGCGTCGCGGTCGCGCTGGTGGTGATGGCGCTGCTGGACCCGTGGCCCCGCCTCACCGCGGCCCAGGGAACCCGCCTGGTCGATGTCGTCCCGTCCGAGCGCCGACTGTCGGTGATCCTCAATCCGATCAAGGTCGAGAGCGTCGGGCAGTTCCGGGCCCTGGTCACCACGATGGCTGCCGACGCCGGTTGGAGCGAGCCACGCTGGCTCTACACGACCGTGGCGGATCCCGGCACCGGGATGGCCGAGATCGCCGCGGTCCAGGGCAGCGACCTGGTGCTGGTGTGCGGCGGGGACGGTACCGTGCGCGAGGTATGCGCCGAACTGGCCGGCACCGGCATCCCGATCGGGATCATCCCAGCGGGCACCGGCAACCTGCTGGCCCGCAACCTCGAGATCCCGCTCTACCTGCGGTCCGCGATCGACGTCGCGCTGAACGGCCAGGACCGAGCCATCGACCTGGTCGCGGTCTCCGGTGACGGCATCGAGGACACCCACTTCATGGTGATGGCCGGGATGGGCTTCGACGCCGCGATCATGGAGGGCGTCAACGACAGCATCAAGAAGAGGATCGGCTGGATCGCCTACGTGATCTCGGGCCTGAGGTCGCTGATGTTCCCGGCCCAGCGGATCGAGATCTCGATCGATGGCGGGGAGTTCACCCGACATCGGGCCCGCACCGTGGTCGTCGGGAATGTGGGCTTCCTCCAGGCCGGCATGCCGCTGCTGCCGGACGCCCTCATCGACGACGGGCTGTTGGACGTGGTGATCCTGCATCCGGCCAACTTCTTCTCCTGGGTGCCGCTCGTGGCCCGGGTGCTGACCAAGGCCAAACGCACCGACGAGCTGGTCGATCGCAAGGTCGGTGCGACCGCGGTGATCCGGGCCGGTTCGGACACGCCGCGCCAACTCGACGGGGACTCGATCGGGCCCGGACGAGAGCTGCGGATGAAGGTCGTGCACGGTCGGGTGCTGGCCAGGGTGCCTAAGTGAATGACCAGCGAGTGAGCAGATGAGTGATCGGGACTGGTGGAAGTCCGCCGTCGTCTATCAGATCTACCCGCGCAGCTTCGCCGACTCCGACGGTGACGGGATCGGCGACCTGGGCGGGATCCTGGCCCACGTGGACCACTTGGTCCGCCTGGGGGTCGATGTCGTCTGGCTGAGCCCGATCTATGCGTCCCCGATGGCCGACAACGGCTACGACATCAGCGACTACCGCGATGTCGATCCGATGTTCGGCACCCTCGAGCAGCTCGACGAGCTGATCGCCGCCCTGCACTCACGCGGGATCAAGCTGGTGATGGACCTGGTGGTCAACCACACCAGCTCTGCGCACGCGTGGTTCGCCGAGTCCCGCTCCTCGATCGACAACCCCAAGCGCGACTGGTACTGGTGGCGCGCGCCGCGCGAGGGGTACGCCGGCGGCGAGTCCGGAGCGGAGCCGACCAACTGGGGATCGGCGTTCTCCGGGCCGGCCTGGACCTACGACGAGGCGTCCGGGGAGTACTACCTGCACCTGTTCGCCCCCGAGCAGCCCGACCTGAACTGGGAGAACCCGGAGGTTCGCGAGGCCGTCTACGAGATGATGCGTTGGTGGCTCGACCGCGGGGCCGACGGCTTCCGGATGGACGTCATCAACCTGATCTCCAAGGTGACCGGGCCGGCCGACACGCACGGTCGCCCGTCGCTGCCCGATGCCCCCACCCCAGAGGCTGCGACCACCGACGGATTCGAGAACGCCGAGAAGTTCGTCGCCGATGGCCCCCGGATCCACGAGTTCCTCGCCGAGATGCATCGCGAGGTCTTCGCCGGCCGTCCCGCCGGGCTGCTCAACGTTGGTGAGACCCCGGGCTGCCCGATCGACCAGGCGGTGCTCTACACCGACCCGGCGCGAGCCGAGCTCGACATGGTCTTCCAGTTCGAGCACGTGGATCTGGACTCGGGCCCCGCGGGCAAGTGGGACATCGCGCCGATGACGATGCTCGACCTGAAGACCTCGTTGGGGCGCTGGCAGCACGGGTTGGCCCAGGTCGGCTGGAACAGCCTCTACCTCGGCAACCACGACCAGCCCCGCTGTGTCAGCCGGTTCGGCAACGACTCCCCCGAGCACCGGGAGCAGTCAGCCAAGGCGCTGGCGACCGTGCTGCACCTGCACCGCGGGACGCCGTACGTCTATCAGGGCGACGAGCTCGCCATGACCAACGTCGGGTTCACCTCGATCGACCAGCAGCGCGACATCGAGGCGGTGAACCACTACGCGGCGGCCACCGCGGCTGGGCAGGACCCCGCAGACGTGCTGGCCGCGCTCGCCGCCAAGAGCCGGGACAATGCCCGCACGCCGATGCAGTGGGACTCCTCGCCAGAGGTCGGCTTCACCACCGGCGAGCCGTGGATCGACGTCGCCCCAAGCATGCTGCACGCGGACAGTGTCAACGCCGCCGCCCAGGTCGACGACCCGGACTCGGTGTTCACCCACTTCGCCCGGCTGATCGCGCTGCGCCACGACGAGCCGGCCGTGGCCCACGGCTCGTTCACCATGCTGCTGCCCGACGACCCCCGCGTCTATGCGTTCCTGCGCGAGCATGAGGGCACCCGGCTGCTGGTGGTGGCCAACCTGTCCGATGACCCGGACGTGGTTGCCGACCTCGCCGGTCTATCAGGCACCGAAGGGTCTGACATCGTGGGCGCCGAGACGCTGATCGCCTCGATACCCGGCTCTCACCCCGGCCCGACCGATGCGTTGGCGGCCTGGGAATCGCGGGTCTTCCGCCTCGCCTGAGTTTTTGTGGTGCACCCCCGATCACAACCCGCACGGGCTACGGGCGCGCGTGGGTGATCGCTTCGTCTTCCTCGGGAGACAGCTGCTGTTCGCTGGACCAGCCGGCGATCGACTTGGCGTAGGTCCGGGCCTCGCTGCGGCCCGCGATCGACGTCATCACCACCCCGTCCCCCGCGTCGTCGAGGAGGGCCAGCGACCACGACAGGTGCCCGCCCATTTCGCCGTAGGCGTCATAGCGCACCACGGCCAGGTGCCGCAGCGCCTGTGCACTGTCGGCCTGCAGCGCGGCCACTTCCTGGCGCAGCCCGAGCACGTCCTCGGGGAGGTCGGCGGCGGTGTTGCGGCGGCGCAGCATCGTCGTACGCCGCAGCGCGATGGCGGCGAAGACGACGGCGAGGACAGCGAGGACAAGGGCCACACTGGCGAGGGCGATCGGCATGGCGAGCAGGGTAGTGGGAAACTCGGCGGGTGACTGACGCGCCCACTCCCGAGCCGGGGCCCGAGCCCATGTCCAGACGAATGACTGGGCCCATGCACCGGATCGCCTACCAGGGCGAGCCGGGATCGAACTCCCACCTGGTGTGCACGCGTGCCTACCCCGACTCCCAGGCGGTGCCGTGTGCGTCGTTCGAGGACGTCTTCGCCGCCGTCGAGCAGGGTGCTGCCGAGCTGGCGATGATCCCCATCGACAACTCGCTGGCCGGGCGCGTCGCCGACATCCATCACTTCCTGCCGACCTCGCAGCTGCACATCATCGGAGAACACTTCCTGCGGATCCGGTTCGCGCTGATGGCGCTGCCCGGAGTGCCGACCGCCTCGCTGAAGACGGTGCACAGCCACGTGCACGCGCTAGGGCAGTGCCGCCTGATCATCCGCAGGCTAGGACTCGACCCGGTGATCGCCGGCGACACCGCGGGTGCTGCCCGAGAGGTCGCCGAGAGCGGCGACCCGTCCCAGGCGGCCATCGCCCCCCCACTGGCGGCCGGGATCTATGGCCTGGAGATCCTGGCCGACGACATCGAGGACGAGGACCACAACACCACCCGATTCGTGGTCCTGTCGCGGGAGTTCGTGCAGGCGCCGGCGGGAAACGGTCCGGTCGTGACGTCCTTCGTCTTCAACGTCCGCAACCTGCCCGCCGCGCTCTACAAGGCCCTCGGCGGCTTCGCGACCAACGGGGTCAACATGACCAAGCTGGAGAGCTACATGGTGGGCGGGGAGTTCACCGCCACCCAGTTCCTGGCCGAGGTGGATGGTCACCCCGATGACCTCACCGTCAGCCGCGCGCTCGAGGAGCTGGCGTTCTTCACCACCGAGGTCAAGATCCTCGGGGTCTACCCCGCTGGCCGCAGTCGTCGTGTTTAGTTAGGTTTTGTTGGGTCTCGTTGCTGGCCAGTCAGGGGAACCTCTCGTGGATCCGACCGTCATCGCGCTGACCTTTGGCGCGATCTTCGTCGTTGAGCTGCCAGACAAGACGTTCTTGGCGACGTTGGTGCTCTCCACGCGCTACCGGCCGACCATGGTCTGGTTGGGGGTCGGCCTGGCCTTCGCCGTCCAGACCCTGGTTGCCGTCGGGCTGGGTTCGGTCGCCTCGCTGCTGCCGAGTGCTGCGGTCCGATCGGTGGCGCTGGCGATGTTCCTGTTGGGCGCCGTGATCCTGCTACGCACGGCCCGCGCGCACTCTGCCGGCGAGGACGCCGAGACGGCGTACGACGCGACTCCCGACGTCAGCGGTTGGCGCGCCGTGGGCGCTAGCTTCCTGGTCCTCTTCGCGGCCGAGTGGGGTGATCTGTCGCAGGTGCTGACGCTGACGCTGGCGGCGCGCTACGACGCCCCGGTCAGTGTCTACGTCGGAGCGCTCGCCGCGCTGGTGACCGTCAGCGGGCTGGCCGTCGGCGTGGGCAGGGCACTGCTGCGGGCGGTCCGTCCCGCGGTGCTGCACTACGCAGGCGCTGGCGTCTGCCTGATGTTGGCAGCGGTCACGGCGATCGAGCTGCTCGCCTGAGTGGTCCCCAGCCGCGCAGCGCCGACCCGGCCTGCCCGCGGACTACTAGAGTGCCGCGCATGACCACGACCTCCCCGGAGCGCACCGCCAACCCGGCTAGCACCGCCAGCGCCACCAAGAACCGTCCCCACGGCGCCAGCAGCGAGGTGGGTCGGCTCAACACGGTGATGCTGCACCGCCCGGGCCGCGAGCTGACCCGGTTGACTCCCCGCAACAACTTCCGACTGCTCTTCGATGGGGTTCCGTGGGTCAGTCGCGCCCAGGAGGAGCACGACGCCTTCGCCTCGGCGCTGCGCGATCGCGATGTCGAGGTGCTCTACCTGACCGAGCTGCTGACCGAGACCTTCGCGGCCGAGTCGGCCCGCCACGAGGCCATCGTAAGTGCGCTGGACAGCCTGCACCTGGGCGAGACCCTGCGCGCCTACCTCAACGACCTGCTGCACGACGCCGCGCCGGACGAGCTGACGGCGTACCTCACCACCGGCATCCGCAACGACGAGATCCGCGGCGGGTTCGGGCTGGTCACCTCGCTGCTGGCCAGCGACGACTTCCTGATCGACCCGTTGCCCAACCTGCTGTTCACCCGCGACTCCAGCGTCTGGATCCGGGACCAGGTCGCGGTCACGTCGCTGACCATGCCGGCCCGCTCACGCGAGACCCAGCTGACCGACCTGATCTACACCCAGCACCCGCGCTTCGTCGGGACCCCGAAGATCCACGGTTGGCACCACGAGCACGTCGAGGGCGGCGACGTCTTGCTGCTGGCGCCCGGCGTGATCGCCGTCGGCGTCGGGGAGCGTACGACGCCCGCTGGCGCCGAGCGGTTGGCCCGGCAGGTGTTCGCCGCCGGTCTGGCCCACACCGTGCTGGCCGTCCCGATCGCCCAGGAACGCGCCACCATGCACCTGGACACCGTGTGCACGATGGTCGACGTCGACACGGTCGTGATGTATCCCAACGTCGCCGACCAACTGCAGGCCTGGGCGGTCACCCTGGCCGATGGTCCGCACGCCCTGTCCGGTGGCGGCAGCGACGCCGATCTGGAACTGGTCATCGCCGGAGCCGAGCCCTTCTTGGTGGCTGCGGCCAAGGCGATGCAGATCGATACCCTGCACCAGATCGACACCGGACTGGACCCGGTCGCCGCCGAGCGCGAGCAGTGGGACGACGGGAACAACACGCTGGCTCTCGCGCCGCGGGTCGCGGTGGCCTACGAGCGCAACGACGGGACCAACGACCGGCTCGAGGAGTCGGGGATCGAGGTGCTCAAGATCGCCGGCTCCGAGCTGGGCTCGGGCCGGGGCGGGCCGCGTTGCATGTCCTGCCCGATCTCTCGGGACCCGCTGGAGTCGAGCACGAACTAGAGCGCGAGGACCAACAAGTAGGAGGCCCGGTCGTTGCTGACGGGGGAGACAACAACGACCGGGCTGAAATCAAAGTATTGCATCGACTGCAGGCGCACAACATCACCCCTTTGGCGGAACTTTGCCGTACCCCGAAAAGTGAAGGTTTCCCTGCGTTAACGGATGGTTACCTGTCGGTTGGCCAGCCCGTTGCGTGCCGACCGCTCCGACGGCGTCAGGGCCGAGGAATCGGCCAGCGCCTCGTCCAGCGCAGCTCGGAACTCCAGCGCCGGCGTCTCCAACGCAGCCGCGCCGGTGCCGACCTCTAGGTCCCACACCGGGACCAGCAGCCCGTGCGCCCGGAACATCCCCACGAGCCGCGAACCCGGCACCAGGGAATCCCGGCCGGCAGCGTGCAGCCGCGCCAGCGCATCCAGTGCCTGATCCTCCGGCTCGGGCAGCACCCACCGCAGGTGCTCCTTGGTGGTCACGTTGGTCCAGTACGCCGCAGCGACCCCGGTCAGCCGTGCGCTCGGCGCCGCCGACGCGTTGGCCTGCTCGAGGGCGGCGGCCACCTCCGGACCCTGGTCCTCCAGGTCGCCCACCCAGAAGGCGAACCCGTCGTGCACGGTGACATCGAGGCTGTCGCCGGTGACCAGGTCCTGTAGTCGCGGGCCAGGTCCCGGACGGTCGGTCAGACCCACCAGCCCGGTCTCTGCCTCCAGCGCCTTGGTCAGCACCGCGCCCAGGTCCTTGGCCGGGTCCCCGAAGCCGTGCTGCACCTGCAGACCCAGCCAGATGGCGCCGGACTCGCGGACCATCGCCGGCGCGGCACCGGGCAGCAACGTACACAGCAGCACCTCGCGGTCGGAATCAGCGGAGTCGCGAAGGGTCAACGGCGCGGTCGCGGCCGGCACCAGCTCACGCAGCGCCACGATGTCGCGCTCGCCCGGCAGGCCCTGGAAGGGTCGCGCGACGTAGACATCGGCACCGCCGTCGGCGGCACCATGGCAGGCCTTGTAACGCCGACCCGAGCCGCACGGGCAGGGCTGGCGGGGTCCGACCGCGCCCTGCGCTGCTCCGGGGTCATCGGCGCCCTCGACAACAGACGAGGAGTTGCGGGGACGGCCTCGGGACTTCTTCGACATGCGCGAGAACCTACCGGTCCTCCAGCAGGTCGATGATCGTGCCCGGCCGGTCGGTGATCACCGCTCGGACGCCCAGGTCGAGGCAGATCTTCAGATCGGCCTCGGTGTTCACCGTCCAGACGTGCAGGTCCCGGCCGGTGTCGGCGAGCCGCGGACCGAACCGTGGGAACTCACGCAGCACTCTTATCCCCGGCCCCAAGACGGCGTCGCGCGGCAGCACGTT
Organism: Propionibacteriales bacterium; assembly: GCA_038200025.1. Taxonomy (GTDB): domain Bacteria; phylum Actinomycetota; class Actinomycetes; order Propionibacteriales; family Nocardioidaceae; genus Nocardioides. The sequence goes on along the minus strand of JBBPYJ010000149.1, from coordinate 2,967 downwards.
GGCCAGCATCGGCCATTGGTGCTTGCGGTCCATCAACTGCACCAGGCGCAGATCGGGAGCCAGTTTCCGCATCCGATGCAGGGCGGTGTTCGAGAAGCTCATCACCCGTACCGGCGAGTCCGGCCCCGTCCAGCCGAATTCAGCGAGCAGCTCCGCCAACCGCCGCTCCACCAACCCGGCGTACCTCGTGGGGTGCTTGGTCTCGATCGCCAGCTCCACTCGCCGCTCGAGGCCGGCCACAGTCTCCAGCAGCCGCCGCATCGTCAGTACCCGGCGCAGTTCCTCGTCCGTCGCCGGGATCTCGTCGTCCAGCTCGGCCCACGGGTTCTTCCAGGCCGCGAAGTCGAGCTGGTCAAGGTCGGCCAGCTCCATGGTGGACCCCAGGCCGCGCGAGGACGCCGTACGCCGCAGATCCCGGTCGTGGACGCAGACCAGATGCCCGTCGGCGGTCAACCGTACGTCGCACTCCAGCGCTCCGGCCCCTACCTCCAGCGCAGCCAGGTAGGCACCGAGAGTGTGCTCGGCGTTCTCGTGGCTCGCACCCCGATGCGCGACGACCTGGGGCCGCACGAGCGTCCGCGCCATCACTCGACCAGTGTGACCCAGCGAGGCGCTCTGCGCACGCCTTCTTTCAAGGCGTGTCTTCGGGGCGTGGTGCCGATCGAGTTGTGACTCAGGGCACTCGTAGACTCGACTCCGATGATCTCGATCTTCCACGCCATCGTGCGGCCGCGGCGGAGCTGGGCGGTGCTGGGCCTGGCCCTGATCGTCGCGGTGACCATCCTCGGCCTCCTGGGTCAGGCGGACGTGCAGCCTTCCCCAATCGCCAACGCGCCCGCCGGCGCGGAGAGCACCCAGGTGATCGAGCTCCAGGGACAGCTGCCCAGCGGCGACGAGTCCACCGCGGTCGTGCTGTTCACCAACGACGACGGCCTGGACAAGACGGCGTTAGGTGAGTTGCAGAAGCTGTTCGCTGACGTCGCCACCGAGAAGTCGGCTGAGCTGCTGCCGAGCGAGGACGGCACGGCGGCGATCGGGATCGTGGCCATCCCCGACGAGGGTGCTTCGGCCATCTCTGAGTCCGTCCAGCAACTTCGCAAGGACCTCGCTGCGGGCTTGACCGACGGCGGAGTCAGCGAAGGCGTGAACGCGGCGGTGACCGGACCGGCCGCCATCCAGGCCGATCTGGCCGCGGTCTTCCAGGGGGCCGACGCACGACTGCTGCTCACCACCGCGGGCATCGTTGCGGTGCTGCTGCTGATCACCTACCGCAGCCCCTTCCTCTGGTTGGTGCCGCTGACTGTGGTGGCCCTCGCCGACCAATCCGCAGCGGTCGTGGCAAGTCGGGTCCTCGACCTGACCGGCGTGAGCTTCGATGAATCCACCATCGGGATCTTGTCGGTGCTCGTCTTCGGGGCCGGCACCGACTACGCGCTGCTCCTGATCTCCCGCTACCGCGACGAGCTCAAGGGGCACGAGAACCGGTACGACGCGATGCGCCGCGCGGTGAGCGCGACCTCCGAGGCGGTGCTGGCCAGCTCGACCACGGTCATGGTCGGCCTGATCACCCTGCTGCTCTCAGTCGTTCCCGCCACCCGGGGGCTGGGGCTGGCCTGCGTGGTCGGGGTCGCCATCGCGGCCTTCGCGGCGCTGATCGTGCTGCCGTGCGCGCTGGTGATCTTCGGTCGCTGGATCTTCTGGCCGCTGATCCCGCGGGTCGGGCAGCCGACGCTGATCGAGTCCACGTCCCTGTGGCGCCGGGTCGGCAACCTCGTCGACAGCGGTCCGACCCGGGCGATCCTGGTGTGCACGGTGCTGATCGGTGGACTGGCGATCGGTTTGACGCAGGTGAACACCGGTTTGCGCCAGGCCGATCAGTTCCTCGACAAGCCAGAGGCGATCAGCGCCGGCGAACGTCTGGTGCAGAGCTATCCCGCCGGCTTCTCCGATCCTACGGTCGTGGTGACCCGCGACGATGTGAATGACGTTGTCGCCCAGATCCAGGGAATCTCCGGGGTGGGCACCGTGCGCCCCGGTCCCGCGGGTGACGGCCTCGCGCAGATCGACGTCGTACTGGCCGACGCGCCGGGCAGCCCGCAGGCTCAGGCCACCGTCGAACGGCTGCGCGACGCACTCGACGAGCAGAGTCTGGTCGGTGGCACCGAGGCGGCCGAGATGGATGCCGTCGACGGCGCGGCGCGGGACCGGCTGGTGATCATCCCCCTGATCCTGCTGCTGGTGGTCGGTGCTCTCGTGCTGTTGCTGAAGTCGCTGGTGGCCCCGCTGATCCTGGTGGCCAGCGTCGTCGCGACGTACTTCGCCAGCCTCGGCGCCTCCTGGTGGCTGTTCACCGGCGTCTTCGGCTTCGAACGCCTCGACGTGGGCGTGCCACTGTTGGCCTTCGTGTTCCTGGTCGCACTCGGCGTGGACTACAACATCTTCCTGGTCACCCGGGCGGCCGAGGAGTCTCGCGAGCACGGGACGAGGGTGGGGATGCTGCGTGCCCTCACCGCGACCGGCGGAGTGATCACGAGTGCCGGGATCCTGTTGGCCGCGGTATTCGCCGTCCTCGGGGTGCTGCCGCTGGTGGTGCTGGCTCAGCTGGGCGTGGTGATCTGCGTCGGCGTACTGCTGGACACACTGTTGGTTCGCACCGTGCTGGTGCCCGCGATCGCGGTCCGGCTCGAAGACAAGTTCTGGTGGCCGCGTCGGCTCCACGAGGCTGCCGAGGACGCGCCCGCACACCGAGTGGGCGCACACCGGGCTGGCTGAGCGAGGCGTGATCGCGGCCCGATCGAACGCTCAGAGTCCCCCCAGGCTCACCCTCCCTCCTGGTGTGGAAGCCTGACGTCTTCACGATCCAATCGGGAGGACAACGTGACCAGGCTCGAGATCGAAGGGCTGTGCAAGAGGTACGGCGAGACCGTCGCCCTGCAGGACATGAGCTTCGCCGTCGAGCCCGGCGAG
>JBBPYJ010000148.1:0-21886 GCA_038200025.1 Propionibacteriales bacterium | reverse complement strand
TGATGTGCATCTCTCGGCCAATCCCCGAGTCGGACAACAGTTCCTGAATATCGAGCAGACGGCACGATGTGCCGTTGATCGCGTAGTCCGAGCCCCCGTTGCGGAACATGGTGCGGGTGATCGTCACTTCGCTGTAGTCGATCGGCAGCGCACCGTCGGTGTTGTCGATGGTCATCGACACCTCGGCGCGGCCCAGCGGCGGACGCCCCGTGGTGCCGGCGAAGACGACGTCCTCCATTTTGCCACCGCGCAGGCTCTTGGCCCCCTGCTCCCCCATCACCCAGGCGAGCGCGTCGACGACGTTGGACTTCCCCGAACCGTTGGGGCCCACGATGCAGGTGATGCCCGGCTCGAGCTGCAGGGTCGTCGCCGAGGCGAAGGACTTGAACCCCTTCAGGGTCAGGCTCTTCAGGTGCAACGGGGCTCCTCGGGACTTGGCAGCCCGCCCACCTTAAGGCCCGGGACCGGCAGACGCGGGCTGACCTGGCTCAACCGATCGTTCAGCCAGAAGAAAAGACACGATCGCCTCTGGGTCAGCCGAGCGTGAGCGCGAACTCCCACTCGGTCGGGTACGGCGGCCACGGGGCCTTCTGGGTGCTCCCGGTGGGCCACCAACCGAGATGCTCGCAGAGGCCGCGGGCCCGGTGGTTGGCCTCCAGACATCACAACCGAGCCGTGCGCTCGCCGCCGTCGGCGATGGCCGCGGGTGACCTCGGGCTCATCCAGCACCTCGACCCACCTCGCCAACACCTCCTCGTCCGGAAAGCCGAACCGGTCAGCGGGGAAGACGTGAGCCAGGCCCACCAGGTTCGCCGCCCGCTCCAGCTCGCGCAGGGCGCCGGCGTCTTCGGCGGTGGCCGGCCGCCAGATCGGGAGCGGCGCAGGAAGCTGAGAAACCATGACCAGGAGATGATCCCAGTCCGCCGCGGGACGGGTCGCGAGCAGGTAGCGTCAGCGCCCCGACCGGGACCGCAACGAGGGAGCGCCAGATGATGAGCGACAGCCGACGCCAGCGCCTGTACGCCGTCAACGCCGTCGTGGCCTGGGCCGGGATCGCGCTGAACTTCGTGCTCTCCGCGCTCGGGTTGTACGGCGACACCAACCGCCCCGATACCCCGACCCTCTACGGCTTCAGCTACCCCGACGGGATCCCCGGGGCACTGAACCGACTCGGCGACACGCTCTCCTACTTCACCATCTGGTCCAACCTGGTGGTCGCGATCGCCGTCACCCTGCTCGCGCTGAACCCGCGCCGCGACGGCACTTGGATGAGAATCGTGCGCCTCGACGCGCTGTTGATGATCACCGTGACCGCGATCGTGTACGCCGTCGTCGTCGCCCCGGCGATCACCGTCACCGGCTGGGAGCACATCTCGAACCCGTGGGTGCACATCGTCACGCCGCTGCTGACGCTGGGGGTGTGGGTGCTCGCTGGGCCGCGCGGCTGGATCTCCAGACGGATCGTCATCGGCTCGCTGCTGATCCCGGTGATCTGGATCGTCTTCATGCTGATCCGCGGGGAGATCAGCGGCGTCTATCCCTACGGGTTCTGCAACGTCGCCGCCTTGGGCTACCCGCAGGTGTTCCTCAACCTGATCCTGATCGTGGTGTTCACGCTGGTGCTGGCCGCGATCTTCGCCGGCATCGAGAAGCTGTTGCGCGGCCGGAAGACCTTCACAGGATTGCACCAGGATTGAGGATCCCGTCGGGATCGAGCGCGTCCTTGATCTTGCGGGTCAGGACCATCACGTCCGGGCCCAGCTGGTCGGGAAGCGCCCGTTGCTTGGTACGGCCGACCCCGTGCTCGCCGGTGATCGTGCCACCGAGCGCGATCGCGGCCGCCATCACCTCGTCGAAGGCCAACTCGGCCCGGCGTCGGGACTCGGGGTCGTCGGCGTCGTAGACGATGTTGGGGTGGGTGTTGCCGTCGCCGGCATGGGCGACGACCGGGATCTCCACGTCGTACTTGGTGGCCAGCTTCTCGATCGCGGCCAATAGGTCCGGCAGCAGCGGCACCGGGACGCCCACGTCCTCCAGCAACAGCGCACCGCGAGCCTCGACGGCGGGGAACACCATCCGCCGCGCCTCGACGAACATCTCCCCCTCGTCGGCGTCGTCGGTGACGAACACCTCGCCCGAGCCGGCAGCCTCGCACGCGGCCCGCATGACCTCGATCTCCTCGGCCCGAGCCGCCCCCGGTGAGTCGGACTGGGCGATCAGCAGCGCCCCGGCCGTCCGGTCGAGTCCACGCGACGAGTAGTCCTCGACCGCATTGATCGAGGCCCCGTCCATCAGCTCCAGCATCGAGGGCCGCAGTACGGCGCGGATGCCGACGACCGCCTGCGCCGCCTCGACCACGGTGGCGAAGCTTGCGACCATCGTCGAGCGAGCACCCTGGGCCGGCACCAATCGCAGAATTGCCCGGGTCACGATCCCAAGAGTGCCCTCGCTGCCCACGAACAGCTTGGTCAGCGACAGCCCCGCGACGTCCTTGATCCGCTTGCCGCCGAGCGTGATCAGGGTGCCGTCGGCCAGCACCACGTCGAGGCCGAGCACGTAGTCGGTCGTCACGCCGTACTTCACACAGCACAGACCGCCGGCGTTGGTCGCGACGTTGCCGCCGATCGAGCAGATCTCGTAGGACGAGGGGTCGGGGGGATACCAGAGTCCGTGCTCCGCGGCGGCCGCCTTGACCTCGGCGTTGAACGCCCCCGGCTCGACCACCGCGACCTGGCTGGCCTGGTCGATCTCGATGTCGCGCATCCGCTCCAGGCTGATCACGATCCCGCCGTCGACCGCCGAGCTGCCGCCGGAGAGTCCGCTGCCGGCCCCGCGCGGGACGACGGGCACCCGGTGCTCCGCGGCCCAGCGGACCGCGATCTGCACCTGCTCGGCGTTCTCGGCGCGGACCACCGCGATCGGCGTACCCGCATGAGTGTCCCGGGACCAGTCGAAGCGATATTTCTCGACCGCATCGGGCGCGGTCGCCACCACTGCGGCCGGCAGTGCCTCGGTGAGCTCAACCAGGTCGCTCAAGTCAGCCAACTCAAGCCGGCTGCATCCGGGACAGGTGCTCGTCGAGCGATCTGGCCTCCAGTCGCGCGACGTCAGCGGCGAGCGTGTCGTTGTCCTCCTGCAGGCGCAGCACCAACGATTCCAGCTCGGCAACGCGGGCACGAAGGCGGGCGTTGTCAGAGGCCAGCCGTGGCGGCGTACGCAGGTCGCGGTTGAGATAGCCGATCAGCGCCTTGGCCATGAAACTCGTCCTTGCGATGAGGGTGTGGCCCGGATCCGGACCATTTTCAACCATCCCACCAGTCGGGCACCCGGTCAATGCGGCGACCTGCCGCTTACGCCCGAGTGGACGATCAGGTCGTACGCCGCCTCCTCGGCGCTGGCTGGCAGGCCGGGCAGAAGAACGACGAGCGGTTCATGAAGGCCGCCCGACGGATCGGGGTGCCGCACCGATCACAGGCCAGTCCCTCGCGGCCGTAGGCGTGCAGGGAGCGGTCGAAGTAGCCGGACTCACCGTTGACGTTGACGTAGAGCGCGTCGAAGGAGGTGCCGCCCTCCCCGAGCGCGGCGATCATCACCTCACGGGCGTGTCCCAGCAACCCAAGAACCTGGGGCATGGTCAACCGGGTGCCGGGTCGCTCACCGTGCAGTCCGGCGCGCCACAGTGCTTCGTCGGCGTAGATGTTGCCCACCCCGGACACCAGGGTCTGGTCGAGCAGCTGCCGTTTGATCCCGGAGACCCGCTTGCGGACCCGCGAGGCGAAGGCCGCCTCATCGAACTCCGGGTCCATCGGGTCGCGAGCAATGTGCGCGATCTGAGCCGGCAGCTCCGCCCCGCCGGCGCAGACGATCAGTCCGCCGAACATCCGCTGGTCGACGAAGCGCAGCTCCACCGGCTCAACGTCACCGTCCAGAACGAACCGGACTCGCAAGTGCCGCTCATCGGGTGCACCCGGGGTCTGCAGGAGCAGCTGCCCGCTCATCCCGAGGTGGCCCAGCAGCGCGTCGTCGTTGTCGAGCGCCAACCACAGATACTTCCCGCGTCGGCGGACCGAGTCGATCCGGCGACCGAGCAACGCGTCCGCGAAACCGCCGGGCCCGCGCGGATCGCGGCGTACCGGTCGGACGTGCAGCACCTCGACGGCCTCGATGGTTCGACCCAGGATGTGCCGCTCCAGACCGGAGCGGACCACCTCGACCTCGGGCAGCTCGGGCACGGGGAGTCTAGGAGGAGCGCTGCTCGGCGACGAGCAGGTCGACGACCCGGTGAGTAGCCGGATCGACTGGCGCAACACTCTCGCGGATGGCGCCGTACGCCGTCTCGGCGGCCAGCTGCTCGGCTTCCTTCTTGGAGCGGCCGATGCCGTGGCCGTAGAGCTGGTCGCCCACGCGCACCTGAGCGGTGAAGATCTTCTGGTGGTCGGGGCCCTCGGACTCGATGACGTAGTCGGGGACCCCCAGGCTGTGCTCGGCGGACAGTTCCTGCAGTGATGTCTTCCAGTCCAGACCGGCGCCCAAGGTGGCGGCCGCGACCATCAACGGATCGAAGAGCAGGTGGACGCAGGGCTTGGACGCCGCGAAGCCGCCGCTGATGTGCACGGCTCCGATCACCGCCTCTACGGTGTCGGACAGGATCGAGGACTTGGTGCGTCCACCGGTGGTCTCTTCACCGCGACCGAGCTTGACGTGCCCGCCCAGGTCGATGCCGATGGCTACCTCGGCCAGCGCTCGCGCATTGACCACGGCCGCTCGCAGCTTGGCGAGCCGACCCTCCGAGAGGTCCGGGTGCGTGCGATAGAGCGACTCGGTGACGATCACACCGAGCACCGAGTCACCCAGGAACTCCAGCCGTTCGTTGGTGGGCAGGCCACCGTTCTCGTAGGCGTAGGAGCGATGCGTCAAGGCGCGGTCGAGCAGCTCGGGATCCAGTTCTGGATCTCCGAGTGCTGCTCGAAGCGTCTCGTAGTTGCTCAGGAGTTCGGGCCGGTCACAGAACCTGACGGCGCGCGGCGCGGGCGCCGTACTGACCGCAGGTGCCGCACGCGCGGTGCGGGAGGTGCTTGGCGTCACACGCCGGGTTGGCGCAGTTGACGATGGAGGGCGCAACGGCCTTCCACTGGGACCGGCGGTGGCGCGTGTTGCTTCGCGACATCTTCCGCTTCGGGACAGCCACTGTCTTCTCTTTCCTACTACGTCCTTACGGTCGGACCTGTCTGGCCGTCCGTCTGCCATCGTGCCTTGATCTGGGCCTGCTCTGAAATCTTCGGGTGCGTTGGTGCGGACCTTCAGTCACCGCGCTGGAGGTCTTGCAAAGCTCCCCAGCGGGGGTCGATCGGTTCTTCGTGGGCGTGCTCAGGGTCATCGGCCAGCCGCGCGCCACACTCGACGCACAATCCCGGACAGTCTTCCTCACACAACGGGCGGAACGGCAATGCAAGCACCACCGCATCCCGCAGCAGCGGCTCCAGGTCGATCAGATCGTCCTCGAGTCGCCCGGCCTCGTCCTCCAGCTCATCGTCTCCGTGCTTCGCAGCTGCGGCGGAATGGTCGTCGTAGACGAACAGCTCCTGCAGATCGACCGTGATCTGGTCGTTGATCTCCCGCAGGCACCGCGCGCACTCCCCGACGAGCTCGGCCGTGGCCGTTCCCGTCACCAGCACACCCTCCATGACCGCCTCGAGCCGCAGGTCGAACTCAACCTGCGAACCTTCAAGGACACCGAGAACGTCGATACCGAGTTCTGCCGGAGCCGCCACCGAACGCGACACCTGACGCTGGATCCCCGGACGGCGGCCTAGTTCGCGGGTATCAAGCACGAACGGCGCTTTCGGGTCCAAGCTCTTCAGGACAATCACTTCCACTGTGCGGGCACGACAAAACCTCTGCGAAGCGTACGCGGCGCGGGCGGCAGGGGACAAAACCGCCCGGCTCGGCGCGCTGTTGAGCGGTCGGCTATCCCTGCGTTGACTGCTCGCGCAGCCGCGCCAGCAAGTCGGTGAGCACGAAGTCGGGGACCAGGTGGGCGACATCGCCGCCGTACGTCGCGACCTCCTTGACCAGCGAGGACGACACGAAGCTGTGCTCGGGCGCGGTGGGGACGAAGACTGTCTGCACCGCGGAGGTCAGGCTGGCGTTCATCTGGGCCATCGCCAGCTCGTAGGCCAGGTCGTCGGCACCGCGCAGGCCCTTGACGATGGCCGCGATGTCGTTGGCCTCGCAGTAGTCGGTAAGCAGCCCCTCGAAGCCGTCGATGCGTACATTGGGCAGGTCCTGGGTCGCGCGACGCAGCAGGTCCATCCGCTCGTCGGCGGTGAAGAGCCGCGACTTCGACGCGTTGATCCCGATCGCGACGACGACCTCGTCGAAGAGGCGAGCGGCGCGCTCGATGATGTCGAGGTGACCGTTCGTGGGCGGGTCGAACGAACCGGGACAGACGGCTCGACAGACGGTACGGCGCACAGGTTCCTCCGTGTCGGGTTCAGCCGGGATACTCGGAATCGGGCGGCTGGGGCGGCTCGGCTGGTTCGAGCAGGTCCGCGTGACCGTACCAAAGCACGGTGTCGCCGTACCCGCGTTCCTTCAGCGCGACGAAGCCCTCCGGCCAGACCACTGCTCCGCTGCGGACCGAGCGTTCCACGACCACCAGCGCCCCCGGCACCAACCACTCGTGGGCGGTCAGTGCGTTGAGGTCTTCGATCACCACCTCATCCTCCAGCCCGTACGGCGGGTCGCAGAACACCACGTCGTAGGGAGCCGGGGGTGGTCGCCGCAGCGTCGCCGCCACCGCCCCGGTGCGGACATCGGCGTGATGGAATCCCAGGGTCTTGGCGTTGCTGGCGATCAGTGTTGCCGCGCGCCGGTCCTGCTCGACCAGGCTGACCACGCCCGCTCCCCTCGACCAGGCCTCGAGCCCCACCGCGCCGGAGCCGGCGTAGAGGTCCAGCACCCGCAGCCCGGCCAGCGAGCCGCACCACGACTCGATCGCGGAGAACAGCGCCTCGCGAACCCGGTCGCTGGTCGGACGGGTCGATGCTCCCCGGGGTGCGCTGATGCGCCTCCCGCCGACTTTTCCCCCGATTATCCTGGTCATCGCCCGCGCAATCCCCCGACTACATATTCGACCGAGCGGCTCATGACTTCTCCATGAACCCGGAGTGTCCCGAATGCTCCATCTCATCCACCGCGGCCGCCAGAGCCGGCGCTCCCACGAGCCGCGGGTCGGCCCCCAGCAAGGCTTCGGCATCCTCGCGAGCAGCAACGATAGTCGCCTCGTCGCGCAGCACGCGGAGATTCTGCAAACGGGTGCGGCCACCGGACTGGCTGGCGCCCAGCACATCGCCCTCGCGCCGCATCTCCAGGTCGATCCGGGAGAGCTCGAATCCGTCGGTGGTCGCCGCCACCGCATTCAGCCGCGCGCGGCCGGGACTGTCCACCTCGGTGTGGGTCACCAAGAGGCAGAGTCCGGGCAGTCCCCCTCGCCCGACCCGGCCACGCAGCTGGTGCAGCTGGCTGACGCCGAACCGGTCGGCATCCAGCAGCACCATGACGGTGGCGTTGGCGACGTCGACCCCGACCTCGATCACCGTGGTGGAGACCAGCACGTCCAGGTCGCCGGCGACGAAGGCGCGCATCGTCTTGTCCTTCTCCTCGGCGCCCAACCGCCCGTGCAGCACGCCCATCTCCAACCCGGCTAGCGCGCCGTCGTACAAAGCGACCGCCACCTCGGTGACCGCCGCGAGCTTCCCGTGCACCGTGATCAGGTTGCCCTCGGTGTCGTGATCAAGCACCTCGATGTCGCCCGACTCGGCCTCGTCACCGGTGATCCGGGGGCACACGACGTAGACCTGGTGGCCCTTGTCGACCTCCTCGCGGACCCGCTGCCACACCCGCGGCAGCCAGTTCGGCTGGTCAAGGAGCGGCACCACATTGGTCTGGATCGGCGCCCGGCCCGCGGGGAGCTCGGACAGCGTCGAGATCTCCAGGTCGCCGAACACCGTCATTGCGACGGTGCGTGGGATCGGAGTCGCCGTCATCACCAGCACGTGCGGCGGGGTGAGCGCCTTGTCGGCCAGCGCCGAGCGCTGCTCGACCCCGAACCGATGCTGCTCGTCGACCACGACCAGACCCAGGTCGGCGAAGTTGACGTGGTCCTCGAGCAGCGCGTGGGTGCCGATCACGACCCCGGCGTCACCCGAAGCGATGTCGAGCAGGGCGGTCCTGCGCTGCGACTTCGGCATCGAGCCGGTCAGCAGGGTCACCTTCGTCCCGGCCTCGGATCCGCCGAGCATCCCGCCCGAGGCCAGGTCGCCGAGCAGCGCGGTGATCGACCTGTAGTGCTGCTGAGACAGCACCTCGGTAGGCGCTAGCAACACCGCCTGCCCGCCGGAGTCCACCACCCGCAGCATCGCCCGGACCGCGACGACCGTCTTGCCGGATCCGACCTCGCCCTGCAGGAGCCGGTGCATCGGCCACGAGCGAGCCATCTCGGCGAACACGGTGTCGCTGATCTCGCGCTGCCCCTGGGTCAGCGGCCAGGGCAGTCGCTCGTCGAAGATGTCCAGCGCGCCACGCTTGGCGCCGTCGCCCCCCTCGCTGCCGACGGGCAGACCCACTCGCGGCTGACCCCCGATCTGCCGGAAGAAAGCCCGCCGACGCGCCAGCACCAGCTGGGTGACCAACGCCTCGGAGTAGCGCAGGTGCTTGCGGGCCGCTCCCACCTGGGCGTAGTCGGCCGGGGCGTGGATCCAGTTCAGCGCCGTGTGGGCGTCGACCAGCCCGCGTTGGGTGCGGATGGACTCAGGAATCAGATCGGGTACGTCGTCCAGCACCGTGCGCGCGAAGGTGATGGTGCGTTGCAGGTCCCAGGTGTCCAGGCCCTTGGTCAGCGGATAGATCGGGAACAGCCCGCCCAGATTCTCGCGCATGGTCCGGGCCTCCTCGTCCTCCTCGGGGGTCCCACCGAACAGCAACAGGTTGGGGTTCGTGAGCTGCCAGTTGCCCCCGAACCGGGCGACCTGACCGCTGAACACCCCCAGCTTTCCAACGGCCAACCGACTGGCGTTCCAGTTGGCGATGCGCAGCTGCTTGGAAAAGAACGACATCCGCAGACTGGGTCCGTTCGTTTGCAAGACGACGTCGAGGCGGTACGCCGTCCGGTTGGTCCGGCGATCTTCGTATGTGCAGGCCTTGCTCGAAGCGATCTCGCCGATCACCGTCAGCGCCTCACCCTCGTGCAGTTCGTCGACGGTGGTCAGCTCACCGGTCTTCAGATACCTCCGCGGGAAGTGGTTGAGCAGATCGCCCACGGTGGTGAGACCAAGACCCTCCACGATCTTTCTTCGCTTAGAAGGCTTGCCGCCACCCATCAGTGCGGCGATCGGCGAGTCCGGGCTGATCATCGACACCCCTCTCCAACGCTGGGTTCGGCCATGGCACGGCTCATTCCACCCCCACCAGGAGTGGGTAGCGGTCCTGCCCACCGTCGTACACCACGGCGTCGACAAGGGGGTGCGTCTGCTCGACCCACGCACGGCACCGTTCGGCCAACTCGGCGGCTCCGGGATCCGAGCCGGAGACGATCGTCACCAATTCGCCACCGCCCCCGAGCAGGCGGGCCAGGATCGCGGTGGCCACGGCGTACTGCTCATCGCCGATGATCACGAAGTCACCCTCGACCGCTCCGAGCACGTCGTCCGGCTCACAGGGTCCGGCCGCCGTCATCGCCCGGCGAGTCGCAACGGTGACCGCGCCGTGTCGGGCATGCCGGGCGGTCGCGGTCATCTCCAGTACGTCGGGGCCGAAACCGCGCTCGGCATCGTGAACCGCCAACGCTGCCAGCCCCTGGACCTGGGCACGGGTCGGGATCAGCGCCACGCGTACGCCGTTCTCGGACTCGACCCGCTGGGCGGCGGCCTGCGCGACCGGCACCGAGTCCTCGTCGTTGGTCAGCACCACGACCTCGGTGGCGGCGCATCGCAGGATCGCTTCCACCAGGCTCTGCGTGGAGGGGCTGCCTCCGGGGCCGCCATCGACCACGACCGCACCGGCGGCCTCGAAGAGCGCTCGCAACCCCGGTCCGGCGGCGATCGCGACGATCCGGCGCTGGCCGGTTGCAGTCTGGCCAGTCTGGGCGGTCTGATTTCCGATCTGGTCGGCGAAGGAGGTGACCTGCACCCGGTGCGGCCGCCCGATCTCGATGCCGGCCTCGATCGCAGTTCCGACGGAGATGGCGTCGTCGACGTGCACGTGGACGTGCCACAGCCGGTCCGACCCTGCCACGGTGACGGAGTCCCCCAACTGCCCGAGTCGCTGTTTGAGCCCGGCGATCCGGGACTCGTCGGCGTCCAGCAGATACATCACCTCGTAGGCCGCTCCGAAGGCCGGCGCGGCAGGCGTGGCCGGTGGAGCGGAGACACCTGAGGCGGCGATCGGCGCCTCTCCGGTCAGGGCCTCGCTCGCTGCATCGAGCAACACGCACAGCCCCAGCCCGCCGGCATCCACGACCCCGGCCTCGGCGAGCACCGACAGTTGCTCGGGTGTGCGCGCGAGTGCCGACCGAGCAGCCCGTGCCGCCTCCGCGAGCACGTTCTCCAAGGATGCGTCCGGGTGCCCGGCGGCAACCGAGGCGGCGTCGGCGGCGGCCCTGGCCACGGTCAGCATCGTGCCCTCGACCGGCTTGCCCACCGCGTCGTACGCCGCGTCCGCCGCCAGCCTCAGCGCCGCGGCCAGCACCTCGGCGTCGGGCTCTTCAGAAGTGCGGACGCTCAGCCGCTGCACCAGGGCGCTGATCCACTGGCTCAGGATCACTCCGGAGTTGCCGCGCGCCCCCAGCAACCCGCCCCGCGACAGGGCACTCCAAGTGCTCAGGGCCACTATCGACTCGTCGGACGACTCGGGTCCGTCGGACTCAACCTGGCCAATCTGCCGCTCGAAGGTGTCGCGTGCCGCCGTCAGGGTCAGAAGCATGTTGGTCCCGGTGTCACCGTCGGCCACCGGATAGACGTTGAGGGCGTCGATCTCCTCGCGCAGGGCCGCGAGTGCGTGGACTCCGCGCTCGACGAGGCGGCGTACCGTGGCAATCGTCGTCGGGTCCCCGACTGGTTGTCCGACTGGTCGCCCGGTCTGCATAGGGCACGAGAGTAGTCGCACGGGACGTTCACTGGGGCATCGATTTCAGGTGCGGTCGACGTTCGGATACTCTTGCGCAGTTGCCCGCTGCCGATCCTCGGTGAGTCGCGGGCCCCCAAGACCTCGATACCAAGTTTGTCAGGAGTTCCCGGTGGCTGCCGTCTGCGACATCTGCGCGAAGAAGCCGACGTTCGGCAACAACCGACCCTGGTCGCGCAAGATCACCAAGCGTCGTTTCGACCCGAACATCCAGCGCGTGCGGGCCAAGGTCAACGGCACCCCCAAGCGTCTCAACGTGTGCACCGGCTGCCTGAAGGCTGGCAAGGTCACTCGCTGATCAACCCGGACCGCTGCTGAGAATCAGTAGTGGCTCCACCCGGCGGGGCCCTCATAGGACTCACCGTCGACTGTCACGCCCTCGCCTTCGGCGACCGAGCCGATGACCGACCAGCCGTCGGGTACCGCGGTCGCGTCGGGGAACGTCGCGAGGATGGCGTGGTCATCGCCTCCGCCGAGGATGAACTGAAGCGGGTCGGCTCCCAGCGCCGCGCCGACCGCCTGCAAGGGCTCGGGGATCTCGAACGAGTCGCTGCGGATGCCGATCCCGACCCCCGAGGCCGCAGCCAGGTGGCCGGCGTCGGCGACCAGACCGTCGGAGACGTCGATCATCGAGGTCGCGCCCGCTGCGGCACCGTCTGGGCCAGCTGCGTACGGCGGCTCGGGACGTCGGTAGGCCTCCACCAGCACCCGCGGCGAGCGGAACCCTCGCCCGAGCACTGCCAGCCCGCCGGCGGCCCAGCCCTGTCGGCCGTCCAGCGCAACCACGTCACCGGCCTGCGCACCCGATCGCAGCACCGGCGAGACCGTGCACGCTCCCAGCGCCGTTACCGAGATCATCACCTGGTCGGCGCTGGTCAGGTCGCCGCCGACGATGCCGGCACCCACCAACCCGGCCTCTTCGGCGAGCCCCTTCGCGAACTCCAGCGCCCAGGCGACCGGCAGATCCGGTGGGGCCGCCAGTCCTACGGTGAGCCAGGTCGCCCGACCCCCCATCGCGTTGATGTCTGACAGGTTGGCCGCGGCCGCTCGGTGCCCGATGTCGGCCGCACTGGCCCAGTCCCGGCGGAAATGTCGTCCCTCGACCAACAGATCCGTGGAGACCACTACGTGACCGGTCCGCACCCGCAGTACAGCCGCGTCGTCCCCCGGCCCGACCAGCACCGACTCGGGCTGGTCGAAGATCGCGGTCAGCTGCCGGATCAGGGCGAACTCGCCGAGGTCGGCAAGCGTCGGTGCGCCAGAGTCGGTGGGAGTGGGCGAGGGAGGGGCCATTGCTCCATCCCATCAGACTTTCCCACGAGGTATCCCACCCACTACCGACACCGAGTTCGCGGGCACCTTCCGACACACCTACCGCGCGCGGTAGGTTGACCGCGTCAGTTCACCGTGCGAGACCAAGGAGCCCCAGATGGTCGTGCAGGCCTACATTCTCATCCAGACCGATGTCGGCAAGGCCGCCGACGTGGCCAAGGCGATCGCCGGTGTCAAGGGCGTCACGATGGCCGAGGACGTCACCGGACCGTACGACGTGATCGTGCGCGCCGAGGCCCGCAACGTCGACGAGCTCGGCAAGCTGGTGGTGGCCAAGGTGCAGACCCTGGACGGGATCACCCGCACCCTGACCTGCCCAGTCGTGCATATCTAGTCGTTCACACCTGAGTCGCCCAGAGTCACCGGAGTCCGGTCTCGCGCGCCAGCGCGAGCCGGATCAGCCGGTCGATGAGCGCCGGGTAGTCCAGGCCCGTGGCGGCCCACATCCGCGGGAACATCGAGGTCGGGGTGAACCCCGGCATCGTGTTGAGCTCGTTGATCATCAGCGACCCGTCGGCCATCAAGAAGAAGTCCACCCGGGCCAGCCCCTCGGCGTCGACCGCCTCGAAAGCCCGAGCAGCGAGCTCGCGCAGCTCGACCGCCATCTCGTCGTGGATCTGAGCCGGGACGTCGAGCCGAGTGCTCTCTTCGGGCAGGTATTTCGCGGCGAAGTCGTAGAACTCATGATCCCCGCCGATGCTGATCTCTGCCGGCACACTGGTCTCCGGCGGACCGTCGAAGGACTGCAGCACTCCACACTCGATCTCCCGGGCGCCCACGGCGGCGACCTCGATCAGTACCTTGGGGTCGTGCTTCTGGGCCTCGACCATCGCCGCGTCCAGCTCGGAGGCGTCGTGGACCTTGGAGATGCCGAAGCTCGAGCCGCCACGGGCCGGCTTGGCGAATACGGGGTACCCGAGCGCTTCGACCCGGCGGGCACAACCGTCCCGATCGGTGCGCCACTGCTGACTGGTGATCGTCACCCACGGCAGCACCGGCAGACCGGCGGCTGCGAGCACGACCTTCATGAACGCCTTGTCCATGCCGACCGCGGAGGCGAGCACCCCGGCGCCGACGTACCGAACCCCGGCCATCTCCAACATCCCCTGGATCGTGCCGTCCTCACCCCACGGGCCATGCAGCAGCGGGAAAACGACGTCGACCTCGCCCAGGGTGCTCGGTGCGTCGTGCGCTTCGGTGACGACCAGATCGGTGCCGCCGGTCGCCCGCTCCAACGAGACCGCGGCTCGGGTGCCGTCCACCTCGGGCAGCTTGTCCGGATCGCTCATGGCCAGTCGCGACGGGTCGCTCGACTCCAACACCCAGCGGCCGTCGGTCGCGATACCGATCGGGACCACGTCGTACGCCGTCGGGTCGATCGCAGCCAGCACGCTGCCGGCGGTGATGCACGAGATGGCGTGTTCGCTGGAGCGACCGCCGAAGACGACGGCTACCCGGGGGCGCGGTTGGTCGGGGGATGACATCGCCTGCGACCCTAGCGGTTATGCAGCCCCATCCCGTGGACCTCGCCCCCGCCACCATCGCTGTCACCGCAGGCCGACCGGCCCGGGTGCCGGACGCGCCGTTGAACACCCCGTTGACGATGGCGTCCACCTTCGTCGCCGGTGGCGACCTGGAGTATGGCCGTTTCACCAACCCCACCTGGACGTCGTTCGAGGACACCCTCGGCGCGCTGGAGGGGGGGCGCTGCCTGAGCTATGCCTCCGGGCTGGCCGCGGTGGCGGCGGTCTTCGACCTGGCCGGGCCAGGGGTCAAGGTGGTCGCCCCCAAGCACGCCTACAACGGTTCGATCGCCCAGCTCGCCGAGTTGGAGTCGCGTGGTCGCCTCAATGCGGTGCTGGTCGACATCGACGACACCGACGCGGTGGTCGCGGCGTGTGATGACGCGGCGATGGTGTGGATCGAATCCCCCACCAACCCCGCACTCGAGGTCGCCGACGTCGCCGCGATCACCCGGGCCGCCCACGACGCCGGCGCCTATGTCGCGCTCGACAACACCTTCGCCACGCCGTTGCGACAGCGGCCCCTCGACGACGGCGTCGACCTGGTGGTGCACTCGGCGACGAAGTATCTCGCCGGCCACTCCGACGCCTTGATGGGGGCCATCGTCACCCGCGACGATGCGTTGTACGCCGTGCTGAAGCAGCGTCGCGACCTCCTCGGCGCCATCCCCGGGACTCTGGAGGCGTGGCTGACGTTGCGCGGGATGCGAACGCTGCACCTGCGGGTCGACCGCGCCGAGGCCAATGCCATGGAACTGGTACGTCGCCTGGGTGAGCACCCGGCGATCGAGGAAGTCCGCTACCCCGGCTTCGGCGGCATCATCTCGATCATCCTGGCCGACGTCGACCGCGCCGACCTGCTCACCCACACCACGTCTCTGTGGGTCCATGCCACCTCCCTCGGCGGGGTCGAGTCGAGCTTCGAGCGACGCCGCCGTTGGCGTACTGAGGCGCCGACGATCCCCGAGGGACTGGTTCGTCTCAGCGTCGGAATCGAGGACGTCGACGACCTGTGGGCCGACCTGAAGCAGGCCCTGGACCGGCTGCCCTGATACGGATCTCACTGATGTCGAGAACCGGGTTTCGACTACGTCCCAGTAGTAAGCGCGGCCCGGCTCGAGGAGCCCGGCGAGTTCGTCGACAGCCAGGCCCTCTCAGCCGAGGGATCTGAGCCCCTCGACGATCGGTGTCCTCGTCCGGCGCGGTGTGGACTTCGCGTCGGGCGAGGACGCCGTGCAGGAAGCCCTGAGTGCTGCGGCCGACGTCGGCGTCAGGTCCGGGTGGGCGCACAGGAAGTAGAGCCGGAGACGCTGCGCGCTGTCGGCGGCTTGACGACCCGTCAGATCGCCCTGACCTATCTGGTCCCCGAGGCAACCATGGCGCAGCGGATCAGCCGAGCCAAGGCCCCGGATCGCCCACGTTGGGCTGGGTGGTCCGGGTTGCCGCCGGGACTCAGCCACCGTCATGCGGGTGCTCTACCTGATCTACAACGAAGGCCACTCCGGCCGAATCGACCTGGCGATCGAGGCCATCCGAATCACCCGACAGCTGGCCCGGATGACCGGCGAACCCGAGGTCGCCGGGTTGTTGGCGCTGATGCTGCTCCACCACGCCCGTCGCCCTGCCCGCACCGGTGCTGACGGTCGGTTGATTCCCCTCGCCAGTCAAGATCGCTCGCGATGGGAGACCGCACTGGTCACCGAGGGTGTGGAGATCCTGCAGACCGCGCTCGCCCGCGACCGACTCGGGGAGTTCCAGGCACAGACCGCGATCGCGGCCTTGCACGCCGATGCGCCACGATCCGGGGAGACCGACTGGGTACAGATCGTCGAGTGGTACGACGAGCTCTTCGGGCTGAACCCTTCCCCGGTGGCCAAGCTCAACCGGGCAATCGCCTTCGGCGAGGCGGACGGCGCGCCGGCTGGGTTGGCGGCCCTACGCGAGGTAGCCCAACCATCCCACGACACGGCGCAGCCTCGGCGTACCTCCACGAGAAGGCGGGCAACGTCCGCCTCGCTGCGGACCTGTACTCCGAAGCGGCGGCAGTCGGTGTCGCAGTCGTGGTCAAACTCCAAGTCGTGTGCCTCAGGGCGCGCTGCCCCGCGTTATCAGGCACACGACTCCGGCCCGAAGCGCTCCCATCAGGCGTCCTCGGGCAGGGGCAGCCGACGTACGCCCTCCAGTCGGCGCCTGAACCGCACCCGATCGTCGAACGCGTCGAGCACCTGCCACAGGGTCGCGTGCGCCGCCCATGGCAACGGTTCGTCGCCATGGTGCCAGGAGCCGCCGAAGCCGATCCAGACCGGCGTCCAGTCGGCGGCCACATCCCAATCGCCCCGTCGCTGCATGATCATCCGACGCCGTACCTGGAACTCGGTCCGTTCGCCGTCGATGACGATCGGGGCGGTGCGTACCGGCCAGACCCGGATGTCGCGCACCATCAGCACCAGCTCGAGGTCGCGCAGCACGCGCGGGTCGACCAGCACGGTCGCCACCTGCTCGTGCGGAGCGCGGTCCATGCTCAGCAAACCAACCCGGCGACCCCGCTGACGCAGACCATCAGTCGGTCTCGGCCTTGGGGTCGCGTGCGACGAAGGCGGTGATCATGTCCTTGGCGGTGAGCTTGCCGGAGACCACTGCGTCCACGTGCTCGGCAATCGGGGCATCGACTCCGGTCTGCCGCGCCAGCGCCAGCAGCGAGGAACAGGACTTGGCGCCCTCGGCCACCTGCTTGGTAGAGGCGTAGATCTCCTCGGTAGTCATCCCCTGGCCGAGCTTTTCCCCGAAGCTGCGGTTCCTTGACAGCGGAGAGGAACAGGTCGCAACGAGGTCGCCAAGACCGGCGAGCCCCATCAGCGTCATCGGGTTCGCGCCCAGCTTGGTGGCCAGCCGGGCGGTCTCGGCCAGCCCGCGAGTGATCACCGAGGCGGTGGTGTTGTCCCCGAAGCCGAGCCCGACCGCCATCCCCACGGCCAGACCGACGACGTTCTTGTAGGCGCCCCCGAGCTCGCAGCCCAGCACATCCACCGAGGTGTAGGGACGAAATGCCTCGGAGTGGCACAGTCCCTGGAGTCTCTTGGCGACCGACTCGTCCGCGCAGGCGATCACCGAGGCGGCCGGCTCGCGCAGTGCGATCTCGCGCGACAGGTTCGGACCGCTGAGCACCGCAATCCGCTCGGGGCCGGCGCCGGTGATCTCCGCGATCACCTCGCTCATCCGCTCGAGGCTGCCGAGCTCGACGCCCTTCATCAGCGACAGCAGCACCGCGTCCTTGCCGACGTACGGCGCCCATTCGCCCAGGTTGGCGCGCAGGGTCTGCGACGGTGTGGCCAGGACGACGACGTCGGCTCCGCGCAGCGCCTGCTCGGCGTCCGCGGTAGCCGTGATCGCGTCGGGGAGCCGGATGCCGTCCTGGTAGTCGGGATTCTCGTGCGTCGTGGCTATTGTCTCGGCGAGCTCGGGGCGGCGCGCCCACAGCGTCACCTCGTTGCCGGCGTCAGCGAGCACTACCGAGAAAGCGGTCCCCCAAGACCCTGCACTGAACACTGCCACCTTCGTCACTGCTGCCTCCTGGTCTTGGGATTGGGCGCGCGGTTGGGCGCGCGGTTGGGCGCGCGGTTGGGCCCGCGGTTGGGATTGCCCGTCTGGTGCCCGCCGGCCTTGCGCGGGTCGAAGCGGACGACCGGCGCCGGTTCCCCACGGACGTCGGCGACCAGCGCGGTGATCGCGGACATGATCCGATCGCTGGCCTCGGCCACGGTCGCCACCGATGTCGATTTCGCGCGCAGGTCGTCGAGATCGACCGGGTCGCCGGCCTTGAGGGTGATGTGCTTGCGCGGGAAGAACTTGGGCGTCCTGTCGTACGGTGGCAGGATCGCCTGCACGCCCCACTGGCCGACCGGGATCACCGGACAGCCGGTGGCCAACGCGATCCTGGCCGCCCCCGACTTGCCAGCCATCGGCCACAGATCCGGATCCCGGGTCAGCGTGCCTTCGGGGTAGAACACCACGCATTCGCCGGCGTCGATGGCCGCCCTGGCCGCGGCGAACGCTCCCGCTGCCTGGTGACCTCCACGCTCGACCGGGATCATGCCCGCGGCGGCAAGGTAGGTCCCGAGTACCCGGTTCTTGAACAGCGCCGCCTTCGCCATGATCCGCGGAATCCGCCCATGGTCGTAGACGAAGTGAGCGGTGGTGAGTGGATCCAGATGCGAGACGTGATTGATCACGACCATCACGCCGCCGGTGGGTGGAATCTTGGTTCCGTCGATCCAGGTGCGCGATGACATCGCGAACAGCAACGGTTTGAGCACGAGGCCGCCGGCCCGGAATGCCTGCGGACGGGCCTCGGACATCTTGCGCACCCGCATGCTGGAACCTCACCTTCAGCGACTCGCTGTTGACCTGGACCGGACTCGCGCGACCGGCTGTGAGGCTCGACGCGTTGGGCAGCAGGGTACTCGTACCGTGTCGGTGGCAGGATCGTTCGGGTGCGATATCGGTTCGTGGTTCTGGTCCCCGTCAAACCCATTGAGCGAGCCAAGTCGCGCCTCGCCGGGATCCCGCTGTCGACGCGTGGGCGGTTGGCAGTCGCCTTCGCCCTGGACACCATCACCGCCGCACTCGCCACACCGAGGGTCAGCGAAGTCGTCGTCGTCGGCGACGATCCCTTGATCATCGAGGCGTCCGGGCGCCTGGGGTGTCGTTCCCTTCCCGACCGAGGTGGGCTGAACGCCAGTTTGCTTGCGGCCGCTGTGCAGATCGCAGCGACTGATCCGAGTACGGTCCTGGTCGCCCTCTGCGCAGACCTGCCGGCGTTGTCTGCGGCGGATCTCGGGTCAGCCCTGGCCTCGTTGTCTGTCGACCGGCCCGGCTTCGTCAGCGATCACTGCAGCATCGGGACCACGACGTACGCCGCTCGCGCGTCGCAGTTCGATCCCCGCTTCGGGCCGCGATCTCGCGCCGCCCACCTGGCCGCCGGCGCCGACGAGTTAGAGACCGAGGCGGTTGGGCTGCGTCACGACGTCGACACCCTCGCCGACCTGGCCGCGTTGGCATCCCTCGGGTTGCTGGGACCGCACACCAGCACCTGCGACGCACTGGTCGACCTGCGGGCCGGGCTGGCTCAATAGAAAGGTCGGGCTGGGAGCCGGTCCACTACTGCACCGGTCCCGGCTCGGGTGTTAGGACTTCTTCGCAGCCTTCTTGGCTGGGGCCTTCTTGGCTGAGGCCTTCTTCGCCGCAGACTTTTTGGCTGGCGTCTTCTTGGCCGGCGTCTTCTTCGCCGCAGACTTCTTGGCTGGCTCCTTCTTGGCTGGCGCCTTCGCAGCGGCGGTCTGCTTGCTGGGAGCCTTGGCTGCCGACGACTTCTTCGCGGCTGTCTTCTTCGCGGCTGTCTTGGCGGGCGCCTTCTTGGCTGGGGTCTTCTTGGCTGGCGCCTTCTTCTCGGGGGCCTTCTTCTCGGGCGCCTTTTTCGCCGGTGCGGCCTGCTTGGCGACTGCGTTCTTGGCCCCTGTTGCGGCGGCGACCGCGGTGTCCAACGTCAGCTGCGGCAGCGACTTGACCCCGGCGATGATGTTCTTCAGGTCCTGGCCGGGGGTGAACTTCGGCACCGCCTTCTCCACAGTGCGGATCCGGTCTCCGGTGGCGGGGTTGCGGGCATAGCCCGCCGCGCGGACCCGCTTCTCAAAGGAGCCGAAGCCGGTGATCGCGACTTTCTCGCCCTTGGCGACCTCACGGGTGATGGTGTCGAGGACCGATTCCAGCGCGTGCTTGGCAGACTTTCGGTTGCCGCCGAACTGTGCCGCAAGTGCGTCGACCAACTGAGACTTGTTCACGGGGCTTCCCCTCCAGCACCAGGAGTCGGGCCTGTACCCGACTGGTTGCCTTCCAAACTAGGCAATTCCCAGCCCGGTCACAATCACCACACGGGGACGCGCCGTGACTATTGCAGTCCAAGTCAGGCCATCGTGCGCGGCTTGTACGACGGCCGCGTGCCCTCGAAGGCGGTGATCTCGTCCGCGCGAGCCATGGTCAGACTGATGTCGTCGAGACCCTCGAGCAACCGCCAGCGGGTGTAGTCGTCGATGTCGAAACTGTCCTCGATCAGGTTTGGTCCTTCGCCAGCGGTCACGGTGCGACTCTCCAGGTCGACGGTGATCTCGGCGCCGGGCTGCTCGGCGAGCAGATCCCAGAGGCGCAGTACGACCTTGTCGTCGACCTGGGCGGCCAGCAGTCCAGCCTTGCCGGAGTTGCCGCGGAAGATGTCGGCGAAGCGCGGGGAGATGACGGCCTTGAAGCCGTAGTTCTGCAGCGCCCACACCGCGTGCTCACGCGAGGAACCGGTGCCGAAGTCCGGCCCGGCGACCAGCACGGTCCCCGACCTGTACGCCGCCTGGTTCAGCACGAAGTCGGGATCGTTGCGCCAGGCCGCGAAGAGCCCGTCCTCGAACCCGTTGCGGGTGACCCGCTTGAGGTAGACCGCGGGGATGATCTGGTCGGTGTCGACGTTGTTGCGGCGCAGCGGCACGCCGATCCCGGTGTGCCGGGTGAACTTGTCCATGTCGTGACTCCTGTCGGGTGGGCGCTGCGGCCTAGAGCGGGGTGAGGTCGGCCGGCGAGGAGAGCGTGCCGCGTACGGCGGTCGCCGCCGCCACCGGGATCGAGACCAGGTGGGTGCGGCCGCCCTTGCCCTGGCGTCCCTCGAAGTTGCGGTTCGAGGTGGAGGCGCTGCGCTCCCCGGGAGCCAGTTGGTCGGGGTTCATGCCCAGGCACATCGAACATCCCGCGCCGCGCCACTCGGCGCCGGCGGCCTTGAAGATCACGTCCAAGCCCTCGTCCTCGGCCTGCAGACGCACCCGAACCGACCCCGGGACCACCAGCATTCGGGTGTCGGCGTCGACGTGACGACCCTCGATGATCTGGGCCGCGAGCCGCAGGTCCTCGATCCGGCCGTTGGTGCACGATCCGACGAAGACGGTGTCGACCTTGATCTCGCGCATCGGGGTGCCGGCCGTCAGCGCCATGTACTCCAGCGCCTTCTCGGTGGCCACCTGGTCGTTGTCGTCCTCGAAGTCGCTGGGCGCCGGGACCGAACCGCCGAGCGGGACGCCCTGGCCGGGGTTGGTCCCCCAGGTCACGAAGGGGGTCATCGTCGAGGCGTCGAGGACGATCTCCTCGTCGAACCAGGCGTCGTCGTCGGTCGCCAGCGCCGTCCAGGCCTCGACCGCCGCGGTCCAGTCGTCGCCCTTGGGCGCCTCCGGGCGGCCCTCGAGGTAGTCGAAGGTGGTCTGGTCGGGAGCGATCAAGCCAGCCTTGGCACCCCACTCGATGCTCATGTTGCACACCGTCATCCGGCCCTCCATCGAGAGTTCCTCGATGGCCTGGCCGCGGTACTCCACGACGTACCCCTGGCCGCCGCCGGTGCCGGTGTGGGTGATCAACGTCAGCACCATGTCCTTGGCGGTGACGCCGTCGGGCAGGGAACCGTTGATGGTGACCGCCATCGTCTTGGAGCGGGCCTGCGGCAGGGTCTGGGTGGCCAGCACGTGCTCGACCTCGGAGGTGCCGATCCCGAAGGCCAGCGCTCCGAAGGCGCCGTGGGTGCTGGTGTGGCTGTCGCCGCAGACAATCGTCATGCCGGGCTGGGTCAGGCCCAGCTGCGGGCCGACGACGTGCACGATGCCCTGCTCGATGTCACCGAGCGGGTGCAGCCGGACCCCGAACTCGGCGCAGTTGCGGCGCAGGGTGTCGACCTGGGTGGCCGAGACCTTGTCCGCGATCGGCAGGTCGATGTCGGTGGTCGGCACGTTGTGGTCCATGGTGGCCACGGTCAGCTCGGGGCGGCGGAC
>JBBPYJ010000147.1:0-12194 GCA_038200025.1 Propionibacteriales bacterium | reverse complement strand
GCCCGTCGCGCAGCAGCCGCAACCAGGAGGACTCCCGCTCGGACAAGACGGCCAGCGCGGCAGTGTCGGGAGTCGACCGCACGGTGGTGCGCTCCTCGGGCGCGACGAACTCCTCGGTCCAGGCCATCGCCTTGTCCAGCCTCGGCTCGAGGTCGGCGACGTCGTCGTGCGGATGGCCCAGGTCGCTGACGATCCGACTGATCTGGTCCGCCGAGCCGGCGGTGACGTCGGCGACCGAGGAGAGCACCCGGAACGGCACCGGCACCCGGGGCACCGGCAGGGTCCCGGCGGTCGAGGTCGAGCAGGCCCGCTCGTAGGCAAGCACGGCCGCGTCGCGTTTGGCGGGGTCGCCGGCCTTGCGCGCCAGCGCGTCCCACTCGTCGTACAGCCGCACGACCTGGGGGCCGAAATCGATGTCGAAGGCCTGCTTGGGTGCCCGCCGCACGTAGAGCCAGCGCAGGATCGGGGCCTCCAGGATGCGCAGGGCGTCGGCGGCGGTCGGCACACCGCCCGCCGAAGACGACATCTTCTGGACGCCGGCGAAGCCCACGAAGGCGTAGGTGACCCGGGCCGGGGCGCGCCAGTCGAAGACCGAGGAGACCAGCTGCTGGCCTACGGTGTACGACGAGCCCGGCGTCATGTGGTCGAGTCCGGCGGGCTCGAAGTCGACGCGCTCGAAGGCCCAGCGCATCGGCCAGTCGACCTTCCATACGAGCTTGCCGCCGTCCTCGGTGGCCAGGTTCGTCGAGCCGGTGAAACCACAGGCCGAGCAGCGGTAGTCCAACTGGTGCGTCGCATCGTCGTACGCCGTGGCGTCAGTCGTGTCGCGACCGCACTGGGCGCACCAGGCCTTGAACGGGAAGCGAGCCAAGTCGCCGGAGCCGCTAACCGGCTCGTCGTCCAGCGCCACCGACTCGGCCATCGCCTCGGCCTCCTGCTGGGTCTCCGCGGTGGGAGCCGCCTTGGTCCGGTGCTGGCTGAGCACCCGCTCGATCTCGTCGCGCCGGGAGACCGCGAGCAGGATCTGCTCGCGGTAGGTACCGGCCTGATACCTCTGGGTCTGGTCGATCTCGTCCATCTCCACGCCCAGCTGGGCGAGCGCGGCGCGTAGCGGAGCCTTGAAGTGCTCGGCCCAGGAGGCGTGGCACTCCCACGGGTCGGGAACGGCCGAGAGGGGGCGCCCGATGTGGTCGGTCCATTCCACCGGCACGCCTACGGGCACCTTGCGGAAGCGGTCGTAGTCGTCCCAGGAGTGCAAGTGCCGCACCGTGCGGCCCCGACGGCGCAGCTCCTCACCGACGAAGTGCGGGGTGATGAACTCACGCAGGTTGCCCAGGTGGATGGGTCCCGACGGGCTGGCACCTGAGGCGACGGTGAGCAGATCGGCGTCGCCAGCATGGCGCTCTACGTCGTCGGCGGCGCGGGTGACCCAGTCCGCGGGAGGGCCAACGCTTGAGTTTCCGGCCATGGCGGTCAGGTTAGTGGCAGAGAACGAGGGCCACGGAATCGTCCCCTGCGGCGCTTCCGTTGCCCTCGTCGACGCCCCGATCGATTCAGGACCCCCGGTTCCTGAGCGACTCGCTCAGGCTCCCATGACCGGCCTCAGCCACGTGGGTAGCCGTTGACGCTGGCAGTAACATGCCACGATGGAACTGGAGCGCAGCGCGCCGGGATCGACTGCCTGGTTCTCGGCCATCGATGAGCGCCTCTACATGCGGTTGCTGCCGATGTCCGGCGCCACGGTCGCGGACGTCGCGGCGATGTTGCGCCACCGCCCACGGGACCTGGACTCTGCGCTCCTCGGCCTGACGCGACTCGGTCTGGTCAGCATCGGGGACGGCCGCGTGCTGGTGCTGCCCCTGGCTGAGGCGATGGAGACCCTGCTACACCTCGAGGCAGAGTCGGCACGGCTGTCCGCAGACCGGATGGCCCGACTGTCCCAGACCCTGCCGCTGATGATGTCGGCGGCGGCGCGACCCGCGGCGGGCGCCGTCGACGACTTACAGCACCTGGACGGTGAGGTGACCTCGGGCGGCGACCCCTTGGCGCTCTGGACCTACATGCTCTCGCACACGCACGGCGATCTGCTGTGGCTGCGCCCCGACGCGTGGCGGATGGAGCGTGAGCAGTCGATGGTTGCGCTGATCGCCGAGATGGTGACGTCTGGACGCGCCTCGCGGGCGATCTACCCGGCGGTAGCCCTGACGGAGGCCCCCGAGGCATTGATGGCCCGGGCCCGCGCCGGCGAGCAGGTCCGACTGCTTGCCGAGCTGCCGACCCGGATGGTGATCCTGGGGTCCACCCACGCGATCCTGCCCGAGCCGCTCGGTCACACCGACGACCCTCGCCTGCTGGTGCGCCAACCGGCGCTGGTCGCAGCGCTGCGGCTGTTCTACGAGGAGTTGTGGGGGCGGGCCGAGCCGATCCCCGAGCTGGACACGGCGCCGCGACCCGACTCGAGGCGGTTCATCCTGCGGATGCTGGCCGACGGACACAAGGATGAGTACGTCGCCCGAGCGCTGGGACTGAGCCTGCGCACGGTGCGTCGCCGGGTGGGCGAGCTGATGATCGAGTTCGGCTGCGACACCCGCTTCCAGGCCGGGGTCGAGGCGCAACGCCGCGGCTACTTGTCCAGCTAGGGCAGCATCATCTTGTACGCCGCTCGCTCCAGCCGCCAGGTCCGCCGACGGTCCGGTCCGGAGATCTCGCCGTCGGCGGAGGTGTAGAAGTCCTCACCGCTGATCGTGACGCTGCGACCCCGAAGCCACGTCACGTCGTCGCGCTCCAGGTGCGAGGCGCGGGCGACCTCCACCGCGTAGGCGACCTTGGCGATCGGACTGATCGCCCGCGAGATCATGACGTCCAACTGGCCATCCTCAGGGTCGGCTTCCGGGGTGATCTCAGCACCGCCGCCGACGCTGGTGCCGTTGCCGATGGCGACCATCAACAGCGGCTGGTCCAGCCGGTTCACGACCTCGCCGTCCACCTCGACCCGCAGGTGCAGGGACGGGGGCATGACCGCGGCTTCCAGGGCGCCGATCGGGTAGCCGAACCGACCCAGGTTCACCCGACCGATGCCTAGAGAGCCCAGGCGGTGCTTCCATCGGTGGCCGCGGCGACTGGCTTGGGCGCTGGCTCCGACATGGACGCTGTTGACCACCACCTGCCCGGTGTCGTCGAGGATCGCATCGACGGGGCGGACCTGGCCCTCGAGCAACAAGCGGGCGGCAGCCTCGATGTCCAGGGGGACCCCCAGGGCTCGGGCGAAGTCGTTGCCGGTGCCCATCGGCAGCAGGCCGAGCACCGCCTGCGACAGTTCGTTGCGCCGGTGCAGAGCAGTGATGACGGCGTGCAGGCTGCCATCGCCGCCCGCGACCACGATCCGTCGCGAGCCGGCCCGGTGCAGCACCCCGTCGAGCTCGCCGGGATTGTCCGACGAGGCGATCTCCACCGAGATGTGCTCCTGAAGGATCGCCAGAGCGGGGAGCAGACCCTCCTCGGCAGCGGTCCCCGCCTGACTGTTCATGATCAACAGCACTGGGTCCACGGCACGGACTGTACCCAACGGGTGCGATAACGTCCCCGCCTAGGGTTCTTCGCCCCACCGGCCCGACCAGCAAAGGAGCGGTTATGCCCGCCATCGTCATCCTCGGCGCCCAGTGGGGCGACGAGGGCAAGGGCAAGGCGACCGACCTGCTCACGACGACGCAGACCATGGACTACGTGGTGCGCACGTCGGGGGGTCACAACGCGGGTCACACCATCGTGATCGACGGCGAGAAGTTCGCGACCCACCTGCTGCCGAGCGCGATCCTCACGCCGGGCTGCACCAGCGTGATCGGCAATGGCGTGGTCGTCGCACCCGACGCACTGTTCCGCGAGATCGACTCGCTGACCGCACGGGGGATCGACGGCATCGAGGACCGGCTGGTGATCTCGGCCAACGCCCACATCATCGCCTCCTACCACTCCACGATCGACAAGGTCACCGAGCGTTTCCTGGGCAGCAACAAGATCGGCACCACCGGCCGCGGGATCGGTCCGGCGTACGCCGACAAGGTCAA
Organism: Propionibacteriales bacterium; assembly: GCA_038200025.1. Classification (GTDB taxonomy): domain Bacteria; phylum Actinomycetota; class Actinomycetes; order Propionibacteriales; family Nocardioidaceae; genus Nocardioides. Next base: position 8,130 of record JBBPYJ010000147.1, on the reverse strand, counting down.
CCGGCTCGGCATCCGGGTCGCGGACCTCTTCGACGAGAAGATCTTGGCCCAGAAGGTCGACGGCGCACTGGACCTGCGCAACCAGGCGCTGGCCAAGATCTACAACCGTCGTGCGGTCTCGGTCGACGCGGTCGTGGAGGAACTGCTGTCGTACGCCGAGCGGTTGCGCCCGATGGTGGCCGACACCTCGCTGCTGCTGAACACGGCGCTCGACGCTGACAAGACGGTGCTCTTCGAGGGTGCGCAGGCGACGATGCTCGACGTCGACCACGGCACCTACCCCTTCGTGACCAGCAGCAATGCGGTCGCCGGCGGGGTCTGCACGGGCTCGGGCGTCGGGCCGACGCGGATCGACCGGGTGATCGGGGTGATCAAGGCCTATACGACCCGGGTCGGCTCGGGGCCGTTCCCCACTGAGCTCTTCGACGCCGATGGCGAGAAGTTGTGGAAGGTGGGCGGTGAGGTCGGGGTCTCGACCGGGCGCGACCGCCGCTGCGGTTGGTACGACGCCGTGGTCGCCCGCTACGCCAGTCGCGTCAACGGCCTGACCGACCTGTTCTTGACCAAGCTCGACGTCCTGTCGAGCTGGGAGCGGGTGCCGGTGTGCGTGGCCTACGAGATCGACGGGGTCCGGCACGAGGAGATGCCGATGACCCAGACCGAGTTCCATCACGCCAAGCCGATCTATGAGCACCTCGACGGCTGGTGGGAGGACCTGTCGGCCTGCCGGACCTTCGCTGAGCTGCCGAAGAACGCCCAGGCCTACGTCCAGGCGCTCGAGGAGATGTCGGGCACCCAGATCTGGGGCGTCGGGGTCGGTCCGGGTCGTGAGCAGACGCTGGTCGTCCACGACGAGTGACCACGCTTGATGATTTGATGTGCTTGCGCTGATGTTATGATGCAGGCATGCGGACAACGGTCAACATCGACAAGCACCTGCTGGCGGAAGCCAAACTGAGGGCGGCCCGCGAGCACCGTACGATCGGCTCGGTCCTCGAGGACGCGCTGCGCGCCCTGCTCGACGATGCGCGCTCGTCCGAGCCCGCACCCGACCGCTACGAGCTTCCTCGCCTCACCTACGCTAATCCCGGGCTGGCGCCCGGTGTCGATCTCTACGACAAGGAGCAGATGGCCGAGCGGCAGGGCGACAACGAGCGGCCGGCCGGGTTCTGAGGGTGCTGTTCCTCGACGTCAACATCTGCGTGCACGCCCTGCGACCCGCAGAGTCGCCGGAGGCTGACCGCACCCGTGACTGGGTCGAGTCCAGGCTTGTCGGTCCGCGACCGGTCGGGCTCAGCGAGCACGTGCTGGCCTCGATGGTCCGGATCGTCACCAATCCACGCGTCTTCACCGAACCCACCATCCCCTCGGATGCCATCGACTTCGCCGGGAGTCTGCTGGCCGCACCATCGGCCGTCGTCGTCCGCCCGGGGGCCCGGCACTGGCGGGTGTTCGCCGGTTTGGTGCGCGACCACCGGTTGCGTGCCAACGACATTCCGGAGGCGTACTACGCCTCGCTCGCCATGGAGCACGGGGCGACGATGGTCACCCGCGACCGGGGGTTCCACCGCTTCCGCGAACTGGATGTCCTCGACCCGTTGGCGGATCCCGGCTAGCGCCGGGCCAGCGCCCCTCGAACTGGCGTCGAGCTACTCCGCTGACAGATCGCCGTGCGTGTGGGGTCGGCCGAAGCAGCAGCGCCTTAGGATCATCGACTGTGAAGACCCTCGTGATCGGCACCGGCGGTCGGGAGCACGCTCTGGTGCTAGCCCTGGCCGCAGACCCGCAGGTGGCCCAGGTCCACGCTGCACCCGGCAACCCAGGAATGGCGGCGCTCGCCACGTTGCACCCGGTGGACCAGCTGTCGGGTGTCGCGGTGGCCGATCTGGCCCAGCGTCTGGGCGTGGATCTGGTCGTCGTCGGTCCCGAGGCGCCGCTGGTGGCCGGGGTGGCCGACGAGGTGACCGCGCGAGGGATCGCCTGCTTCGGACCGTCGCGTAAGGCCGCCCAGCTTGAGGGCTCCAAGGCGTTCGCCAAGGACGTGATGGCCGCCGCCGAGGTGCCGACCGCGCGCGCCTTCGTCTGCCGGACCCCCGACGAGGCGGCGGCCGCGCTCGCGGAGCTGGGAGCGCCGTACGTCGTCAAGGAGGATGGGCTGGCGGCCGGCAAGGGCGTCGTGGTGACCCAGGATCGTGCCGAGGCGCTCGCCCATGCGGCCGGCTGCGAGCAGGTGATCATCGAGGAGTTCCTGGATGGCCCCGAGGTGTCGATCTTCGCGATCACCGACGGGGCCACCGTCTATCCCCTCCAGCCGGCCCAGGACTTCAAGCGGATCCGCGACGGCGACCAGGGTCCGAACACCGGCGGGATGGGCGCCTACACACCGCTGCCGTGGGCGCCGCCGGGTCTGGGCGACGAGGTGCTGCGCGACGTGCTGCAACCGACGGTGGACGAGATGGCTCGACGCGGCACCCCCTTCGCCGGATTGCTGTACGCCGGCCTCGCGCTGACCGCGGGCGGCGTGCGGGTGGTGGAGTTCAACGCCCGCTTCGGCGACCCCGAGACCCAGGTGTTGCTGCCGCTGCTGGACTGCTCGCTGTTCGAGCTCTTGTACGCCGCCGCGACCAGACGACTCGACGAGGTGCCCGCCCCGGTGTGGAAGCCGGGCGCCGTGGTGGGGGTAGTGATGGCCAGCGCCGGCTACCCGGAGTCGTCCTCGTCGTATGACGTGATCGTCGGGACCGAGACCCTCGACCGCGAACCCGACGTCCACATCGTCCACGCCGGAAGCGCGCTGGATAACGCTGGCCGGCTGGTCACCGCCGGCGGGCGGGTCCTTGCCGTCGTTGCCGTCGGCGCTGACGTCGCCGATGCCCGGGCCAAGGCCTACGAGGGGGTCGCGACCATCTCGTTCCCCGGCGCGCAGTGGCGCCGGGATATCGCACTCGCCGCGGCCGATGGAGCCGATAGTGGGACGTGCCGTTGACCTTCGCTGACCGTGGGACGATTCGGGCGTGACCGTTCCCGACGTGCCCAACGTGCTGGCCACCCGTTACGCCGGGCCCGACCTGGCGGCGATCTGGTCGCCCGAGCACAAGATCGTGTTGGAACGACGGCTGTGGATTGCCGTACTGCGGGCTCAGCGAGACCTGGGCGTCGAGGTCCCGGACGGGGTGATCGAGGACTACGAGGCCGTCGTCGAACGGGTCGACCTTGCGTCGATCGCGGAACGCGAGGCGATCACCCGCCACGACGTGAAGGCCCGGATCGAGGAGTTCTGCGCCCTCGCCGGACACGAGCACATCCACAAGGGCATGACCTCGCGCGATCTCACCGAGAACGTCGAACAATTGCAGATCCGCGCCTCACTGGCGCTGGTCCGGGATCGCTCGGTGGCGACACTGGCCCGGCTGGCTCGGCTGGCCAGCGAGCATGAGGTCACCGTGATGGCCGGGCGTTCCCACAACGTTGCCGCCCAAGCCACCACGTTGGGCAAGCGGTTCGCGTCGGTCGCCGAGGAGCTGCTGATCGCCCTCGAGCGGATCGAGGAGCTGCTGGCGCGCTACCCGCTGCGCGGCATCAAGGGTCCGATGGGCACCGGCCAGGACATGCTCGACCTCTTCGACGGCGACGCCGAGCGGCTGGCCGACCTGGAGCGTCGGATCGCCGCCCACCTGGGGTTCGAACGGGTGCTGACCAGCGTCGGCCAGGTCTACCCGCGGTCGTTGGACTTCGACGTGGTGTCCGCGCTGGTGCAGGTGGTGTCGGCCCCCTCGAACCTGGCGACCACGATCCGGCTGATGGCCGGGATCGAGCTGGTCACCGAGGGCTTCGCCGAGGGCCAGGTCGGCTCGTCGGCGATGCCGCACAAGATGAACACCCGCTCCTGCGAGCGGGTGAACGGCCTCGCCGTCGTGCTGCGCGGTCACCTGTCGATGGTCAGCGAGCTGGCCGGCGACCAGTGGAACGAGGGCGACGTGTCCTGCTCGGTGGTCCGCCGGGTCGCGCTGCCGGACGCGTTCTTCGCTACCGACGGGCTCTTCCGCACCTTCTTGACCGTGCTCGACGAGTTCGGCGCCTTCCCTGCGGTGATCCAGCGCGAGCTCGACCGCTACCTGCCGTTCCTGGCCACCACCAAGGTGCTGATGGCCGCGGTACGCGCCGGGGTGGGCCGCGAGACCGCCCACGAGGTGATCAAGCAGGCGGCCGTCGGGGTGGCCCTCGACATGCGCGCCGGGCAGGTCGACAACGATGTCTTCGACCGGCTCGCTGCGGACTCCCGCCTCGGCCTGGACCGGGCCGCGATCGACGAGCTGGTGAGTGAGCCGATCGCCTTCACCGGCGCCGCGGTCGACCAGGTGCGCGACGTCGTACGCCGGGTGGCCGAGGTGACCGACCGCTACCCGGAGGCTGCGACGTACGCCCCCGGCGCCATCGTCTGAGCGCGAGGAGTCCGCGGCGTCGACGTTCGTCAGGGAAGATGAGCCCTGTGAACACCCCGCTTTCTGTCCGCGCCCTTGTGGCCCCCCTCCTGGGTCTCGTGCTCGGGTCGGTCCTGCTGGCCGGCTGCGGTGGCGATGACGAGCCGGCGGCCGGGCCGGTGAGTACGACGACTGCCGCTGCACCGACCGAGTCGCCAACCGACTCTGCGGAACCGAGCGATGAAGCGACCGGCGAACCGATCGCCGAGGGAGAACTACCAGCGACCTTCCCCGTCGATGAGGTGCCGCTGGTCGACGGCGAGATCGGCGAGGTCCTCTTCAACGAGGGCCTCAACTCCTACCTGGTCAAGGTCTATCCCGACACCGACTTCGGGACCGCCTTCGACGACGCCTCGACCCGACTGATCGACGCGGGGTTCAAGCAGGGCAAGGACGTGATCAGCGCCGGACCGACCAGCTCGACCGCCGACTTCACCTCCGACGGCTGGTTCGTGGTGATCACCGGCGGCCTGCCGGGCAAGACGCTGATGCAGTACACCGTCTACCCGAACTGACAACGGCGCCGGCGGTGCCGTCAGACCAGCGCCCGACCGTGGTACGCCGGCTCGCGCGCCACGGTCGCGTAGTCCTCGCCCGGGAGGCGGAAGACCCGGGTCGCCAGGGATCCGTCGCTCACCTCCCGAGGAAAGACATCCCTCGGGTGTGGAGGAGAGCGGCAGCCGCCCGTCCTCCCCGACCGCCGTCACCACCCGGGCGTACACCGCTTCTGCTGACTCGGCCATCTCCCCAGCCTCGCGGGTGGGTTGGGCGGGCCGCCTGGTTAAGGTTTGCGGCATGCCCGACGTCGTACTGCCGCCCGCGCCGCAGATCGAGGGCGCGACCCATCTGCACTCGGGCAAGGTGCGCGACCTCTACCGCCTCGACACCGGACCGTACGCCGGGGAGCTGCTGATGGTCGCCAGCGACCGGCTCTCGGCCTTCGACTTCGTGCTGGACACCCCCGTGCCCGACAAGGGCGCGATCCTGACCCAGATGTCGCTGTGGTGGTTCGAGCAGCTGGCCGACGTCGTGGCCCACCACGTGCTGTCGACCGACGTGCCTGAGGCCGTTCGCGGGCGAGCGGTGATCTGTCGCTCGTTGGAGATGTTCCCCGTGGAGTGCGTGGCGCGGGGCTACCTGACCGGCTCGGGTTTGGTCGACTACCGCGGCACCGGCGGGGTCTGCGGGATCGCCTTGCCCGTCGGACTCGAGGACGGCTCCCGGCTGCCCGAGCCGATCTTCACCCCGGCCACCAAGGCGGCCGTGGGGGACCACGACGAGAACGTCGACTACGCCACCGTCGCCGCGCAAGTGGGGGAGGAGGATGCCGCAGAGCTCCGCCGGTTGACCCTGGCCCTCTACGCCCGGGCCGAGGAGATCGCCCGCGAGCGAGGCATCATTCTCGCCGACACGAAGGTCGAGTTCGGGCTCAGTCGTAAAGAGGGCCCCGACGGTGGAATCTTTCTGGCCGACGAGGTGCTGACCCCGGACTCGTCCCGCTTCTGGCCGGCCGACGAGTGGGAGCCGGGCCGCGCGCAGGCGTCGTACGACAAGCAGATCGTGCGCAACTGGCTGCTCTCGCCGGACTCCGGCTGGGACCGCAACTCGGGTGAGGCACCCCCGTCGCTTCCCGACGAGGTGACCGAGCGGACCCGCTGGCGCTACGTCCAAGCCTTCGAGCGGCTGACCGGACAGCAGTTCGAGCCGGTGGCAGCATCGTGACCAGCGTCGACTTCACCACCGTGGTGGACCTGCCGCACTCGCCGAGGGTGGCGTTCACCTACCTCATCGAGCCGCGCAACCGCCCGCAGTGGCAGGCGTCGCTGCTGTCGGTGCGCCTGGACGAGCGCGACGCCGAGCCCGCGGTCGGGATGAAGTGGCGCGACACCACGATGACCGGGGTGAAGCCGCGGATGGAGATCACCGAGCTGGTGCCCTACCGGGTGTTCGCCGAGGTGGGCCGCTGGGGCGGCATCGAGGGGTTGCTGACGATGCGTTTCGTGGCTACCGCGACCGGTTGCCGGTTGACCACCGAGGGCACGATCACTGGTTCTGGACCGTGGGCGATCGCGGTGCGCGCCGCCGGGCTGCTGGCCGCCAAGTCGGTCCGTTCGGACCTGTTGCGGGCCTCGCGGATCCTCAGCGACACCGGCCCCGCCTAGGGTCCGACTAGGTTGGTCGCATGCACAACCTCGCGATCCTCCTTGAAGACAGTGTCCGCCGCTATCCCGACCGCGACGCGGTGGTGCTCGGCGACACCCGCCTCACCTACGCGCAGATCGACGGCGCGGCCAATCAGGTGGCCAACCTGCTGGTCTCGCTGGGGATCGAGTCGGGGGACCGGGTGGCGATGACCTGCCCGAACCTGCCGTACTTCCCGATCCTCTACTACGGGATCCTCAAGACCGGCGCGGTCGTGGTGCCGCTGAACGTGCTCAACAAGGGCCGCGAGAACGCCTATTACCTCGAGGACTCTGCCGCCAAGGCCTACTTCTGCTTCCAGGGCACGCCCGAGCTGGCGATGGGTGCGGAGGGCAAGAAGGGGTACGACGCCGCCGAGGCCTGTACCGACTTCTTCGTGGTGATGGCCGACCCCAGCGCGGAGTCCTCGATCGAGGGTGAGAAGACCTTCGCCGCGGCGGTCGAGGATCAGTCGACCACCTTCGAGTCGGCGGTGACCTCGGAGTCCGACACCGCGGTCATCCTCTACACCAGCGGCACTACCGGCCAGCCCAAGGGCGCGGAGCTGTCGCACAGCAACCTGGTGATGAACGCGCTGGGCTGCAACCGGCTCTTCGATTCCAAGCCGGCCACCGACGTCCATCTGGTGACGCTGCCGCTGTTCCACTCGTTCGGCTCCACGGTGCAGATGAACGCCGGGTTCTCCCAGGCCTCGACCCTGGTGCTGATGCCGCGGTTCGACGCCGAGCAGGCGGTGGGTTTGATGGAGAAGGAGAAGGTCAGCTTCTTCGCCGGCGTACCCACGATGTGGTGGGGGCTGTTGCACGCGCTCGACGAGGGTGCCGACGTGGGCGAGCTCGCGAAGAACCTCCGGGTGGCGGTCTCCGGGGGTGCGGCCTTGCCGGTGGAGATCATCAGGCAGGTCAAAAATCGGCTCGGCGTGCAGATCCTGGAGGGCTACGGGCTCTCGGAGACCGCGCCGGTGGCGACCTTCTCCGACCCCGATCGAGACCCGATCCCCGGTTCGATCGGCATTCCGATCTGGGGCGTGGAATGCAAGCTGATCGATGACGAGTGGAACACCGTCGAGGGTGCCGACGAGATCGGCGAGATCGCGATGCGCGGGCACAACATCATGAAGGGCTACCTCAACCGGCCCGAGGCCACCGCCGAGGTGATGCGCGACGGGTGGTTCCGGTCCGGGGACCTCGCACGCCGCGACGAGGACGGCAACTACTACATCGTCGACCGCTCCAAGGACATGATCATCCGCGGTGGCTACAACGTCTACCCGCGCGAGATCGAGGAAGTGCTGATGACCCACGAAGCGGTGTCGATGGCCGCGGTCATCGGGGTCGAGCACGAGCAGCACGGCGAGGAGATCAAGGCGGTGGTGATCCGCAACGACCCAGTCGATGGCGGGGCCGAGATCACCGAGGACGAACTGGTCGCGTGGGGCAAGGAGCAG
>JBBPYJ010000146.1:0-9653 GCA_038200025.1 Propionibacteriales bacterium | reverse complement strand
TCGATCTCCAAGTCGAGGGCGGGGACGGCCGGGGTGTCAGAACCAGGATACCAGCGCTGGGCCTTCTCGAAAGTCACTGTTGCCATGCTTGATACAACTCCTTCACCGGCAGGTACGTGCCGGACGATCCGTAGTGAGAGTGGACAGTGCGATGTGCATCACACTAGTGCACCGTAGGACGCAACGCGGGTGCCGCACAAGACCGTGCGACACCCGCGTTGCGTTGCGGTGACAGAGTGGGTCAGCCCTTCTCAGCACCCGCGGTGAGACCACGGACGAAGTAGCGCTGCATGACGAAGAACACGATCATCGGCAGAAGCATCGAGATGAAGGCGCCAGCGGTCAGCAACTCCCTCCCCTGACCCTGGGTGCCGAGCAGGCCCTGCAGCTCCACGATGACGGTGGGGTTCTGCCGCAAGAACAGCTTGGCGATCAGCAGGTCGTTCCACACCCACAGGAACTGCAAGATGGCGAACGCGGCCAGTGCCGGCACCGACATCGGGAAGATCAACTTCCAGAAGGTCTGGTAGTGGGTCGCCCCGTCGATCTTCGCGGACTCGATCACCGTGCGCGGCAACGTCGTCATGTAGTTGCGCAGCGTGTAGATCGCCAACGGCATCCCGAACCCGGTGTGCAACAGCCACGCGGCGAGGTACTGACCGCTGATGCCCAGACCGTTGGGGCCCAGGAGGTTCAGCATCGGCTGGAACGCCACCTGGATCGGCACCACCATGGTGGCCACGATCGCGATGAAGATGACGTCCTTGCCCCGGAAGCTCATGAAGGTGAAGGCGTACGCCGCGAACGCCGCGAACATGATCGGAATCACCGTAGCGGGGATAGCCACCACGAGGCTGTTGACGAACCCGGTGCCGATGTCGGTGCCCTCCAGCACCCGGGTGTAGTTGTCGAAGGTCCAGCTGAATGGCTTGAGAACCGCTTCCCACCAGCCCGACCGCGCCACGTCGACGCGATTGCGCAGTGACGAGACCAGCAGGCCGATCGTGGGCAACGTCCACAACAGGCTCAGCACAGCCATCGAGGCGATGGCGACCCAGCTGCGCTGTCGGCCGTCCTTCATCTGCCCCGGGGCGCGGGACTTCTTCTTGGTGTTGCTCGCCGCCTCTGATTCGGCCTCGGCGAGAAGCACTGCACTTGTACGATCGCTCATCGGTTCGCGTCCTCCTGACGGAAGTGTCGGACCTGGTAGATCAGAACCGGGGTGACAGCCGCCAGTAGCACGACCACGATCGCCGCGGCGGTGCCATTCTGCCCGTTGGCAAAGGCCTCCTTGTAGAAGAGGTTGGCGATGACCTCGGTGTTGAAGAAACCGTTGGTCAGCACGAAGACGATATCGAAGACCTTCAGGACCAGGATCAATACGGTCACGAAGACGGTGATGATGGTGCCCTTGATCTGCGGGATGATCACCTTCCAGAAGATCTGCCACTCGCTGGCCCCGTCGATCCGAGCGGCCTCCAGGGTCTCGCCGGGCACCCCCTTGATCGCCGACGACAGCAGGATCATCGCGAAGCCGACCTGCAACCAGATCAAGATGACCATCAGCAGCAATGAGTTCAGCCGGAAGTCCGAGACCTGCAACCAGGTCTGCGGCTCGCCGCCGACCGCGGTCCACAGCGCGTTGAGCAAGCCGGTCTGCTTGCTGCCGGCGTTGAAGTCGTAGACCAACGTCCAGATGGCGGAGGCACCCACGAAGGAGATCGCCATCGGCAGGAAGATGATGCTCTTGGTGATCTTCTCGCCACGGGCCGACAACCGGTCGGCCAGCACCGCCACCACGACGCCGATCGAGACCGTGACCGCGGGCACCACAAAGATCCACAGCAGGTTGTTGAACAGCGCCTGACGGAACACCGAGTCGCCGAAGATCTCCTTGTAGTTGTCCAGACCGACGAGTTTCTCACTGTCCTTGTCGGCGAACGAGTACAGGATGGTCTGCAGCACGGGGTAGAGCAGCATCAATCCGATGAGACCGAGGCCTGGCAGCACGTAGGCGTAGGGGATCAGGGCTTCAGACGCCTTGTCGGGCAACCCTTCGATCGCCATGTTGAGGAAGTAGAAGAACAGCGCCGCCCCGCCGACACCCAGGCCGACGGCCAGGATGCCGATCAGGATCTTGCTGTCCAGGAACCACTGCGGCCTCGCGCCGAAGGCGAAGAAGACGTTGAGCAGCACCACGATCGTCACTACGATGCCGGCGACGCCGACGACGACCTTCTTCAAGTTCGCGCCCGAGCCCCGGGGGGCGGGCTCCAGCACCGTCGAACCGGTGCTGGAGCCTTGAGACGTTTTTGACGTTTGCGTCATGACGCCGGCCAGGAGGCCTCAATCGCGGCCAGCGTGTCTTCACTCGACTGGCCGCTCTCCCACTTGACCATCTCGGACCAGAAGGTGCCCGAGCCGACCTCCTTGGGCATCAGATCGGAGCCGTCGAAGCGGAACACCTCGGCCGAGGCGCCGATCTCGGCCACCTGACGGGTGATCTCGTCGGCGTACTGGGAGTTGTCGAAGGTCGTGTGCGGGGAGAGCCAGCCGCCGGCAGCGGCCCACTCGGCACCGAACTGGTCGGAGGCGATGAACTCCATCACCTTGGCGATGTCCTCGTCCTCGGGGTCGCCGAACACCGCAGCGAGGTCGCCGCCGCCCAGCACCGGCTGGCCGTCGAAACCACCCTCGAAGGGCGGGTAGGAGAACAGACCCACCTGGTTGTCCAGGTCAGACTGAATGTCCTCGGGGTAGAACCCGGTGACGAAGTTGCCCTGGCGCTCCATCATGCACTTCGGGGGGGTCTCGAAGGACGGCAGGCCGGCCTCGGCGAAGGGGGTGTTCAGCACGGCCTTGGGTCCGCCGAGGACCATCTCGGGGTCCTTGGCGATCTTGCCGAATTCGTCGAGAGCCGCCACGATCTGCGGGTCGTCGAAGGGGATCTCATGAGAGACCCACTGGTCGTAGACGTCCGGGCCGGACGTCCGGAGCACCAGCTCCTCGAGCCAGTCGGTGCCGACCCAGCCGGTCGACTGGTCCGAACCCCAACCCATGCACCACGGAGTGATGCCGTCGCCGGCGATCTCCTCGGCGACCGACTGCAGCTCCTGGATCGACTTGGGCTCGGTGTCGTACCCACCGTCCTTGTAGGCCTTCTTGGGGTACCACACGAGGCTCTTGATCGCCATCCGCATCGGCACACCGTAGACGTTGCCGTCCTTGGTGGTCGCCTCGAGGAACCCTGGGATCAGGGTCTCCTCGACGGCGCCGAGATCGATGATGTCGCCGATCGGCGTCATGTCGTCGGAGAGCTCCAACAGGCCACCGGGCTGCGGGAAGAGACCGATGTCGGGCGAGTCTCCGGCCTGGACCCGCTGCTTGATCGTGGTGGTGAAGTCGCCGTCACCGGTGTAGTCGATCTCGAGGTCGTTGTCGTCCGCGAACTTCGTCAGGGACTCCTCGAAGGCAGTCTCCTCGGCACCAGCGAAGGCACCCGCGATGGTGACCTTGCCGTCACCCGACGTGCCGCTGCTCGTGGTACCGCTGCCACCCCCGTCATCGCTGCTCGCGAGGCAGCCGCTGGTCGCCAGGACCAGGGTCATGCCCGCTCCGACTGCCGCCAACCGACGTCGTTTGCCTGTGACCATCTTTACTCCTGTTTGAGCTTCTGAGTCCGTGCAGGCCTGCCCTGCATGGAGAGTCCGCGCCGATCGACGCGGCCCCGGAACTGCGCTTCTGCCGAGGTCGCCCGACCCGTCGTGCCGTTCGAAGAACTATGACCTCGGTCGCGTAAACGTTTGCGGGATTTATGTTGACGTATGCGGACGACTCGGTCAACACCCCTTACGTAAATGTGTTCTTTTTGAGATGTTTAGCCGATGAGCCACCCTCCAGAGCCGCCGCTGGGCGGCGTCAACATGAGCGATGTCGCGACCCACGCCGGGGTCTCGACCGCGACGGTTTCGCGGGCGCTACGCGGTCTGCCGGGCGTGAGCCCCGCGACCCGGTCCCGGATCCAGGAGATAGCCGAGGAGCTCTCCTACGTGGTCTCTCCGGAGGCCTCCGGGCTGGCCCGCAGAGACACCGGCCGAGTGGCCGTCGTACTGCCCCACGTCGGAGTCTGGTTCCACGCCACGATGCTGGCCAGCGTCGAGCGAACGCTAAGTCAGGCCGGCTTCGATGTGTTGATCTATCAGGTCGTCACCAAGGAGGAGCGGACGCGCTTCTTCCGGGATCTGCCGGCCCGACGCAAGGTCGACGCCGTCATCATGATCGCCTTGCCACTGCTGTACGACGAGGAGCTGCGGCTGGGTCTGCTGGGTGAGCACGTCGTCGTGGCCGGCGGCCGAATCCGAGAATTTCCGCGGGTTCTCGTGGACGATCGACATGCTGCCTTCGACGCGGTCACCCACCTTCTCGAGCTCGGCCACACCAAGATCGCGATGATTCGTACCAGCGATACTGACGGCGTCGGGTCCACCTCAGACATTCACCGCCGCCTCGGCTACGCCACCGCCCTGGCCAACTACGAGCTTCCGGTGCGCGACGATTACATCGTCACCCTGCCTTTGACGAGCCAGGCCGGTGCCCGGGGCATGGCTCGACTGCTCGATCTCGAGGACCCGCCTACCGCCATGTTCGCCTACTCGGACGAGATCGCGGTTAGTGCGCTGGCTACGGTGATCGCGCGGGGGTTGGCCGTTCCAGACGACATCTCCATCATCAGCGTGGACGGCAATCCCATCGCCGAGCCCTTCGCCCTCACCACGATCGACCAGATGGTCGCCACCCAGGGGCGGCTCGCCGCAGAGATGGCGATCGCACTGATCCGCGGCACAGGGGGTCCTCGCGAGGTAATCATTCCGACGTTGATGATCACCCGTGGCTCCACCGGACCTCCCCGCCGGTTGGAGCGGTCACCGCCCAACGAGGTTCAGCGGTAGCCTGGAGCGCCTGTTCTGGCCCGGATCGATCGACCGGTCCGGGTCACCGTTACGCCCAGCCCAGGAGCCCCCAATCATGCTCTTCCCACCCGTCGGCCAGCCGCGAACCACCCTGGAGCTTCTGCTCGACGAGGATCAGCTGCCCCTGGTGACCTGGTCCGGCCTGAGCTCGGCCGCGATGAACGATCAGCCCGTCCGCACCGACGCCTACGGACCGGAGATGTCCCTCCTCGGAGAGCATGCGCACTTCACGTTCACCCGGCCCCACCTGCGCGGGCAGCGGCTGGACCCAGCCGGCCCGAGGGTGGCCGGGCGCGACTGGTCGACCCGCTTCCACACCGACGATGTCACCTCCGACGACCGGCGCCTTCGACTCACCGCCAGCGATGAGGCGGCCGGACTCGCCCTGCTCACCGAGGTCGAGTCGCTGGTCGGGGGGTCATTGCGGATGCGCCACACCCTGACCAACACCGCGAACAGTTCCTACCTTCTCGAAGGCCTGGAGGTCGTGCTGCCAGTGGCCGACCACCTGACCGAGGTGCTCGACTTCACCGGGCGCCACGAGCGCGAGCGCACTCCCCAGCGACACCGGGTCACCGACGGCCTCTGGCTGCGCGAGGGCCGTGGCGGTCGTCCCGGCCTGAATTCGGCGACGATGGTGGTGCTTGGCTCCCCAGGCTTCTCCACCACGGCCGGTGAGGTGTACGGCGTGCACGTCGCCTGGAGCGGCAACACCGTGCTGCGCGTCGAGCGCAGCGATGCTTCGGCCACCACGGTCGGCGGCGGGGAGCTGCTGCAGCCCGGCGAGGTGGTCCTGGAGCAGGGAGCGTCGTACTCCACACCCTGGGTCTTCTTCACCGCCGCCGACGACGGGCTCGACGGTCTCGCCGCCCCCCTGCACACCTGGCAGCGCTCCCTACCCACCCACCCGGCCACCCAGCCGGTGGTCCTCAACGTCTGGGAGGCCGTCTACTTCGACCACGACCTGGACCGCCTACGTGGCATCGCCGACCGGGCCGCTCGGGTCGGGGTGGAGCTGTTCGTGCTCGACGACGGCTGGTTCGGCCATCGTCGCGACGACACCGCCGGACTCGGCGACTGGTGGGTCGACGACGAGGTCTGGCCTGCCGAACAGGGCGGGCTGAGCCCCTTGATCGACCACGTCCGCGGACTCGGGATGTCCTTCGGGCTGTGGTTCGAGCCGGAGATGATCAACCCCGACTCCGACCTCTACCGCGAGCACCCCGACTGGATCCTGGCCACCGGTGACCGCGAGCCCGTCCTGGAGCGTTCGCAGCAGGTCCTCGACCTGACACGCGAGGATGCCTGGGCTCACATCTACAACCGGATGGACACCATCTTGTCGGCCTATGACATCGCGTTCGTGAAGTGGGACCACAACCGGAACCTGCTCGAGGCCGGAAGCGGCCGAGTCGGGGGGGCAGCCGTGCCGCACGCCCAGACCGTGGCGTTCTACCGACTACTCGACGCGCTGCGCTCGGCCCATCCCGATGTGCGCTGGGAGTCCTGTGCCTCCGGTGGCGGGCGGATCGACCTCGGCGTCGTCGAGAGGGTCGAACGCTTCTGGACCTCCGACATGACCGACGCCCTGGCCAGGCAGCAGATCCAACGCTGGGCCGGGCAGCTGATCGCCCCGGAGCTCCTAGGGGCCCACGTCTCCTCCCCCACCTCCCACGGCACCGGGCGGACGCTGACCCTCGACTTCAGGTGTGCCACCGCGATGTTCGGCTCCTTCGGGATCGAATGGGACCTCAACGCTGCCAGCGAGGAGGACCTGGACCTGCTCGCCGCGTGGGTGCGGCGCTACCAGGAGCTGCGGGGGCTGCTGCATAGCGGTCGTGTCGTCCGGCCCGAGTCCGCCGATCCGACGGTGCTGCTGCACGGGGTGGTTGCGGCGGATCGCTCCGAGGCACTGATCGCGCACGTGGCGATGGACGAGTCGGCCCACAATCGGGGGGTCACGATCCGGGTGCCGGGACTGGATCCCTCGGCGTCGTACACGCTGGACTGGGAGGGGCCGGTGGAGGCGACCGCGATGAGCAAGTCGGCGCCGCTGCTCACCGCCGGCCCGACCGGTGGCGTACGCCGCCGCGGCGCCGACCTGGCCACCCGCGGGTTCTGGATCCCGCGCCGTCGCCCCGAGACGGTCACCCTGATCCACCTGCGGCGCGAAGGCTGATCGGGGCCACCGCTCCCGCCCTGTCCCCGGAAGGAGGCGCTGACCGCTCCGTCTCAACCGCGCCTCGCGCGCCGCCGCCTCAAGGTCAGCGGCGACGACGCAGGCTCCAGCGGGGCTTCTCGTCCCCGGGCATCTCGCGGCGGGTCACGGTGACCCCGCCCATCAGCGCCACACCCTTGATGCGTACGACGGGTGAGCCGGCGTCCAGCTGCGGCTCGACCCGGTCGCGACCCTGGTCGAAGCCACCCATCACGCCGGTCCCGTCGATGATCACGTGGGTGTGGGCGTTGACGTAGATGTCGATGCCACCGCAAATCGCGTTGGCGCTGATCACCGTCTCCCGGACGGTGAACCTGGCCTCGCGCAGGTCGATCTCGACACCACCCATCATCGCGAAGGCCGTGTGCGACTCCCCGACTTCCCACATCCCGTTGCGGGTCGAGCCCGCGAAGATCGCCATCGTGCTCTCGTGGCGAGTCACCGGCAGCTGGGCCCCCGAGGGTTGGAAACCGGTGGGGATGCTCGGCGTCGAAGCGCCGACGGAACTACCAGGCATCGGCAGGTCTGAGGTAATCGGCACCAGGTCGGCGAAGGTCTTGGCGGCGTAAGTCGCAGTCAACCGCTCGTCGAGCTCCTCGAAGTCGATGCGCCCCTCGCCCGCCGCATCGCGCAGAAGATCGGCCACCTGGTGCCGGTCGTCGTCGCAGATGCGCAGACGGCTGGGGTCACCGGATTGCCCAGGCGGGCCCGGTGGTCTAGGCACGACTGGTTCCGGCATGCGCCCCAGGTTACCGCCGGGCAGCGAGCGCGGCGTCGAGGGCGACTAACGTTGCCCAGGTGTGCCAGATCAGGTCAGGCCCTGAATTCCGCTACTCCGACCTGCTGCCCACCGGCGCCGACCACACGCCGTACACGCGACATCGCCCACTACCTGCGGCCGCTCCGCCGGTGGGGTGTTGCCGATGCGTGACCATCCGGTCTCCTACGCCGGACCCGCGAAGACCCCGATCAGATGGCCTCGGGATCCTTCGGCCCCACTACGGTCGGTCGGGTGGACTTTTACGTCGAGCAGTTCCAGGCCGCTGGCGGCTCGATGGTGATGCTGGCCAAGGGCAACCGGTCCGAGGTCGTCACCGAGTCCTGCGACAGCCACGGCGGCTTCTACCTCGGGTCGATCGGCGGGCCCGCAGCCCGACTGGCCCAGGACTGCATCACCTCGGTGTCGGTGCTGGAGCCCGAGGAGCTCGGGTGGTCCGGTTCGCCTGCGCCTCGCTGTAGTCAGGCGCTCGTGGCGTCGCGCGTCGGTGCCGTCGAGGGCGGTGTCTTCGGTGTCTTTGACGTCTGGGATCCCAGGGCCTTGACCAACTGTTCGGCGGCGGTTCCGATCCGGTGCCCCAGAGTGCTCGCCGACCCCACCTCGTGGTCCTGATATCGACCGCCGACGAAGACCGGCAGGTCTGGCCGCGCCGCGTGCAGCGCTGACACGGTGTCGCGCGCGGCGGGAAGGTCGCCGCCAACCGGAACGGCAAGAACGACAGCGTCGGGCTCCGTCCGGGTGACCGCTACCACCCAGCTGTCCACCGGCAGGTCGGCGCCGACGTAGTTGACCATCAGCCCCGCTCGCTTGACCGCGGTCGCGAAGGCCAGCACGCCGAGCTCGTGCCGCGACCCCCGGGCCAGACCGACCAGGACCGTCGGCGCCGCAGGGGTGGGTGGGGCCGGCGTCGCATCCAGCACCGTCGAGAGCCGGCGATACACGGCGGCGCTGACCAGGTGCTCTCCCGCGATTGTCACCCTGCCCTCGTGCCAGGCCTCACCCACGAGCACCAGGGCGGGCATCAGCCAGTCGTCGACGACCTCCTCGAACTCACCCTGCGCGAAGGCGTTGTCCAAACTGCGGCTCAGCCCGCGAGGATCCATGTCGATCGCGGCTCGAACGAGGGCCTCATCGGCCCCCGAAACCGTGGTGCTGGACCAGAAGGTGGAGGTAGACCCCGGGTCGGGAGTCAGTTCGGACCTGGACCCGGCGCCGTTGAAGGGACCGATCGTGGTGCCGGACAGGACCTGTTCGGCGGCTAGCCGCGGCGCCCATCCAGCGGTGACCAGGGCTCTCATGGCGACGAGTCGCTGGACCGCGGCATCGTCGTACAGTCGATAGCCGCCAGAGCTGCGAGTCGGCGCCACCACGCCATATCGTCGCTCCCACATGCGCAGCGTCGCCGACGGGATCCCGGTGAGTGACGACACGTGCTTGACGGTGTACACGGTGAGAAGTGTAAAAGCAGGTGACGGGTTGAACAAACAGTAGACAAATTTGCGGGTCCGGCGGGTGGCCGCGCTGGCGGCCCACCGTCGCTCCGGCCAACCTTTGCCGAACACGCTAACGTCGCACGATGACCGAAGAACGCGTCGAACATGACTCCATGGGCGAGATCGCCGTGCCGAAGAACGCGCTATGGGGCGCACAGACCCAGCGGGCGATCGAGAACTTCCCCATTAGCGGC
>JBBPYJ010000145.1:0-8335 GCA_038200025.1 Propionibacteriales bacterium | reverse complement strand
CGGCACATCGAACAGCCAGCGAGCCTCGATCACCTCCAACCCCTTGTTGACCAGCGTGGAGGAGTTGACGGTGATCACCCTTCCCATCGCCCAGGTGGGGTGGTTCAGGGCCTGCTCGGGGGTGACGGTGCTGAGCTGCTCGGCGGTCCAGCCGCGGAACGGCCCGCCGGACGCGGTCAGCACCAGGCGGCGCACCTCGGTCTCTGCGCCGGAGCGCAGGCACTGCGCGATCGCGGAATGCTCACTGTCGACCGGCACGATCTGCCCCGGCTTCGCGAGTTTGGTCACGATCGGCCCGCCGATGATCAGCGACTCCTTATTGGCCAGCGCCAGCGTCGTCCCCGCCTCTAGGGCGGCCAGCGTCGGCCGCAGCCCCACCGCGCCGGTGATCCCGTTGAGGACCACGTCGCAGGCCATCCCCGCTGCGGCGACCGAGGCGTCCTCGCCGAGCCCGGAGTCCGCCGGAGCGAACTCCTTCACTTGCTGATCGAACAGGGCCTCCTGAGACCCGCCCGCCGTCAGCCCCACCACCCGGAACCGGTCCGGGTTCGCCCGCACCAGGTCGAGGGCCTGGGTTCCGATCGACCCCGTTGACCCCAAGATCACCACGTCTCGTCGCTGGCTAGCGCTCACAAGTTCATTCTCCCAGTCGTTGGTATGAGCTGCATCGACCCTGCGCGTCGTGCGACCGTCTTGAGTGTTTCCCCACGTCGCCGCCGAGCATGCTCACTCGGTCCCCGTAAGTCGGGGAGTCAGGATCGCGGCGACTTCGTTCATGCCGTAGCGGCGGCGGAGGTCAGCCAAGATCTCCATCGTGCTCTGTGGAGGAGTCACCATCCGTCGCGACCTCGCGCGCAGCGCCCGAATGCTGGTGCAACTGATGGCGGGCCAGCGCCAGCTCATCTTCGAGATCCTCGAGGCGGCGCACTGGGTCCGTCAAATAGGCGTGATTCGCCCCAAGGGCGACCTCGTGCTCGCTGCGCGCACGCTCCGTCAAGAGCCGGTCGTCTTCCTCGCTCAGCCGCAGTGTCATCGCCATGAGTCGAATGGTGTCACCAGAAACCGTCGGTCTCGACACACTCGCTGCGCTCGCTGCTCGGCCAGCCGGGTCAGTCCGCGGAGCGGAGGGCGGGGCGCAGGGCGTCCAACACTCCCGGGTCCTCGATGGTCGAGGGCACTGCGGCGTCTTTGCCGTCGGCGATCTGCCGCATCGTCTTGCGCAGGATCTTGCCGCTGCGGGTCTTCGGGAGCGCGTTGACGACGGCGACGTCCTTGAACGCCGCCACCGCCCCGATCTCGTCGCGGACCAGCTTCACCAGCTCGCTGGCCAGCACCCCCGCATCCAGATCGATGCCCGACTTCAGCACCACCAACCCGCGCGGCAGCTGTCCCTTGAGCGAATCCGCGACGCCGATCACCGCGCACTCGGCCACCGCCGGATGTCCAGCGAGGACTGCCTCGATAGACCCGGTCGACATCCGGTGGCCGGCCACGTTGATCACGTCGTCGGTTCGCCCCATCACGAACAGGTAGCCGTCCTCGTCGACGTAGCCTCCGTCCCCGGACAGGTAGTAGCCGTCGAACGCCGAGAGGTACGAGGCGACGTACCGCTCGTCGTCCTGCCATAGCGTCGGCAGCGCCCCGGGCGGCAGCGGGAGCTTGAGGCAGATCGCACCTTCGACCCCGGCAGCCACCTCCTGCCCCTGCTCGTCAAGGATCCGGACGTCCCACCCGGGGACAGCCACGGTCGGAGAGCCCGCCTTGATCGGCATCGGCTCGAGTCCGCGTAGGTTGGCCGCGATCGGCCAGCCGGTCTCGGTCTGCCACCAGTGATCCACGACAGGCACCCCGAGGCTCACCGACGCCCACTCATAGGTGTCGGGATCGAGCCGCTCGCCCGCCAAGAACAACGTCCGCAGCGTGCCCAGGTCGTACGCCGCTCGCAGCTCGCCGTCCGGATCCTCCTTCTTGATCGCCCGGAACGCGGTCGGGGCTGTGAACAACGAGGTGACGCCGTGCTCGGCGATCACCCGCCAGAACGCTCCCGCGTCCGGGGTGCCGACCGGCTTGCCCTCGTAGAGCACGGTCGTCACGCCGGCGATCAGCGGCGCGTAGACGATGTAGGAGTGGCCGACCACCCAGCCCACGTCCGACGCCGTCCACCACACGTCACCTGCGCGGCAGTCATAGATGTTGGCCATCGACCAGGCCATCGCCACCGCGTGTCCGCCGTTGTCGCGGACCACACCCTTGGGCTTCCCGGTGGTGCCGGAGGTGTAGAGGATGTAGAGCGGATCGGTCGCGGCGACCTCGACGCAAGCCGCCGGATCGCTACGCCCGGCGCGCATCACCAGGTCCCAGTCCAGGTCCCGCGGCTCGACCATCTCGGCCTCGGCCTGGGGGCGCTGCTTGACGATCACCGTCTCCGGCGGATGCTTCGCGCGCTCCAGGGCTTGGTCGACGATCGGCTTGTAGGCGACGGTCCGGGTCGGCTCGATCCCGCAGGACGCGGTGACCAGCACCTTCGGGCGGGCGTCGTCGATCCGCACCGCGAGCTCGGCCGGGGCGAAGCCGCCGAACACCACCGAGTGCACCGCACCGATCCGCGCGCAGGCCAGCATCGCGATCACCGCCTCGGGGATCATCGGCAGGTAGATCACCACCCGGTCGCCCGGGGCCACCCCCAGCTGGCGCAGCGCACCGCCGAAGGCGGCCACCTCGGCCAACAGCTCGGCGTACGTGTAGGACTTCTTCAATCCACCGACGGCCGAGTCGTAGATCAAGGCGGTCCGGTCGGCCGCGCCCCGGATGACGTGCCGGTCGAGGGCGTTGAAGCAGGTGTTGAGCGTGGCGTCGGGAAACCAGCGGTAGAACGGCGCCCCGGTGACGTCCAGGACCTGGCGAGGCTTGGCCATCCAGTCGATCAGCCCAGCCTGCTCGCCCCAGTACTTTTCGGGATCGCTCAAGGACCGGTCGTACGTGACCTGGTAGTCGCCCATCGACACACCCTGTCAAGGCAAACAGGTCGCGTCCACTGCGCCAACTGCAAGTGACTGGCGGATTCGTTACCCGCACAGCACAGTTATGGCCGATTCGATGCGCTACCTTGCGTCGGGGGGCACCTGCCACCCCTACGTTCAGATCAGTGCTCCACCACTTTCGTGAGAGGTACACCCATGATCAGATCAACCCGCCTCGCGGCCACCGCGGTCGCCGCGTCGGTCGTGCTGCTGAGCGCCTGCGCCCCGCCGGCCGACAACAGCAACGACACCGTGACCGAGTCCGGCGTCGCTGCCTCCGATGCGACCACCTCCGAGGACTTCGGCGGGATGGAAGCACTGGTCACCGCGGCCGAGAAGGAGGGAGAGCTCAACGTCATCGCCCTCCCGCCCGACTGGGCCAACTACGGCGAGATGATCTCGGCCTTCGAGGCCAAGTACGACATCAAGATCAACTCCGCCCAGCCCAATGCGGCCAGCCAGGACGAGATCAACGCCGCCAACGACCTCGCCGGCACCGACAAGGCGCCCGATGTGTTCGACCTCGGCCAGTCGGTCGCGCTGGCCAACACCGACATGTTCGCGCCCTACCAGGTCGAGACCTTCGACGATATCCCCGCGGACTTCAAGGACGCCGACGGCACCTGGGTCAACGACTACGGCGGCTACATGTCGATCGGCTACGACTCGGCCAAGGTGCCCGACGTGACGTCGGTCGAGGACCTGCTCGGTCCTGACTTCAAGGGCAGCGTCGCGCTGAACGGGGACCCGACCCAGGCCGGTGCCGCCTTCAGCGGCGTGATGATGGCCTCGATCGCCAACGGCGGCTCCGCCGACGACATCAAGCCCGGCGTCGACTTCTTCGGTGACCTGAAGAAGGCTGGCAACTTCCTGCCCGTCGACCCCGACTCGGCGACCATCGAGTCCGGCCAGACCCCCGTCGTCATCGACTGGGACTACCTGGGTTCCGCCGCGGCCGCCAACGTCTCGACGTGGAAGACCGTCGTGCCTCCCGAGGCCATCGTGGCCGGCTACTACTACCAGGCCGTCAACGCCGACGCGCCGCACCCCGCTGCGGCTCGGTTGTGGCAGGAGTTCCTCTTCAGCGATGAGGGCCAGAACCTCTGGCTCGAGGGCGGTGCCCGACCGGTTCGCGGCGACCAGATGGCAGAAGCCGGCACAATCGACGCCGACCTGTGGACCGCTCTCCCCGAGGTCGAGGGCGCCGAGCTGGTGGTCCCGACCAACGAGCAGACCGAGAAGGCAGGTTCCTACCTCGCCGACAACTGGTCCAAGGTCATCAGCTGAGTCCCGCCAGCGTCACAGCTACAGCACCTCGCGGAGGTGCGGGTCGGCGGTTCACCGCCGGCCTGTACCTCCCGCTGGTGCCATTTTTACTGTTCCTCGCGATCTTCCTGATCGTGCCGACTATCACCGTGCTGGTCGGCTCGGTCCAGGACGGCGAGGGGGGCTTCACCGCTGGCAACCTGCGCGCCCTCTTCTCGGACGCGGCGATCTCCTCGCTGACCAACAGCGTGATCCTCTCGGGAAGTACGGCGCTGATCGGCGCCGTACTCGGTGGGATCCTGGCCTACCTCATCGTCTCCCTGGGTGAGCGGAGCCTGATCCGTCGCGCCACCTTGTCGCTGTGCGGAGTGCTGGCCCAGTTCGGCGGGGTCACGCTGGCCTTCGCCTTCATCTCGCTGCTCGGCTTCTCCGGGGTGATGACCGAGGCGCTGAAGTCCTCGGTCGGGATCGACATCTACGGCTCGGGCTGGCTGTTCGGGATCAAGGGCCTGATCGTGGTCTACGTCTACTTCCAGATCCCGCTGATGGTGATCGTCTTCACCCCCGCCCTGGCCGCGCTGCGGCCGCAGTGGCGGGAGGCCGCAGTCAACCTCGGGGCGACGACACCTCAGTTCTGGCGGTACGTCGGCTTCCCACTCCTCACCCCCGCCTTCCTCGGCTCAGCCCTGCTGCTGTTCGCCAACGCGTTCGCGGCGTACGCCACTGCCGCCGTCCTGGTCAGCCAGGGCAGCGTGATCACTCCCTTGCTGATCCGGGCCTCGCTGACCAGTGAGGTGCTGCTGGGCCAGCGCAACCTCGGCTTCGCGCTGGCGCTCGAGATGGTCGTCGTCGTCGCCATCGTGATGGGCCTCTACGCGCTGCTGCTGCGACGCACTTCGCGGTGGATGCGATGAACACCGGCCGCGGATTCCGCATCGCGCGCACCGTCGTACTGCTGACCTTCGCGGCCTACTTCGCGCTGCCGCTGCTGTCGATGGCCGACTTCAGCACCCAGGCCAAGGGTGACGCTGCCGGGCGGACCCTGGATGCGTGGAAGTTCCTGATCCAGAACGAGAGCCTGCGCTCGGCGATCATCGCCTCATTGCTGCTGGCGGTGCTGACGGTCTTCATGATGATCGCGCTGCTGGTGCCCACGATGATCTGGGTGCGGCTGCGGGTGCCGAAGATGTCGCGGGTCGTGGAGTTCCTGTGCCTGCTGCCGTTGACAATCCCGGCACTGGTGATCGTGGTCGGCATCTCCGGGGTCTACGCCTGGGTCAACTACCTGATCGGCGACTCCGCGCTCACGCTGGCGTTCGCCTACACGGTGTTGGTGTTGCCCTACGGCTACCGGTCGATCGACTCCGCACTGTCGGCCATCGACGTCGTGACTCTGTCGGAGGCCGCCCGATCCCTCGGCGCCAACTGGCTGACCGTGATCACCCGTGTCGTGATGCCCAACATCGTCAGCGGGGTGCTGTCCGCGTCGTTCGTCGCGGTCGCCCTGGTGCTCGGCGAATACACCTTCTCCTCGCTGCTGCACTTCGACACTCTGCCGGTCGCCCTGACCGCGGTCTCGAAGACGAACGCCTCCGCTGCCGTCGCCGGGTCGCTGGCCTCGATCATTCTCATCTCGCTGCTGCTGATGGCCCTGTCGTTCCTCAGCCGGGACCGCCTGAAGAACTCCGAAGGACTCAAGCCATGACTGCAACCCCTGAAACTGCCGCAAACGCCCCGACTCCCCAGAGCGAGCGCGGTCTGACCGTGGAGCTCACCGACCTGACCCGCGTCTACGGATCGGTCCGCGCCCTCGACGGACTGACCCTGCACTTGGAGCCCGGTGAGCTGGTCGCGCTGCTGGGCCCCTCGGGCTGCGGCAAGACCACCGCCCTGCGGATCCTGGCCGGACTGGACCAACAGACCTCCGGTTCGGTGGAGGTCGGCGGCAAGGACCTCTCGCGAGTGCCGGCCAACAAGCGCGACATGGGGATGGTGTTCCAGGCCTACAGCCTCTTCCCGCACATGACCGTGGTCGACAACGTCGCCTTCGGCCTGAAGTTGCGCGGGCAGGACAAGGCCTCGCGCACCCGGGCGGCAAGTGCGAAGCTGGAGTTGGTCGGCCTCAGCGAGCACGCCAAGCGCTACGCCAGCCAGCTCTCTGGCGGTCAGCAGCAGCGGGTGGCCCTGGCGCGCGCACTGGCGATCGAGCCGTCGGTGCTGCTGCTCGACGAACCGCTCTCCGCACTCGACGCCAAGGTCCGCGTCCAGCTGCGTGACGAGATCCGCCGGGTCCAGCTCGAAGTCGGCACCACGACGCTCTTTGTGACCCACGACCAGGAGGAGGCGCTCGCCGTGGCCGACCGGGTCGGGGTGATGAACAAGGGACAGCTCGAGCAGTTGGCTCCGCCCGCCGAGCTGTACGCGACCCCCAGCTCGCAGTTCGTGGCCGAGTTCGTCGGGCTGAGCAACAAGGTGCCGGCCGTCATCAGCGACGGCCGGGCCGAGGTGCTCGGCTCCAGCGTGCCGCTGATCGCCGGTTCGATCGATGGCGGCAGCGGGCTGGCAATGGTCCGGCCCGAATCGGTCGCCCTCGAGGCATCGGGATCCGCGAACGCCACCGTGACATCGGTCAACTTCCTCGGCCCGGTCTCGCGTGTCTACGTCGACGTGGACGGCAGCACCGAGCTGATGGCGGCGGTGCCCAGCCCCGTTGCGGTCAAGCTCCGACCCGGCGAGCGCGTGACGGTGGGTGTCGAGTCCACTCCGGTGCTAGTCATTGCGGCCCCCGCCTGACAAGATCGGCGGCATGTCTGCTGCCACCCCAGGTGGGCCCTCGCTGCCCCAAGAACGTCGCCTCGTCACCGAGATCCCGGGCCCGGAGTCCGCGGCCCGGTTCGCACGCAAAAAGTCCTTCGTCGCCGACGGCGTGGGCACCGCGCTGCCGGTCTTCATCACCGCCGCCGGTGGCGGCGTACTCGTCGATGTCGACGGCAACTCCCTGATCGACCTCGGCTCGGGCATCGCCGTCGTCTCGGTCGGGAACGCCGCCCCCGAGGTGGTCAGGCGGGTGACCGAGCAGGTGGCAGCGTTCACCCACACCTGCTTCATGGTCACCCCGTACGACGGCTACGTCGACGTCTGCGAAGCCCTCGCCGAACTCACCCCCGGTGAGCACGCGAAGAAGTCGGCGCTGTTCAACTCCGGCTCCGAAGCCGTCGAGAACGCCGTCAAGATCGCCCGGGTGGCGACCGGTCGGCAGGCGGTCGGCGTCTTCGACCACGCCTATCACGGCCGCACCAACCTGACGATGGCGATGACGGCGAAGAACATGCCGTACAAGAACGGCTTCGGTCCGTTCGCCGGCGAGGTCTACCGCGCCCCGGTCTCCTATCCCTTCCGCGACGGCTTGTCCGGCGCCGACGCGGCCGCCCGCGCGATCGACGTGTTCGAGAAGCAGGTCGGCGCCGACAACCTGGCGTGCGTGGTCATCGAGCCGGTGTTCGGCGAGGGCGGCTTCCTGGTCCCGGCCCCCGGCTTCCTCGAGACCCTGAGCGCCTGGACGACGGCCAACGGCATCGTCTTCATCGCCGACGAGATCCAGTCCGGGTTCTGCCGTACCGGCGCATGGTTCGCCTGCGAGCACGACGGCGTGGTCCCCGACCTGATCACCACCGCCAAGGGCATCGCCGGCGGTCTCCCGCTGGCCGCTGTCACCGGTCGCGCGGATCTGATGGACGCCGTGCACGTCGGCGGCCTGGGTGGCACGTACGGCGGCAACCCGGTCGCCTGCGCCGCGGCCCTGGGTGCGATCGAGGAGATGCGCACCCACGACCTGCCCGCCCGCGCGGCGGCCATCGGCGAGCTGATGCGCGGTCGCCTGGAGAAGCTGGCGGGTGAGCACGACGTGATCGCCGACATCCGGGGTCGCGGCGCGATGCTGGCCATCGAGCTCTGCGAGCCGGGCACCACCAAGCCCGACGCCGCCCGCACCGCCGCGATCAACAAGGCCTGCCACACCGCTGGTGTGGTCACCCTGACCTGCGGCACCT
>JBBPYJ010000144.1:0-7430 GCA_038200025.1 Propionibacteriales bacterium | reverse complement strand
GGAGGGCTCGGGTGATGACCCAGGCTCCCAGGGCAGCGGCGGCGGCGGTGGCGATCGCCCCCGTCACCAGGCTCACGATCAAGGCGTAGAACTCCGCCTCCTCATACGGGGTGAGGATCTCGTCGACGATGACGACGCCCGATGTCCCTGCACTCGTAGAGAACCGAAGAGCCAGGACGCGACGATCCTCCCCCACATCGCGCAGTTCGGTGGTCGTGGTCGTGCTGAGGTCGGCGTACGCGTCGCTCAGGCCCGGGGGCACGATACCGGCCACCAGACTCCCGCTGCGGTCGTACACCACGACCCCACGATCCAGATCCGCATCCGGGACCGAGAGCGTTCCCCCCGCCGAGCCGCTCTTCGTCGAACCCGCGATCGCGTCGGCTCGATCCTCGAGCACCCGGTCGATGTCGCGACTGGTCTGGGTCGCGAGGATGAGTTGCACGGCGACGGTCAGCAACAGCATCGCGACGGCGGTCACACAGGCGGTAAGGATGACTATCTGGCGTCGGAAGGAACCCGAGGCCACCGGGAGATTCACGAGAGTCTGAACCCGACGCCGCGGACCGTCTCGATGCTCACGGGCGAGTCGATCGAGTCCAGCTTCACCCGGATCCTGCGGATGAACGAGTCGATCGTGTTCTCGCTCACGATCGAGCCGTCGGGCCACGCAGCCGCGACGACCGCCTTGCGTCGTGCGACCTCACCCGGGCGTGAGGTGATCGCGGCGAGCATCCGATACTCCGTCGGGGTCAACGGTACTTCACCCCCAGGGCAGCGCACTTTGTATCCCGCTGGGTCGAGGGTGAGTCCTTCGGCAGCGGGCGGCATCGTCCGACCGCGTCGACCGAGCGCGTCGACGCGGAGCAGGAACTCCTTAATGTCGAAGGGTTTGGAGACGTAGTCGTCGCCCCCCGCGTGAAAGCCCGCGATCCGGTCGTGGACGGCCCCGAGCGCGGTCAGGAACAGTACTGGCGCGGACTGGCCGCCCGATCGCAGCGCCTGTACGACATCGCGACCGTCGGAATCGGGCAGTCCGACATCCATCACGATGACATCGATCCCACTGCCGGACCCGAGGAGTCGCAGCGCCTCGCCGCCAGTATGGGCACTGCGAACTCGGTGCCCGGCGGACTCCAAGGCCCTGGAGACAAGTCGGCGGATCGCCGGGTCGTCCTCGCACACGCCGATGAGCATGGTGGTGTTCCTTCCTTTGATGGGCCAAGCGTCCCACTCTCACGGTGGGCGTCGAGCTCTTCTGTTCACCAGTAGATTTGAGCGTCGTGAGCCTGCAACGCATCTTCGTCGTGCCCACGCAGACACCGGGGCCCGGGTTGGCCCGGGTCCCCCGTGGGGCGCTGGTGCTGGTCGCGCCGGGCGAAGCTGCCGAGGCGCTCGCGGCGGGATGGGGCGCGGAGCCCGAGGTGCAGGTGGAGCTGGGTCCGTCGTCCGCAGGCCATGACGAGCGACGCTACGAGCTCGATGCCCTCGTCCGCCGCCACGCGCTGGGCGACCGGTGGCGCGACGTCGTCGTGGTCGCCGATCACGACACCGTCGATCTGGTCGTCACCGGCCTCTGCGACCTGCCGGGCGCCGAGCCGGGCACCCGTTCGCGAGATGGCGTGACGGTTGTAGGACTGCCGCGGTCCACACGATCGGTGCCGCTCTGGTCGGTAGTGATCGGGGGGATCGTCCTCGCGGCGGTGGTGGCGATAGGCGCAGACCGGATCTACCCGCTACTGATCCCCGCTGCGACCGCCGTCATCGGGGTGGTGCTGCTCCCTGCACCACGGACCCGCCACCACGGGTACGCCGCGCTCGTCATCGCTGGTACCGGTCTCGTCGGCGGGTTACTGCTGCTCTCGAGCACGGCCCGCTTCCCCATGGAATAGGGCGCACGCCATTGGCCACCTGGGCCGGTTCACTCCTACAGTGGTTTCCATGGGCGCTGGTCGACACCTGGGTCCGACACAGACACACCGACCATCGCCGCTCGAATTTGACCGAGTCGGGCCAGCCCTGGCGAGGGGTTCCGGCCGGACGACCAGAGCGTCCGTCTAAGGCAGCAGCGCCAGTCCACCCCGGGTCGCGGAGAGAACCGCGGCGCTGTCGACGGCCGAGTCGTCATGCACCTGTACCACCAGCGCCTGTGCTGGTTGTGCAGGTGTTTCGACGTAGTAGGAAAGCGCCAGTACGCCGGGAAGCGAGCCGCCCTTGAAGGCGAGGTAGTCAATTCCGTCCGCCTGCTCCTGCAACCGAGCGTGCATCCGGCAGGTCTCCGCACCGGTGAAGAACCAACCGATGCCGCGGCTCCAGACCGGCGTAGTCACCTCAGCCGGATCCAGGACCGAGAGCTTCTTCGGCAGCCGATCCAGCAGCTCGCGCCGCTCCCCCCCATCCGACTCGGCCCACTGACCGGCCAGGTCGGGGGCTCCCCAGCCCAATAGAAACAGTTGCCGCGTCGTCAGGAATGGGGTCAGGGAGTCGTCACTCAGCTCCAGATCTGCGACCGTTTGGTGGATCCGATCCTCGCCAACCGCCGCGAGCAGAAGGTCGGTGGCGGTGTTGTCGCTGATCGAGATCATCAGGTCGGCCGCCTGCCTGACACTCACATGCGTGCCGGTCGGTTCGTCCTGGAGTCGTCCCGACGGCACGCTCTTCAGGCCGTCAGTGATGGTGAGCTCGTCGCTCCAGTCGAGTTCGTCTGCGGCGACCGCGTCGACCACCGCGGAGAGAACGACCAGCTTGAAGACCGAACCCGAGGGGGGCAGCTATTGCGCTCTCGGGATCTTCGTACGTCGTCGTGCAGGCGCCGTCTGTCACTTCCGCGACGTAGACGTGCGCTGTGCCCGAAGGCGCCAAGTCTTCACTCAGTGCCTCGAAGGAGTCGTAGACCGGCACTGGGGTCGCCTCCGGATCGGGACGGAAGAACAGCCCGGCGATCCGGCCGTCGCCGTCCACGGCGACTTGCATCACCAGCGCTTCCTGGCCCGCTAAGCGGATTCGCGCGGTGTCGACCTCCTCCTGCTCGTCGCCCAGCTCGACGGAGGTGATTTTGAACGGACCTTGGTCGCGCAACTGCTGGTAGAGAGTGCTGAGGTCCTCGACGGGTACTTGCCTGAAGAACGCGAGCACTATCGGGCCTCCAGTGCGTCGACAACCTGCGCGCCGATGATGGCGTCCGATGCCTCCAGCATGACCCTGCGCGACTCATCGCGCTCGACCTAGGTGTACTTCATCCGGGTCACCACTCCAACGTTCTCCAAGTTACGTCCCTGATAGTGGTGTAACGCGGTTCGTGTGAATCGTTGTCCGGCATGTCGCGGCGACGAGGACGCGGCCACCGCGTGATCCTTTGAGTGAACCCATGAAAGCACTCTCGAAAGGAATCATCACGATGACCGCTCCGCACATTCTCAACCCTGCCGCCCTGTTGGAGAAGGGCCTGTCCGACGCGTCGCCAGATCTGATGCGGCATCTGCTGTCGACGGTGATCAACGCCTTGCTCTCAGCCGAGGCCGATGCGGTGTGTGGTGCCGAGTACGGCGAGCCCTCGACCGACCGGGTGAATTCCCGCAACGGGTACCGGCACCGTGATCTGGACACCAGGACCGGCACGATCGACGTGGCGGTCCCCAAACTCCGTACCGGGTCCTACTTCCCCGATTGGCTGCTCGAGCGTCGCAAGCGTGCCGAGTCGGCGCTGATCAGCGTGGTCGCGACCTGCTACCTGCTCGGCGTCTCGACGCGGCGGATGGACAAGCTGGTCCAGACGCTGGGCATCACCAGCCTGTCGAAGTCGCAGGTCTCGCGGATGGCGGCTGATCTCGACGAGCAGGTGGCCGCGTTCCGCACCCGCCCGCTGACCGAGTCGGGTGCTTTCACGTTCGTGGCAGCCGACGCGTTGACGATGAAGGTCCGTGAGAACGGGCGGGTGGTCAACGCGGTGGTGCTGGTCGCTACCGGTGTCAACGCCGACGGCCACCGTGAGGTGTTGGGGGTCAAGGTCGCCACCAGCGAGACCGGTGCGGCGTGGAACGCGTTCTTCGCCGACCTGGTCGCCCGCGGTCTGTCCAGCGGCCCGGACGGGGTGCTGCTGGTGACCAGCGACGCCCATGCCGGCCTGGTCGAGGCAATCGCGGCGAACCTGCCCGGCGCAGCCTGGCAGCGCTGCCGCACGCATTATGCGGCGAATCTGATGGGCGTGTGCCCCAAGAGCGCCTGGCCGGCGGTCAAGGCGATGCTGCACAGCGTCTATGACCAGCCAGACGCCGACGCGGTACACGCCCAATTCGACAAGCTGCTGGACTCGGTAGACCACAAGCTCCCCGAGGTCCACGACCACCTCGACGTCGCACGAGCCGACGTCCTGGCCTTCACCACCCTGCCCAAACAGGTCTGGCGCCAGATCTGGTCCAATAACCCCAACGAGCGCCTGAACCGCGAGATCAGGCGCCGCACCGACGTGGTCGGCATCTTCCCCGATCGCGATGCCGTCACCCGCCTGGTCGGCGCCGTGCTTGCCGAGCAACACGACGAATGGGTCGAAGGTTGCCGTTACCTGGGACTCGACGTACTGGCCCGAGCACGCACCGCCGCACAACAGGCCGCCACCGAGCCCGCCGCTGGAGCCGATCTGCCCGAGCTGGAGCCCGCAGCATGACCAAACCCACCAACCCCCGCGAACACGACCTCGCCACCCTGGCGGCCGGCGACGTCACCGGCTGGTGGGACGACCACGGCCAACCAGCACCCTGGCCCGACGACTTCTTCGACCCCGACACCGATTGGAGACCCGCCACCAACATCACACCCGACCTCGCCACCGGCGAGCAACCCTTCTAACCCCAGAATCGAAGGATCAGCCGTTACACCACTCCCAGGGACTTGACCGTTCTCCAGCTCGGCGAAGGCGTGACGCACCGCCTCGAAGTCTCCCTCGGCTACCTCCTAGATCGCGGCCAGGGTCACGAGCCCGGGTGCCAGGCGTGGCCGCAGAAGATCGCAGAACTCGGCGTACTCGGCCGGATCCGGTCCACCTCCTCGACCGGCGCCCGATCGTCTGCTGCCCGGCTCTTTCGAAAGCGATCCAACAAACCCATGCCCCTCAGCGTGCCACGCGCGCTGGCCGCCATCCGGCGCAAGCTGTTCTTCGTCCGCTGGCGTAGCGTCCTGGGGCAAGAGACCACTTCGCGTGAGAACCGTGGGGATAAGAGCGCGACCCGCTCGGCCAGCACTGGCTACCGTGGTCTGGTGCCCGCCCACGTGCTGTCGCTCAATGTGGGGGCTCCCGAGCCCAATCCGGCCAAGCGGTGGGCCAGCCGCACAGGGATTCGCAAGCAGCCCGTCGACTCGGCGATCGTGCGCGCCCCCGGACCCAAGCGGGGCGGACTCGGCAGCGGCCTCGAGGGAGACTTCATCGGTGACAGCAAGCACCACGGCGGCGACCGCCAAGCGGTGTACGCCGTGGCCCGCGAGGAACTGGACTGGTGGGGCGACGAGCTCGGACGCCGCCTGCCTGACGGGATGTTCGGGGAGAACCTGACGATCCGTGGCCTCGACGTAGACGCACAGCGGATCGGAGCTCGCTGGGCTGTCGGAGCCGACGTGGTGCTCGAGGTGAGCGGACCACGGATCCCCTGTGCGACCTTCGGTTGGCGCCTGGGCGAGCCCGGCTGGGTCAAGCGCTTCACCGAGGTCGGCCGCACGGGGGCCTATCTCGCGGTCGAGCGCGGCGGCACGGTTCGGGCCGGCGACGGGGTCGTCGTACTCTTCGAGCCGGAACACGACATCGTGCTGCCGTTGGCCTTCCGCGCTTTCATGGGCGATCACGCCGCCGCGGAGAGCGTGCTGGCCGCCGGTGTGCTGCCAGCCGACAACGAGCGGTGGCTGCGGGATCGGGTGGGCTAGCTGGCCGCGGTTCCCGCGCGCAACGGGACACACCAGGTCAGCGTGGTCCCCTCCTCAGGTCCCGAGACGATGTCCAGGGTGCCGCCGCGCTGCTCGGCACGTCGGCGCATGTTGCTCAGCCCGCTCTCTGCAACCTGGGACGGCATCCCCCGGCCGTCGTCACGAATGATCAGCACCAGGTCCTTGGCCGCCGCCAGGTCCACCTCGACACCGCGCGCCTCGGCATGGCGGCTGGCGTTGGACAGTCCCTCCGCCAGGACCGCAAGCAGATCCGAACCGAGCTCGGCATCGACGAGGGTCTCGATAGGGCCCGCCAGCCGCAGCCGCGGACGGAACTTCATGGTCCCAGCAGCTCGATCAACGAGCCGGGAGACCTCGGCCTGGAGATCGTGGGCGGTCTCCATGGCGCCGAGCGCGAAGATCGAGCGACGGATGTCCTTGATGGTGTCGTCGATGTCGTCCACCGCGTGATCGACCCGAACAGTCTGCTCTTCGGTCAGCGGCTGGCGCGAGAGCGTGCTCAGACTCAAGCCCACGGCGAACAGTCGCTGCACCACCAGGTCGTGCAGATCCCGCCCGATCCGGTCTCGGTCCTCGAGCAGGGCCAGCCGCTCGCGATCCTGTCGGCTGCGTGCCACCTGGAGTGCCACCATCGACTGCTCCGCGAACTGCTCCACCTGCACCAGATCCGTCGCGAGCGACAACTCGCTGCCGTCCGCAGACCAACTCAGACCCAGGACGCCCTGCACCTGTGAGGCCTGACCCAGGGGTACGACGACAACCGTGCCGGGCACCCCGTCGAGATCCTCCAGTCGGATGGGATTGTCGGAGTCGATCACCTCGGCACACAGTTCGGAACGCAGGACCCAGGCATCGTCTTGCTGTCCACGACCCCGATCACCGGCCTGCGCCAGCAACGCGAGATTCCTCGGGCCGGTCCGTGCGACTATCCACGCACCCTCCGCCTCCGCCGCGGCCAGCGCCACCTCGACGACAAATTCCAGGTCCGCCTCGCTCCTGCCGTCGACACCGGATCCAGCCAGCGCTCGTGAGACCTCGGCGATCCCGGCCAGCCAGCGCTGACGCTGCGCGGCCTCCTCGTAGAGTCGCGCGTTCTCGATCGCCACCCCGGCGGCGGCGGCCAGGGCCACCACGATGTTCTCGTCGTCGGCGGTGAAGTCGGCATCGCCGCGCTTCTGGGGGTCAGTTGGACCGCTTCGGCGACGCCGCCTGGATCAACGGGGGCAGCCTTACCGAGGGCTTCCGGGCCTTCGGAGCCAAGGGCCCCTTCGCGGATCTCTACGGCGGGATCGCGGGTGCTGCCAGGGCCGACTGGCTCTTCATCGCGGGCCTGCTGGGCATCGGCATCGCGCTGACCCTTGGCGCCGGGATGCGGATCGCGGTCGCGAGCGGGGCACTGCTCTACGTCTTGATGTGGACCGTAGCGCTACCCCCGGAGAACCACCCAGTGCTGGACGACCACCTGCTGGGCGCCCTCACCCTCGTCGCCCTCGGCCTGC
>JBBPYJ010000143.1:0-8180 GCA_038200025.1 Propionibacteriales bacterium | reverse complement strand
GACCGCCGGGTGATCCTCGGCGATCTTCTCGAAGGGCCCGTCGGCCAGGTAGTCGCGGATGGTGTTGGGCAGCACGAAGTAGCCGTCGGCCAGGCCCTGCATCAGCGCCGAGGCCCCGAGGCGGTTGGCGCCGTGGTCGGAGAAGTTGGCCTCACCGGTCACGAACAGCCCCGGAATAGTGGACTGCAGGTCGTAGTCGACCCAGAGCCCGCCCATCACGTAGTGGACCGCCGGGTAGATGCGCATCGGCACCTCGTAGGGGTCCTCGCCGGTGATTCGGGCGTACATGTCGAACAGGTTGCCGTACTTCGACTCGATGGCATGACGGCCCAGTCGACCGGTGGCCTCCTCGAAGTCGAGATAGACCCCGCGGCGGACACCCTCGACCTCGGGACCGACGCCGCGGCCCTCGTCGCACATGTTCTTGGCCTGCCGCGAGGCGATGTCGCGGGGGACCAGGTTGCCGAACGCCGGGTAGATCCGCTCGAGGTAGTAGTCGCGGTCGTCCTCGGCGATGTCGTTGGGATCCTTGTCGCAGTCTTCCTTCTTCGCAGGCACCCAGATCCGGCCGTCGTTGCGCAGCGACTCGCTCATCAGCGTCAACTTGGACTGGTGGGGACCCGACACCGGGATGCAGGTGGGGTGGATCTGGGTGTAGCAGGGGTTCGCCATCAGCGCGCCCTTGCGGTGCGCGCGCCAGCTGGCGGTGACGTTGCAGCCCATCGCGTTGGTGGACAGGAAGAACACGTTGCCGTAGCCGCCGCTGGCCAAGACCACGACGTCGGCCAGGTGGGTCTCGATCTCACCGGTCACCATGTCGCGCACGATGATCCCGCGGGCCTTGCGGTCCTCGCCCTCGCCGACGACGACCAGTTCCACCATCTCGTGGCGGGTGAAGGTCTCCACGGTGCCGGCCGCAACCTGGCGCTCGAGCGCCTGGTAGGCACCGATCAGCAGCTGCTGACCGGTCTGCCCACGGGCGTAGAAGGTCCGCGAGACCTGGACGCCGCCGAAGGACCGGTTGTCCAGCAGACCGCCGTACTCCCGGGCGAAGGGCACGCCCTGGGCCACGCACTGGTCGATGATGTCCACGCTGACCTGGGCCAACCGGTAGACGTTGGTCTCCCGCGAGCGGTAGTCGCCACCCTTGATGGTGTCGTAGAAGAGCCGGTAGACCGAGTCGCCGTCGCCCTTGTAGTTCTTCGCGGCGTTGATGCCGCCCTGGGCGGCGATCGAGTGCGCGCGGCGAGGGGAGTCTTGGTAGCAGAAGGACTTCACCATGTAGCCGGCCTCGCCCATCGTGGCCGCAGCACTTGCACCGGCCAGTCCGGTGCCGACCACGATCACCGAGAGCCGGCGGCGGTTGGCGGGGTTGGCGATCTTGGCCTCGAACTGGCGGGTGCCCCATTTGTCGGCCAACGCGCCCCCCGGCGCCTTGGTGTCGCTGATGGGCTCGCCCATCCGGTAGTAGCCGGCCGCGTCGTCGAACTCGGGCCGGTCGTTGGCGGGGGAGTTGCTCAGGGAATCAGTCACAGCAGGCGCCTCATTTCTCGATGATGCCGACAAG
This sequence comes from Propionibacteriales bacterium, assembly GCA_038200025.1. Lineage (GTDB taxonomy): Bacteria > Actinomycetota > Actinomycetes > Propionibacteriales > Nocardioidaceae > Nocardioides. Next base: position 6,613 of record JBBPYJ010000143.1, on the reverse strand, counting down.
GACGCCGAGCGGGACCAGGCTGAAGCCCCCGGCGATGACGACCGCAAGCGCGATTGCGGCGCCCTTGGCCAGGTTGCGGGCCCGGGCGGTCCCGGTGATCCCGAGGGTCTGGCAGGCGCTCCAGACACCGTGTCGCAGGTGCAGTCCCAGCGCCACCATCGCGATCAGGTAGATGATCGTGAGCCACCAGACGCCGAACGAGTCGACCAGCAGGTTGTAGGGATCGCTAGTCGCCCCGCCGGTGACGTTGATCTTGCCGACGCTGAAGTTCAGCAGGTGCCACACGATGAACAGCAGCAGCGCCGCCCCGCCCCAGCGCATGAACAAACTGGCGTACGTCGCTCCGGTCTTCTTCTTCATCACGTAGCGGGTGGTGCGCGCGTGGTTGGCGCGTCGCCACAAGTTGATCGCAGCGTAGACGTGGACGACCAGCGACAAGATGAGGCCGACCCTGATGATCCACAGCAGTCCGGAGTAGGGCAGCAGCGGCTCGCCCAGGGTGCGCAGGTGCTCGGCGTACTCGTTGAAGGCGTCGTGCCCGGCGAAGGCCTTGAGGTTGCCGTACATATGCCCGAGGACGAAGCCGACGAACAACAGCCCGCTGACGGCCATCGTGATCTTCAACGCGATCGTCGAGCGAACGGCGCTTGTCTGTTTCACCAGGTCGGTTGTTGCCACGCGACCAAACTACCGCTGACACCAACCCAGCGGGGAGTCCCGGGGGGTGTGGTGACTCCCGTAAAGAAATGTCACACGATCGCTCACTCGGACTGGGCCTGCTCGGCGCGCTTGTAGTAGCGATTGCGGGGTCCGAGCACCAGGCACGCGAGCAGTGCGGCGATCAGCGAGCCGAAGAGGATCCCGGCGACGACCTGATCGGCAACCGGGGCGCCCTTGTCGAAGGAGAGGTCCCCGATCAGCAGCGAGACGGTGAATCCGATGCCGGCCAGCAGAGCCACCCCGACGATGTCCTGCCAGGCCAGCGATTCGTCCAGCTCGGCCCTGGTGAACTTGGCCACCAGCAGCGTCGCACCCGCGACCCCGATCACCTTGCCGAAGACCAGCCCGACCATCACACCCTGGGCGACAGGGTCGGTGAAGACCGCCCCGATGCCGCCCTCGGTCAGGTTGACCCCGGCGGCCAGGAAGGCGAAGATCGGGATCGCGAAGCCCGCCGAGATCGGCCGCCACACGTGCTCGAGGTGCGAGGCCAGGCAGACGCCGGACCCACCTGGTCGCACGACCGGCACCATGATGCCCATCAGCACCCCGGCGATGGTGGCGTGGATGCCGGACTCGTGGATGAACAGCCAGGCGATGGCGGCGATCGGCAGCAGGAGGTACCACGACGTGATCCGCTTCTGCACCAGGAACCCGAAGATCGCCAGCGGCACGACGGCGCCGAGCAGATAGAACGGACTCAGCTCGCTGGTGTAGAACACCGCGATGATGACGATGGCGATCAGGTCGTCGACCACGGCCAGCGTCAGCAGGAATGCCCGCAGGGCGCTCGGGAGGTGCGAGCCGATGACCGCGAGGACTGCCAGGGCGAAGGCGATGTCGGTCGCGGCGGGGATGGCCCAGCCGCCAAGGGCTTCGGAGCCGCCGCGCGAGGCGACGATGACGTAGAAGATGGCGGGCAGGGTCAGCCCGGCGACCGCGGCGATCATCGGCAGCGCGGCCTGGGCAGGCTTGCGCAGGGCACCGGCGAGGAACTCCCGCTTGAGCTCGAGCCCGACGAAGAAGAAGAAGATCGCCAGCAGCCCGTCGCCACCCCACTTGGCCAGGCTCAGGTCCAGGTGGAAACTCATGATGCCCAGGTCGGGGTTGGTCTTGATCGGGACGAACGAGCGCAAGGACTCATACGCGTCGCGAACCGGCAGGTTGGCCCATACGATGGCGGCCACCGCGGCCACCAGCAGGACCGCACCGCCGACGGTCTCGGTCCGCAACGCCTCGGCGACCACGACGTCGGGGCGCCGCTGGGGGCTGAAGAGGCGGCCGGACCCAACCCCTTCTACGTTCGAGTCGGCCTTGTCTCGAGCAGCGTCATTCACTTGGGGGAACTCTCCTACGGGTAGGGGCCTCGCGCGCGCTGAGACCGAGCAAAGGGTTCGGGGGCCTGGTCCTGACGAGGCGGACCTGCACGTCAGTGGTCGCCGATACGATCCAGGATGAGCTCGAGCAGGGCATCGCCCTGGTCGGTGTCGAAGATGTTCTGGGCGTGGGCCGAGCCGGGCCGGAGCTCGACGGCGTTGTCGCCCCCGGCGGCCGACTCGGCCAGCTGGGTGGACACCTCGGCGCCCGGCTCGTCCTGGCTGGCGACGAAGAGCTTCGGTTGCTCGCCGGCGAGCTCCGCGGTGGTGTTGGCAGAGATCAGGATCAACTGGTCGCCGACCTCGGGCTCGGCACTGGCCAGCGCCAAGATGGCGTCGGCTCCGGCGCTGCCGCCGACCAGAGCGACATCGCCGATTCCGTCGATCTGCAATGACTGGACCGCGGCCTGGAGACTCTCGGTGCTGATGTCCTCCACAGCCACCACCGTAGTGCCCTGGTCGGCGATGGCGATCGCCTGCGCTTCCCAACTGGCCGCGTCGAAGGCGGCACCGTGGGCCAGGACGACGCCGTACCCACCGTCGCCCCAGGTGGTCACGTCGGTGTCGGCGACCTTCGTGGGCGCATCGGAACTGTCCACTGCGACCGGTTCGTCGGTCCCGCAGCCGGCGAGCGCGACGGCACAGAAGGTCAGGGCGGCGATGAAGGAGCGCATGGGTACCAGTGAAGCAGGGACCGGCCGAAGCCAGGCTCTGCACCGGTTGATCTCTCGCTGTCGCGGTCGGTTACTTCAAGAGCGACGCCGAGATCCGGCTGAGGGTGTCCTCGGTGCCGGTGAAACCCTCGTTGGGGTTGAACTCGTCCTCTGCGAAGTCCACATCCGGGTCGTCCGCGGTGCTGCCGACCCCATCGGCTCCGACCCCGAACAGCAACGGGAAGTTGCCACCCTGATCCAGGACGTTGAGAACATCGTTGAACTGGTCGACGTGCCAGTCACCCAGATAGTGACCGGCCTCGTGGGAGGCCACGTTGCCGATCGCGGTCCCGATGAACTTGACCTTGGCGGACTTCGGGGTGATGCCCGCCGGGCGGGACGCACCCGACGCCCGGGGCGGCCTGCTCGGCGTTGGGCGACTGGTGGGACGTATCGGCGGGCGCCAAGCCCGTCGAGACCGCCACCCCCGCGAGCTGCCCTCTGCCGCGTGGTCCCGGTCGGGTCCTAACGATGCGAGGCACCTGGCGCGCGGTGAACGACTCGACGTCACCGTAGGCAAATTCGACTGCACCGGTGACTGGGGCGCGCTCCTCGCCGTGATCGCACCACCCAACGCGATGCGGTGAGAGCCGAGTGTCGGCGGCCTTCTCTAACGTGCACGTCATGGAGATGAAGTTGGAGTTGCTGATGGTGCCCGTGACCGATGTGGACCGGGCGAAGGAGTTCTACGAACGGGCGGGGTTCGTGGTCGATCACGATCAAACGGTCAGCGAGGAGGTGCGGTTCGTGCAGCTGACGCCGCCTGGGTCCGCCTGCTCCATCGCGGTGGGCAGGGGACTGACCCAGATGACGCCCGGTTCGCTGGACAATCTGCAGATGGTGGTCGCCGATGCGGACGAAGCGCTGGCCGACCTCGTCGCCCGCGGTGTCGAAGCTCAGGGCGTCGAGGACCTGGGGTGGGGACGGTTCGTCCGGTTCGCCGACCCCGATGGCAACCGCTGGGCCCTGCAGCAGCTGCCCGACTGGTCGGGCGCCGGCTGACCCAGGAGCGATCCACCGGTTCCCGACGTCACCGGGCTCGCTACACCGGCCAGCCGTCGTCGTCGCAGAGAGCGGCCAGGCGCTCGCGCTTGGCGAGGTAGTCGGTTTGCGCCGCCTCATATCTCTGGTCTCCGGCTATCCCGAGCCTGTCGGCCTCCGACCGCAGCAGTCGCCGTTGCTGCTCGCGATCAGCAGAACTGGCCTTCGACGCCGCCTGGTCGAGGGCGGCGGAGTCGTCGATGCTCGCGCGCAACAACTTCAGCAGGCCGGGAGGGGCCGCCAGGTCGGCCTCTCGGCGTCCCATGAGGAAGACAGCGTCCGAGAGTAGAAGCGCGGCGCGAGCTGGGTAGTGCCCCATCTTGGCGGCGTGGAAGTGCCGCAGGACCGGGTACGCCAGGTGCTTGGCGGCGATGTCACTCATCTGTGTGCACAAGTCGCTCACGTAGGGCTCGAGCGAGGCCTGGGAGTCATGAAGTGCAGAGGTCTCGACGGATCTCAGAGGGCGTGGTGCCCAGCGCTCGCACCCCGGAGGCGAAAGACTTGCGATGGACCGCCGGGACGAGGACGGCGAGGATGTAGGACAACGACGAGGTCAGCACGATGGTGCCGAGGAGGACGGTGACCGACGAGGCGGTGGTCCAGGGTAAGCCCGAGGGAACCAGGTCGCCGTACCCCAGACCCGACAGCGTGGCCCCGACGAAGTAGCCGGCCTCGCTCTTGTCGGTCGGGGTTCGGTCGCTGTCGAGCACGACGGCACCCGGCGAGAAGAAGACCTGGAACGCCCCGACGCCCAGGAGGGCGTACCAGATCAGGATGTCGACCAGCACCATCAAGGAACCGGCCAGGGCCAGTACTGCGTGGATCCGGTGCCGTCGATGAACGGCCAGAAGCACCGACCACGTCGGATCCGTCCACGCACGGGTGAGAATGCCCGCGCCGCCGGCACTGAACACGGTGACGAGAAGGTCCCACATCACCAGGCAGGTCAGGCCGGGACACTGAGGAAGCGGCCCCGGTCCTTGACGTGCAGCCGGTTGTCCATCGCGCCGACACATCGGATAACTCACAAAGGGTGGAGCACCGGCGGTGCCATCTCTAGTCTCGACCCATGGCCGATGGTCTGGAGGAGCCCGACGAGTTCGAGGTGCAGCAGGGCGATCTGGCGCTGCTGCTTACCGGTGCCGACCATGAGCAGGCCGACTGGGAGAAGGCGGCGGCAGCGGTGCTGCGCAAGGCGGGTCGTCTCGGTGTCGATGATGACGACTCACTGGTCTGGCAGACGCTGGCCCGCACGACTCTCGACGGCCTGGAGGTCACCCCGCTAGGAACGGCATCGCTGGTCGACGGGCTCGGCGGACCCGTTCGGCCGACCGCACCCGGCGGTCGCGACGTGCGGGTTCTGTTGGGCGGCGCCGGTGCGGCGACCCTCAACGCCGAGGCGCTGGCCGATCTCAAGGGTGGCGCCACCTCGCTTTGGGTCTGCGGAGACCGGAGACCCGATGGGGCAGCGCTCGACCTGGCCCAGATCCTGGAGGGGGTCCTGCTCGATCTCGCCCCCGTAGTTCTCGACGTCCCTGACGCCCATCTTGCGGCCGCCGAGGCGCTGATCGAGCTGCTCGGCGACACCACCGCGTCCCCCGGCACCAACCTCGGGATGCCCAGCACGGCACCGGCGGACGTCCTGATCGCTGCCGCGGCCCTGGCTCGCGACCGCGGGGTGCTGGGCATCGTCGTGGACGCGACGACGACCCACGACCAGGGTGGGAGCGACGTCCAGGAGTTGGCGTGGTCGATGTGGTCGGCGGCCCGGGTGCTCCGGGTGCTCACCGGAAGTGGGCTCGGTGTCGCCGAGGCGGCGGGACTGATGGAGTTCCGGTACGCCGCGACCGCCGAGCAGTTCCTCACCATCGCCAAGCTGCGCTCGGCCAGGACGTTGTGGCGCCGGATGCAGGTCCTCAGTGACGCCGAGCCGGTGCCGCAGCGCCAGCACGCGGTGACCAGCCGTCCGATGCTCAGCAAATACGACCCCCACGTGAACCAGGTGCGCGCCACCGTGGCGGCTTTCGCCGCGTCGGTCGGTGGCGCCGAGGCCGTCACCGTGGCCCCGTTCGACAGTCCGCTTGGACGCCCGGACGCCCTCGGACGCCGGCTCGCGCGCAACGTCGGTGCGATCCTCGGCGCGGAGTCGCACCTGGGCCAGGTCGCCGATCCGACGGGGGGCGCCTATGCGGTGGAGATGCTCACCCAACAACTTGCGTCGGCCGCGTGGGACCTGTTCGGCGGGCTGGAGTCCGGTCAGTCGATCGAGGACCTGATCGCGCAGACGGTGCGCGATCGCGACCGTGAGGTGGCCACCCGGCGCCGTCCGATCACCGGGTTGTCGGAGTTTTCCCACCTCGAGGAGTCTCTGTTGCAGCGGTCCGGGGCCGCAGACGACATTCGCCGCTACGGCGCCGCCTTCGAGGCGCTGCGCGACGACCCGCCGACACAGAAGGTGTTCCTGGCCACCCTGGGTCCGGTGGCCGCCCACACCGCACGGGCCGGGTTCGCGACCAACCTGCTGGCCGCCGGCGGCCTCGGGGTCGACACTGCCGGGCCGACCGATGGCTGCGACGCACTGTTGGCGGCGTACGCCGGGCAGCCGGTGGTCTGCCTGGCCGGGGCGGACGCGGCGTACGCCGAGTGGGGTGCCGACGCCGCTGCTGCGCTGCGCCGGGCGGGTGCTCAGCGGATCCTGGTGGCCGGCCCAGCGGCTGATTGGGCCGACGACTCCTGCGCGGTCGGCACCGACGCGATCGCCTT
>JBBPYJ010000142.1:0-4901 GCA_038200025.1 Propionibacteriales bacterium | reverse complement strand
GCAAGATGGTGACCGGCCTGCGCGTCGTGCGTGTCGATGGCAGCGGCAGGTTCCCCGATGTACTGCGCAGCGTCATTCGCACCGCTTTGGTGTGCCTGGTCATCCCACCCTTGATCTTCCGCCCCGACGGTCGCGGACTGCACGACCTAGCCGCCGGATCAGCGACGGTCAACTTGGGTGGCAGGTAGCCTGGAACCTTCATCTGGCATATTGCCGGCACATACTTGGGGAAGGCCTTCTTGATGACCACTCAGACCCTGCGGCAACGCACGATGCGTCGCGTCGCCGCTGCCAGCGCAACCTCCGTCCTGCTGGTCGGACTGACGGCATGCTCGGGCGACGACGACGCCGCCGACGCCAACGAGGAGCCGAGCGCGGCGGAGTCAAGCCAGACCACCGACGGCGAGGCCGCCGACCCCGTTGAGGAATCAACCGCCGAGACCGAGACGGTCGACGTCGCCGCGGGCGAAGAGGTGGACACCGACGAGTTCGTGGCGATGTACCAGGCGGGTGTCGAAGCCCTCACCACGGCCAGCGTGACCTCGTTGACCTCGCTCGCCGGTACCGACGTCAAGGCCGAGGGTGATGTCGACTACACCTCCGATCCTGCCTCGATGACGATGAAGATGGACATGGGGGCCGCTGCGGGCGGCGGCAAGATCGACATGCGGGTGGTCGACGAGATGATCTACATGAACATGGGGGCCTTGAGCCAGAACAAGTTCATCAAGATCGACCTCAGTGACCCGAACGGACCCATGGGTGACATGAGCGCCCTGACCGAGTCAATGGATCCGGTGTCGGCCTTCGACCAGTTCTCCGAGGGAGTCGACAAGGTCGTGTTCGTCGGCGAAGAGGAAGTCGACGGTGAGGCGCTCGACCACTATGAGCTGACAGTGGACACCACCAAGATCGATGCGTTGAAGGACATGGGTGGCGAGGGTGCCGCCGCAGACATTCCCGACAGCATCACCTACGACATGTGGCTGGACGACGAGAGCCGTATGCGTCAGGTGAAGACCGACCTGATGGGCACCGACAGCACTACGACGATCTCCGACTTCGGCAAGGACGTCGACATCAAGGCGCCGTCTGCCTCGCAGATCACCAAGCTACCGGGTATGTGAGCGACAACTGAGCGATACGAACTGCCCCCGACTGCGCCAAGGCGCGGGCGGGGGCAGTTCGCTGTCCGGGGCTCAGCGGCCGCGCATGTTGCCGCGCTGACCCTTCATGCTGGTCGGGATCGGGCCCTTGGGGAGCGGAATCGGTGAGTGCGACGCGTCGACCGCCTTCATCCGGGCCAGGACGTCGGTCATGTCGGCGGGCTTGAGTCCCTTGGGCAGCTTCTGCACGTGGCGGACCAGCTTGGGCAGCGGCACCAGCCCCTCACCCTCGCCCACGATCACCTCGTGCAGCGGAGTGTCGGCAGCGATTCGGGCGTACTTGCGGCGCTCGGTGGTAAGGATTGCGCGCAACCGGCTGGGGTTGCCCTCTGCGACCAGGACGATGCCGGGACGGCCGATCACCCGGTGCACGATGTCCTGCTGACGGGTCACCGCCACCGCCGGCGTGGTGTTCCAACCCTTGCGCAGCATGTTCAGAGCGGCGGCCGCGGCTCCGGGCTTGCCGTCCATCTGCCGAAAGGCCGAGCTCTGGGCCCGGCGGCTGAAGGTGATCAGCGCTGCCATCAGGCCGAACAGGAAACCACCCACGATCATGGCGATGATGGAGAAGATTCCGCCGCGCGGCGGCAGCAGCCAGAACAGGGCGGCGCCCACGGCGGCGCCGACTACGAAGGCGAGCAGGATCCACAGCAGCAGCCGCTTGTCGTCGACCCTGGCGTACTTATAGGTCTCGAGCAGTTGCTTGCGGCGGCTCTTGGTCTCCGGGGTGGTGCTCGACATGCGGGGCCTCACAGATGCGAAGGGACGGGTCCACCCTGAAACGGGTCGGGTCAGGCCTATTGTGCTGTGGCAGGTGACGCTGTGTCGCGTTGGTCCAGCGCCTGGCGATACAGCTTGCCTGCTCGGTACGACGACCGCACCAGCGGTCCGGACAGCGCACCGGAGAAGCCGATCTGGTCGGCCTCATCCTTGAGCTCGACGAACTCCTCGGGCTTGACCCAGCGCTCGACGGGGTGGTGCCGCAGCGACGGGCGCAGGTATTGGGTGATGGTGATCAGCTCGCAGCCGGCGTCGTGCAGGTCGCGCAGGGCCTGGGAGATCTCCTCTCGAGTCTCACCCATCCCCAGGATCAGGTTGCTCTTGGTGACCAGCCCGAAGTCGCGGGCGGCGGTGATCACCTGCAGCGACCGGTCGTAGCGGAACGCGGGCCGGATCCGCTTGAAGATCCGCGGCACCGTCTCCACGTTGTGGGCCAAGACCTCGGGGCGGGACTCGAACACCTCGGCCAGCAGGTCCGGTTTGCCGTTGAAGTCGGGGATCAGGTTCTCCACGCCGGTGCCGGGGTTGAGCTCGTGGATGGCTCGCACGGTCTCGGCGTACAGCCAGGCACCACCGTCGGGCAGGTCGTCGCGGGCGACGCCGGTGATGGTGGCGTAACGCAGCTCCATCTTCTTCACCGACTCGGCAACGCGACGTGGCTCGTCCCGGTCGAGCGGCTGGGGCTTGCCGGTGTCGATCTGGCAGAAGTCGCAGCGCCGGGTGCACTGGTCGCCACCGATCAGGAACGTCGCCTCCCGGTCCTCCCAACATTCGAAGATGTTGGGGCAGCCCGCCGACTGACACACCGTGTGCAGGCCCTCGGACTTCACCAGATTCTGCAGCGCGGTGTATTCCGGGCCCATCTTGGCCTTGGTCTTGATCCACGCGGGCTTGCGCTCGATCGGAGTTTCAGCGTTCCGAGCCTCCAGCCGCAGCAATTTGCGCCCCTCTGAGGAGACGGTTGGGGACGCGGGGGAGGTGGGAGCTTGGGTCACGACACCCCACTCTACGCGCGCGCGAAAGAACCGCTCAGGGGACGTCGCGGCGCCGGAAGGATTGCCACCCGAGCGCTCCTGTCCCCACGAGGATGAATCCGAGATACGCGCTGGCGCCGCCCACTCCCAGACGGCTCATCCCAGTGCAGACCATCTCCTCGCCGTCTTCCTGCGAGCAGGTCGTCTCCTCCTGGGTGTTGTAGTAGTCGGTGCCGTTGAGCACAAACGCCGACAGGTTGGTCGGCACCATCCAGCGTTCGTTGTTGCCTTGGAGGGGGAGAGTGGCGATCACGATGGTGCTGCCGACGGTGACCGCGAACAGCAGGCCCAGCGTGGCCACGGTGCTGCGGAAGGCCATCGTCAGCGAGAACCCGACGATCGCCGCGCCGGCCACAAGCAGGGTGCCCCGGCCGATGATCCCGACGAGGCTGTCCCACACCTCGGGGTTCACCGACACGTCGCGAGACCGGGCGACCAGGGCCAGAGCAGCCCAGAACCCGAGCTGTACGACGAACGCGGTCACCGCAGCGACCAGCGCCACCGCAGCGGCCTTGGCCGCCCAGACCCGGGTCCTGCGTGGCTCGAACAGCAACTGGTTGCTCATCGACCCGCTGGCCCAGTCGGCACCGACGAAGGTGGCTCCCAGCAACAGCATCAGCACGACCAGCAGGATCGGGATCGCCGGGCCAAGATCGTTGATCATCGAGGAGAGGTCCAGTGGCGTGCGGGAGATGAACCATTCGGCTTGGGGGAGCATCATCTCCTCGCAGGCCTGCTGCACATCGGTGCCGACCGGGGCGCCGTACATCTCGGGATCAGCGACGCACTGCTCGATCTCGTCGAGGACGAAGGGATCGTCGGCCTGCTGGTCGGCCATCTCTTGTGCGGCGACGAGGTCGGCGGTGGAGACCGGCCTGGTGTCCCAGACCACCGCCGCACCGATCACCAAGGGGATCAAAATTGCTGCCGCGAGCAGCGCGAGGACCGTGCGCCGCCACCGCAGCCGGGTCAGCTCGACGCCGAGCAGTCTCATTGGCTCTCACCCAAACCCTGGTCGCGGGTGAGCTCGAGAAAGTAGGTCTCGAGATCGATTCGCAGCGGTGTGAGCTCTTCGACCCAGAGATTGCGACGGCCGAGGGTCTCGCTGATCCGCGCGGCGCCCGGGACCGCCTGTGACCCGCCGCCGCTTTCGACCACGAGACCGGTGGGGGTCTCCGGGTCGTCCGGGCTCACGCTGAAGCCGGCCTCGGCCAGCACCCGATGCGCGGTCGCCAGGTCACCGACCACCACCCGATAGGACTCGTTGGCGGAGGCAAGAAGCTCGTCCACCGGCCCGGAGGCCAGCATCCGACCATGGCCGATGATCGTGGCGGAGGTGCACACCTGCTGGACCTCAGCAAGGATGTGCGAGCTCAGCAGCACCGTCACGCCGCTGGCGGCGAGGTCGCGGATGGTGTCGCGGATCTCCCGGATACCGGCCGGGTCCAGGCCGTTGGTCGGCTCGTCGAGGATCAGCAGGTGCGGACGCTTCAGCAGTGCTCCGGCGATGGCCAGGCGTTGCTTCATGCCCAGGGAGTAGGTGCGGAAGGGATCCTGGTCGCGACCGGCCAGACTGACCCTGGCCAGCACCTCGTCGACGCGGTCGGAGCTCAGCCCGATGGTGCGGGCCAACAGCATCAGGTTGCGGCGTCCGCTCAGGTGCGGTGCGAACTTCGGAGACTCCACGACTGCGCCGACCCGACCGATCACCTCTGGCAGCTTCGTCGGCACCGTAGTGCCGAAGAGCTGCATCGACCCGAGGACGCCGAGGCCAGGCCCAGCAGCAGCCGGATAGTGGTGGTCTTGCCCGATCCGTTGGGACCGAGGAAGCCGTGCACCCCGCTGGCGGGGACGTCGAGGTCCATGTTGTCGACGGCGACGCGCTGTCCCTTGCCCGACGCGAACACCTTGCGCAGCGATC
>JBBPYJ010000141.1:0-18585 GCA_038200025.1 Propionibacteriales bacterium | reverse complement strand
CGAGCCCGCTGCGGACGAGACGACCCCGGCCGCCGAGCCGGCTGCCGCCGAGCCGGCTGCTGCCGAGCCGGCTGCTGCCGAGCCGGCTGCTGCCGAATCCGCCGCGCCGGCCGCGGCCGAGACCGAGGGCGACAGCGCCGACAAGGCCTGATCCCGCACACCTGCTCCACCCGGTGGCCCCGCCCGCGACGCGGAGCCGGGGCCACCGCTCATTCACCCAAACTTCGAGGAAGAAGGACTTCTCACCATGGCGAACTTCACCGCTGCCGACGTCAAGTTGCTCCGCGAGCACACCAGCGCCGGCATGATGGACTGCAAGAAGGCTCTCGACGAGGCCGACGGCGACTTCGACGGTGCCGTCGAGTTGCTCCGTGTCAAGGGGGCGGCCAAGGCCGCTAAGCGGGGTGCCGAGCGCACCGCGACCGCTGGCCTGATCGCTCACGCCCCCGGCGTACTGGTCGAGCTCAAGTGCGAGACCGACTTCGTGGCCAAGAGCGCCGACTTCGTGGCGGCCGCTCAGCGGATCGCCGACGCCGCTGCCGAGGCCGGTGCCGGTGACCCCCAGGCGCTGCGTGCGGTCAGCATGGGCGACGAGACCGCCGGCGAAGTCGTGGACGCGCTCGCCGTCTCAATCGGCGAGAAGATCGAGCTCGGTCGAGTCGCGCACTTCCACGGACCCGTGGTGGCCTACCTCCACAAGCGTGCCGCAGACCTACCCCCGGCAGTGGGGGTCCTGGTGGCCTACGACGGCGCGGACGCCGAGGCAGCGCGCAGTGCGGCGATGCAGATCGCCGCCATGCGCCCGCAGTACCTCACCCGCGAAGAGGTGCCCGCCGACGTCGTCGAGCACGAGCGCGCCATCGCCGAGGCCACCTCGCGCGAGGAAGGCAAGCCCGAGCAGGCCATCGCCAAGATCACCGAGGGTCGACTCAACGGCTTCTTCAAGGACGTCGTGCTGCTCGAACAGTCTTCGGTCACCGAGAGCAAGCGCACTGTCAAGGCCGTTCTCGACGAGGCAGGCGTGACGCTGACGCGGTTCGCGCGCTTCGAGGTCGGTGCCTGAGCACCATCACGAGCAAGAACCAGTAGGGTCGCGACCACCACTGCGGACAGTGGGACGCAAGCAAGTGAAGGGAACCAGGTGCCGACGTATCGACGCGTGCTGCTGAAGGTGTCAGGCGAGGAATTCGGAGGCGGCAAGCTCGGCGTCGACCCTGATGTCGTGGCTCGCATCGCGGGGGAGATCCAGTCGGTCGTGGAGACCGGCACCCAGATCGCGATCGTCACCGGCGGAGGCAACTTCTTCCGTGGTGCCGAGCTGCGCCAGCGTGGCATGGACGGCGTACGCGCCGACTACATGGGCATGCTCGGCATCGTGATGAATTGCTTGGCGCTCCAGGAGTTCCTCGAGCAGCGCGGGGTCGACACCCGGGTGCAGACCGCGATCACGATGGGCCAGATCGCCGAGCCCTACATCCCGTTGCGTGCGATCCGGCACATGGAGAAGGGTCGAGTGGTGATCTTCGGCGCCGGGATGGGCCTGCCTTTCTTCACCACCGACACCGTCGCGGTGCAGCGTGCCCTGGAGACCCATTGCGAAGCGGTGCTGTTCACCAAGAACGACGTCGACGGCATCTATTCTGCGGACCCGAAGAAGGACCCGTCAGCGACCCGGTTCGACACGCTGACCTACGCCGAGGCGATCTCGAGGAACCTGCGGGTCGTGGACCAGACGGCCTTCACCCTGGCGGCCGAGAACGGTCTGCCGATGGTGGTGCTGAGCATGCAGCCCGAAGGCAACGTCCTGCGTGTTGCGCAGGGTGAGAAGATCGGCACCTTGGTGAGTGCCGACGGCGCCAGCTGAGCATCCCGAGCGACAAACCACTCGACAGGAGCACCCGTGATCAACAGCATCCTCAATGAGGCCGACGCCAAGATGGACAAGTCGGTCGAGGCCACCCGCGAGGACTTCGCGGCGATCCGCGCCGGGCGTGCGAACCCGAGCATGTTCGCCAAGATCACCGTCGAGTACTACGGCACGCCAACACCGCTGCAGCAGCTCGCGTCGTTCTCGGCCCCCGAGGCTCGCATCGTGTTGATCGCCCCGTACGACATCAGCGTGATGGGTGCCGTCGAGCGGGCGATCCGCGACTCGGACCTGGGCGTCAACCCCGCCAACGACGGCAAGGTGCTGCGCTGCGTGTTCCCAGAGCTGACCGAGGAACGACGCAAGGAGTTCGTCAAGCTTGCTCGCACCAAGGCCGAGGACGGCAAGGTCTCGGTGCGCAACATCCGACGCACCTCCAAGCAGGCGTTGGAGAAACTCGAGAAGGACGGCGAGGTCGGCAAGGACGACGTCTCCGGTGCTGAGAAGCGGCTGGACGGGCTGACCAAGAAGCACACCGACCAGATCGACGAGTTGCTCAAGCACAAGGAAGCCGAGCTCATCGAGGTCTGAGACCTCTCTGAGAGCTGATGATGACGATCCCGACGGGGCCCTCGACGGGTACGGGTGCCCCGGTCAAGGCGCACGGGCGCGCGGGACGCAATCTTCGCGCCGCGGTCGCCTCCTCAGTGGTTCTGTTGGCCGCGATCGCCTTGTCGCTGGCGCTGTGGAAGACCGCCTTCATGCTGATCGTCGCGGTGGCGGTGGTAGTCGCCGTATGGGAGCTGCGCAAGGGCTTCGCGGCCAACGGCATCGACCTCCCCGAGCAGCCGTTGATGCTGGGTGGCGTGGTGATGGCCGGGGTCGCGTACTTCTACGGCGCGCCCGCCTTGGTGACCGCGACCGCGGTGTCGGCGTTGGGGATCATGCTGTGGCTGTTGCGCCGAGGGGTCGACGGCTACGTCCAGAACGCCACCGCCTCGGTGTTCACCCTGCTCTACGTCCCGTTCCTGGCCTCCTTCGTTGCGCTGCTGCTCGCCGAGGGCGGCAGCACCGGCTTCGACAGGTGGGACGACGGCGTCAAGGGCGTGTTCACGTTCATCTTGGTGACCATCGCCTCCGACATCGGGGGGTACGCCGCCGGCGTACTGTTCGGCCGGCACCAGATGGCGCCGGTGATCTCGCCGAAGAAGTCGTGGGAAGGGTTCGCCGGCTCCCTGCTTGCCTGTGTTTTGGCCGGCTGGTCGCTGGTGGTCTACCTCCTCGACGGCGCCTGGTGGGTGGGCGTTTTGCTCGGCCTGATCGCCGTCGTGATGGCGACCCTGGGCGACCTGTGCGAGTCGGTGATCAAGCGGGACCTGGGGATCAAGGACATGAGCCAGATCATCCCGGGTCACGGTGGCCTGATGGACCGCTTGGACTCCCTGCTGGCCACGGTCGCGCCGATCTGGCTGCTACTGCACTACACCGTCTTCTGATCGGGCCGTGGTGACGCTATACCTGGTGCGACACGGCCGGCCGCTGGTTCGTCGTGGGGTGCCGGCCGCCGGCCCTGGGCGAGCACCGCCGGGGAGCAGTTTGGGTGGAGAACTTCGACGAGGCAGTGGCCCGCGCGTTCCGCGATCCCCACGAAGCGGCTGTTGATGGTTGGGAGGCGCTCGACCTATGTCGAACCAGGGCGGTCGGGGGAGTGACCGGCTGCTGGTCGAACATCCGAACCGCCACGTGGTGCTGGTGGGTCACGGAACTGCGTGGACGCTGGCGGCAGCAGCACTGACTGGAGTGGCACCCGATCTCGATGGGTGGCGCAGCTCGAGCATGCCTGACGTCATCGAGGTGCCGCGTTCAATTGGCTAGCAGAGGCCGGTGCGGGAGGATGGCAGCATCATGACCAAGCAACTGCCGCTCGTTTTCGACGCTCCCAAGCGGGGGAAGCCGCCCAAGCATCTGGCCGATCTCACCCTCGATGAGCGGGTGGCGCTGCTCACCGAGCAGGGTCTGCCGGGCTTCCGGGCCAAGCAGCTGTCGGCGCACTACTTCACCCGCCTGGTCGACGATCCCGAGCAGATGACCGACCTGCCGGCCGGGCAGCGCGCTGACCTGGTGGCTGCGCTACTGCCGCCGCTGATGACCCCGGTGCGGACGATGGAGGCCGACCGCGGCACCACCGTCAAGACGCTGTGGCGCCTGCACGACAACGCGACGGTCGAGTCGGTACTGATGCGCTATCCGGGACGGGTGACGATCTGCGTCTCGTCCCAGGCCGGCTGCGGCATGGCGTGCCCGTTCTGTGCCACCGGTCAGGGGGGTCTCCAGCGCAACATGTCGACCGCCGAGATCGTCGAGCAGGTGGTCTCCGGGGCTCGCGCGCTGGCCCGCGATGAGATCGCCGGTGGGCCGGGGCGGGTCTCCAACGTGGTCTTCATGGGGATGGGGGAGCCACTGGCCAACTACAACGCGGTGATCGGCGCCGTACGCCGCCTCACCGAGCCGGGCCCCTCGGGCCTGGGCATGTCGGCGCGCGGTGTCACGGTGTCCACGGTCGGTCTGGTGCCGAGGATGAAGCAACTGACCGAGGAGGGGATCCCGGTCACCTTGGCGCTGTCCCTGCATGCCCCCGACGACGAGCTGCGCAACGAGCTGGTGCCGGTGAACACCCGATGGAACGTCGCCGAGACCGTGGACGCGGCCTGGCACTACGCCGAGCGCACCAAGCGCCGGGTGTCCATCGAGTACGCGATGATGCGCGGGATCAACGACCAGGCCTGGCGGGCCGACATGTTGGCAGACGTGCTCAACGCCCGCGGCGACTGGGGTTGGGTGCACGTCAACCTGATCCCGCTGAACCCCACCCCGGGTTCGAAGTGGACCGCCTCCGACCCGGCCGTCGAGCGCGAGTTCGTTCGGCGCCTCGAGGCCAAGGGGATCTCGACCACCGTGCGCGACACCCGCGGCAGCGAGATCGACGGGGCCTGCGGCCAGCTGGCCGCCACCTTGTAGTCGACTCAGCGAGAAGCCAGCAGTTCCGCGGCTTCGACCGTCGAGTCGACCAGGTGGATCTTCGGCGCCATCGATCGCTGCGCCGCCAACGCCTGCAGAAGCGGCCAGACCGGCAGCGTGCGGGTCCAGTAGTCCCGGCCGACGAGCACCATCGACGCCAACGAGGACTCGTCGGCGTAATAGTTCTCGCAGGCGTCCTGGAAGATCTCCTGCACGGTCCCGGCAGCACCGGGCAGGAAGACAATCCCCGCGTCGCAGATCTGCAACAGGATCGCCTCTCTGGTGGCGTTGCGGAAGTACTTCGCGATCGCCGTGGCGAAGCAGTTGCTCGGCTCGTGGCCGTAGTGCCAGGTCGGCACCCCGAGCGAGACTCCCGGCTCGGCAGCGTGGGTCATCGCGGCGAACGAGGCCTGGACCCAGGGGTCGACCTGGGGTCGGAACGACGGTACTCGCGCCAGTTCTGCGAGTGCGGCCGCCAGCGAGTCCGGGGAGGAGCGAGCGAAGTAGGCGCCCAGGTTGGCAGCCTCCATCGCCCCGGGGCCGCCGCCGGTCGCCACGACGTACGACGCTCCCAACGCCTGGCCCAGCCGTGCGGCGCCGGCGTAGTCGGGACCGCCGCGAGCCAAGGCGTGCCCGCCCATGACTCCTACAAGCCGCCGACCGGCCACCCACCGGGTCAGCGCCTCGTCGATGGCGTGATCGTGCAGGGCCCGGGTGAGGGCTGATTCGCGGCTGTGGTCCGCGCGGGACCAGCCCAGCACACTAGAGTCGAACGATGCGCAGTAGTCGGGGTCGTCGTACAGATCCTGGGCGGTGTAGAGCACCTGTCGATCGATGTCGACGGGGGACTGGGCTTGCGACTCTCGAGGGCCAACCAGCACGATGGCGCCCTGATGGCGCAGAGTCGTGGAGAGGTCGTCGGCGAGCTGGCATCCAGAGAACACGGCCTCGCCCGGGTCGAGGTCGCCCAAGGCGGCGGTCCGGTCGCGCAGGTCCACGCCGTGCAGGTGCCAGCCGGCCAGCGACCGAGCGCCCTCGGCGATCCGATGGTCGAAGTCGACAAGAGAGGTGACTTCGACTGCCTGGCCGCGGGTCTGTCGCATGGTTCGACGCTACTGCCGACGCCATCTTCGGCGGTTGGCCGACGTCGTGTCGAGCCGAAACGGCCGGGCCTGCCAGTCAGACGCTGATGACCTCGAGGCCAGCGGCTTCTCGTAGCGGGTCGAGATCGTCGTCCTGTGTCACGACCGGGATGCCATTGGCGGCGGCCGTGGCCGCGATCCACAGGTCGTTGACGTTGACTCGTCGGTTGGTCTGGGCCAGCTGCACCCGAAGACGCGCCCACTGGGCTGCGACCTCGGCAGTGATGGGTAGCACTTCGATGTCGGACGTGGCCTCCAAGGTGGCCAGTCGTCGTGCTCGAATGTCGACGTCGGCAGCGATCAGCACCCCTGCCTGCAACTCCGCGATAGTCACAGGGCAGATGACGCTCTGGGCCGGCAGCCTGTCGGAGTTCATCGAACGGCCCGACTCCAGGGCTATGAACACGCTCGTGTCGAGCAGGCCAATCCGCGCGGGACTCGTCACTGGATCGGACCCAGGTCGTCGGTGGTGTCGCCCACCAACAGCGCCAGGTCTTCACGCAGTCCGGCGTCGGCCTGAGTTCGGCCCAGACGTCGAGTGAGCTCCGCGCGTGCGATCGGCCGCCGCCGCTCCGCACGCACAGGGGTCAACTGCGCCACGGGACGGCCGCGTGAGGTGATTGTCACCTGCTCACCGGCTTCCACCCTCCGCAGCACGTCGGGCGTGCGATTGCGGAGTTCTCTTGCTGCGATCTCGGTCATGCGACAAGTAGCAGTTACGTAGCACCGTGATATGAGCGATCAGAGCGCGGCCAGCGCCCGCGCGAACTCGTCGTGCTCGTCCACGTCCAGCCCGCGGGCACGAAACCACGCGCACACGTTGGTCAGGTCGCGGAGCAGGAAGTCCATGCCCTGCTCGTTGCCGACCAGATCGACCACCTGCGGGAGGTCGATGATGACCAGCCGGTCTCCGGCGGCCAGGATGTTGTACGCCGACAGGTCCCCGTGGACGAACCCGTGTTCGGCCATCACGGAGACTGCGGTGCGCAACTGCTCGAAGTACTCGCGCAACAGGTCCGGTTCGGGGCGACAGGCGGCCAGCCGCGGCGCGGTCTCACCGTCCTGGGTGATCAATTCCATCAAGATCTCGGTGCCGTCGATCTGCACGGGGTAGGGGACGGCCAGACCCATCTCCCAACAGCGCTTGAGCGCGTCCCACTCCGAGGTGACCCATTGACCCGAGGCCAGGACCCGGCCCCAGGTGCTCTTGGCCTTCACCGCGCGCACGTCGCGGGACCGGCGCATCGAGCGGCCCTCGGTGTAGGCGGTCGAGCGATGGAAGGTGCGGTGCTCGGGATCGCGGTAGCGCTTGGCCGCCATCACTACCGCGCGATCCGGTTCGAGCGGGTCGGCGCGCTCCACCAGGAAGACATCGGCCTCCTTGCCGGTCTTCAAGATGCCCAGATCGGTGTCGATGGCCCCCTGGGAGGTCACCACCCAGTCCGGACGTGGTTCGGGCCCGCGACACAGCGGTTCGACGCTGAGCCAGGTAGACCAGCGTTGGCGCGAGTCGTCGACCTCGTCGTAGGCGTGGAAGTCGAAAATGAAGTTCTGGTCGATCCCCGTCAGCCGGGGTTCGCGGTCAGGGTCGGGCGCGGTGGCCCGATCGGGGGTGCAGTCGTGCGACAAGGTGGGAGCTCCAAGCAGTCGAGAAGAACAGGTCTGCGGACAGGCCGGTGTCAGTCGTGGTCATGTCGACTCCTCTCGGGAACTCCGCGCGCGGCGCGCGGAGGGTCAACTGTGCGCGAGCCCGAGCATCGTCCGCAACTGGTTTTGTCGGGCGGCCACTTATGCTTGAGTCTCGGCGCGCGACTTCTGCGCCGCCGCCGCGACCCCACAGGGAGTTCTCGATGTCTCGTCGCTTGACAACGCTCGGCACCGCCACTGCCTGCGCGGTGGCCTTGTTGGCCGGGGGCTTGTCGTCGGCAGCCCCGGCGGCCCCCGATCGCAGCGCCGACCGCGGTTCATCAGGGATCGGCGACCCCTACTTCCCCCGGGACGGCAACGGCGGGATCGACGTCAAGAAGTACTCGATCCACGACCGCTACGACTTCGACAAGGGTCGGCTCTCGGGTCGCACCAAGCTGAAGATCAGGGCCACCGAGGATCTCGACTCGTTCAACCTCGACCTGCTGCTCGACGTCTCCAACGTCCGGGTGGACGGACGGCGGGCGAAGTTCGCCAAGCTCGGTCGTCACGAGTTGCGAATAGAGCCGCGCCAGGCGATCGAGGCCGGGCAGAAGTTCACCGTCGTGGTGAGGTACGCCGGCTTCCCCGGCAAGCTGCGCTACGCGGGGGAGTCCAACTGGCTGGCCAACCGCCACGAGGTCGTGGCCATGAACGAGCCGCACATGGCCCCGTGGTGGTTCCCGGCCAACGACCACCCACTCGACAAGGCCCGCTACGACTTCCACATCACCGTGCCCCGTGGCAAGCAGGTGATCGCGAACGGACTGCCGAAGATGAAGCGGTCGCGCGGCAACCTGACCACGTCAACGTGGTCGGCGACCGAGCCGATGGCGTCGTACCTCGCGTTCTTCGCCGCCGGTGACTTCACGGTGGCCAGGGGCACCGACGACGGCCTGCCCTGGCTCGTTGCGGTGTCACAGCAACTCCCCAAGGGCTCGGCCAACGAGGCGATGAACTGGCTGAAGCGCACGCCGCGCATCGTGTCCTGGCTGGAGTCCGAACTCGGTGACTACCCGTTCAAGAGCACCGGCGGACTGGTGACCAGCCTGGACGTCGGGTTCGCGCTGGAGAACCAGACCCGGCCGACCTACCCCTACATCGGTTCCGGCGGCGGCAACTGGCTGCTCGTCCACGAGCTGGCCCACCAGTGGTTCGGCGACTCGGTGTCGATCCAGGGGTGGCGTGACATCTGGCTGAACGAGGGTTTCGCGACCTACATGGAGGTCCGGTACGCCGAGACCCACCGCTCCGGGACTGCGGCCAGCTGGCTGCGGCGCAACTACGACTGGTATTCGCCTCACGACTCGATCTGGGGTCTGCAGCTGGCCGAGCCGGGAAGCAAGCACATCTTCGACCAAGCGGTCTACGAACGTGGTGGGATGGCGCTGGTCGCCCTGCGCAACGTGATCGGCGACGATGACTTCGAAGCCCTACTGCGCGAGTGGGTCGCCGACAATTTCAACGGCAATGCCACCACCGCGGACTTCACCGAGCTCGCCGAGCAGATCAGCGGCCAGGACCTGGACGACTTCTTCGCAGCCTGGCTCTACTCGGCCGGCAAGCCCGCCGACACCGCCGCCAACGGTCTGGGCTGAACACCGATCCGTCGTCAGTGGCCGACGAAGCCCGACATCGCGCGGGCGATCCGACTGGGGCGCCCGGTCAGCGACTCCTCGTGATCAGCCACCGTCATCGCCTGCAGACCGGCGTTGACCCCCAGCCAGCGCAGCGGCTCGGGCTCCCACTTGGGTGACTGGTGACCAACCCAGGGCAACGCCGTCAACACGGTCGAACGACCCAGCACCAGGTCCCGCAGGGTGCGCCCGGCCAGGTTGGTGGTGCCGACCCCGTCGCCGACGTACCCCCCGGCCCAGCCGAGCCCGGTGCTCGCATCGAGTCCGACCGAGGCGCACCAGTCCCGCGGGATGCCCAGCACCCCGCCCCACTGGTGGGTGATCCGCGCGGACTCGATGACTGGGAACAGGTCGACCAGCGTCTTGCGCAGATCGCGGAAGACCCGGGGGTTGCAGTCGAACTCCGGCTCGATGGACGAGCCGAAGTGGTAGGGAGCCCCGCGGCCGCCGAAGACCAGCCGGTCGTCGTGCGAGCGCTGGCCGTAGATGATCAGGTGCCGGTGGTCTGAAAATGTCGTCCGCTCGGCCAACCCGATCTGTTCCCAGATCACCGCCGACAGCGGCTCGGTCGCGATCACCAGGGAGTAGACCGGCGCCAGGTTGCGCTGTTGGCCCTCGATGGTGGGGGTGTAACCCTCCGTCGCCCGCAGGATCACGTCGGCGCGCACGGTGCCGCGCTCGGTCGTCACCCGACCGGGCTCGATCCGGGTGACCCGGGTCTGCTCGGCGATGGTGACACCGCGACTCTCGACGTCCTCGGCGAGCCGGCGGACGAGGCGCGCGGGGTGCACGGTTGCGCAGTGCGGGGTGTATGTCGCGCCCAGGACGCCGGCGGCCCGCACGATCTGCTCGCTACTTGGCTGATCGAGCAGCTGGAGGTCGTCGCGGCCCCAAGCGTGGGCGTGCTCGGCCTCCTCGCGGGCACGTCGCAACTGGGCGGCGGTGCGCGCCAGCACGATGGTGCCGCCCTTGGTGAAGGGAGTTCCGAGTCTCGAGGATTCGCGACCGACCTCGTCGACTCCTGCGCACATCGTGTCGTGCTGGGCGAGGGCCCTCTCACGAGACGACCCCGGCAGCGCGGCCAACGCGTCCAAAGAGGCGGGGAAGAGTGCCGAGCACCAGCCCCCGTTGCGTCCCGAGGCCCCGAAACCGGCGACCTCGGCCTCGAGGACGAGGATCTCCAGCGTCGGATCGGCCTCCGCGAGGTAGCGGGCGGCCCACAGGCCGGTGAACCCGGCCCCGACGATGACGACGTCGACCCGCTGATCACGTGTGAGGCCGGGCCGAGGGGTCCAGTCCAGCGCGCGGTCGCCGTGCCACAGCGACAGCCCGTCGTACCGGATGGTGGTGGCGGTGCGATGACTCAACTCAGTGCA
Source organism: Propionibacteriales bacterium (assembly GCA_038200025.1). Taxonomy (GTDB): domain Bacteria; phylum Actinomycetota; class Actinomycetes; order Propionibacteriales; family Nocardioidaceae; genus Nocardioides. Next base: position 7,859 of record JBBPYJ010000141.1, on the reverse strand, counting down.
CTCCCCAGGAGTAGGTCTGTTTGAGCAACTCCAGATACATGAAGGTCTCGGTGCTGTCGACCCCCTTTATGCGTCGAATCTTCTCCGACACCAGCTCGAGGAGCTCCTCGTTGCTCGAGCACACCGCTTCGACCAAGAGGTCGAAGGGCCCGGCGATCATGACCACGTAGTCGACCTCGTCGAGCTCGGCGATCGCCTCGGCGACCTGGCGCACGGGTCCCTTGACCCGGATGCCGATCATTGCCTGCCGGGCGAACCCGAGCTGGAGCGGGTCGGTGACCGCGACGATCTGCATGACACCGGTCTCGGTCAACCGTTGCACCCGCTGCCGCACCGCGGCCTCGGACAGCCCGACCACCTTGCCGATCGCCGAGTAGGACCTTCGCCCGTCCTGTTGGAGCTGGGCGATGATCTCCTTGGACACCGCGTCAAGCTGGGCGTGCGCCTTGGGCTGGTCTGGAGATGCGATCACGAGACAACTTTCTCACCCACTGGGAAAGCGGTCAAAGGTGGTCCACGGACCGACCGGCTGCGGATTTCGTTTGTTTCACCCGAATCTCAGCACCATTTGCTTGTCCCATCCTCGCTGGCGTGAAACGATCCGTTGGTTCTCGACCATCTATAGAGGGGTTCAGATGTCGACCAGCAGCAGCCCGGATCCGGCGTCAGGTGGCCGCGGATTGTCGCGCCGTACAATGCTGCAGGGCGCGGGGGCCGTCGGCTTCCTCGGCCTGAGTGCGGGTGCTCTCGAGCTGCCGTTCTTCTCCACCGAGGGCGCCCAGCAGGACCCAGCCACCTGTGCAGCGCAGGACATGTCCGAGCAGGACATGCGGATGGTGATCTCGAACTGGCCCAGCTATATCGACCCGCGCAAGAAGAAGAAGTCCACCTACCAGATCTTCCAGCAGCAGACCGGGATCAGCGTCGATTACACCGATGACGTCAGTGACAACTCCGAGTTCTTCGCCAAGGTGCGCAACCAACTCGGCTCGTGCGACCCGATCGGTCGCGACATGATGGTGCTGACCGACTGGATGGCCGCCAGGATGATCAGCCTCGGCTGGATCCAGCCATTGGACAAATCCAATGTCCCCAACCTCCACGACAACCTGATCGACCCGCTGCGCGACCGGCAGTGGGACAAGGATCTGGCCTACCACGCGCCGTGGCAGAGCGGCCTGACGGGGGTGGCCTACAACGCGGCCAAGACCAGCGAGGTCAAGAGCTTCTCCGAACTCCTCACCCGCTCGGACCTCAAGGGCCGGGTCACCCTGCTCACGGAGATGCGCGACACCATGGGGTTCATGCTCAAGGTGGTCGGCGCCGACCCTCGCAACTTCACCGATAGCGAATGGGGCAACGCGATCGAGGAGTTGCGCAAGGCGGTGTCCGCCGGGCAGATCCGTGCCTTCACAGGCAACGAGTACATCCAGGACCTCACCGCCGGCAACATCGTGGCCTGCGAGGCCTGGTCCGGCGACGTGATCCAGGCCCAGATCGACAACCCCGACATCAAGTTCGTCACGCCTGAAGAAGGGTTGTCGCTGTGGAGCGACAACATGCTGATCCCCAACGGGGCCAAGCACCAGGCCAACGCCGAGGAATGGATCAACTACTTCTACCAGCCCGCGGTGGCCGCCAAGCTGGCGGCCTGGGTCAACTACATCTGCCCGGTGAAGGGTGCCCAGGAGGAGATGGAGAAGATCGATCCCTCCCTCGTCGACAACCCCCTGATCTTCCCCGACAAGAAGACGCTGGACGACACCTTCGACTTCATGCCACTCGACGACCAGCAAACGCGAATCTACGAAGGAGAATGGTCCGATGTCACAGGTGGCTGACCGGCCCGACGACACCGCCGACACTGCGCTGTCGGGCATGGACGAGAAGTTCTCGGGCCTGCGGATGCGGGGGCTGACCAAGCGGTACGGACATTTCACCGCCGTCGACGACCTCGACCTGGACATCCCCACGGGCTCGTTCTTCGCCCTGCTCGGCCCCTCGGGCTGTGGCAAGACCACGACATTGCGGATGGTGGCCGGACTGGAGACGCCGACCGGTGGGTCGATCAAACTCGGCGAGAAGGACATCACCTACGCCAAGCCCTATCAGCGCCCGGTCAACACGGTCTTCCAGAACTATGCGCTCTTCCCGCACCTCGACATCTTCGAGAACGTCGCCTTCGGACTTCGCCGCCGCAAGGTCAAGGACGTCGACGCCCAGGTCAACCAGATGTTGGATCTGGTCGAGCTCAACACCCAAGCCCGCAAGAAGCCCACTCAGCTCTCGGGTGGGCAGCAGCAGCGGGTCGCCTTGGCCCGGGCGCTGATCAACCACCCCGAGGTACTGCTCCTCGACGAGCCGCTCGGTGCGCTGGACCTGAAGCTGCGTCGCTCGATGCAGGTCGAGCTCAAACGGATCCAGACCGATGTCGGTCTCACCTTCGTCCACGTGACCCACGACCAGGAGGAGGCCATGACGATGGCCGACACCATCGCGGTCATGAACGCCGGCCTCATCGAGCAGATGGGTGCGCCCAGCGAGCTCTACGAGAACCCGCGCACCACGTTCGTGGCGAACTTCCTCGGCCAGTCGAACCTGATCGAAGGAAGGATCACTGCACGCGCTGGCGACGTGATCACCGTCGAGATCCACGGCAACTCGGTTTCGGTTCCTACTGACCGCTCCCACACCGAAGGCGACCGGGGCTGGGTCGGGATTCGTCCGGAGAAGGTGCTGATCGGCGAGGTCGGAGCCGAGCTCGATGCCCCCGGCAACACGATTCCCGGCGGGGTCGTCACCGACATAAGCTTCGTCGGGGTGAGCACCCAGTACCTCGTCAAGATGCCCTGGGGACAGGAGCTGACGGTGTTCCAGCAGAACACCGGGCGCACGCACCTCTTCCGGACCGGTGAGCAGGTCGAGCTCTCGTGGCGACCCGACTACGCCTTCCTGCTCGACGCCAGCCAGGACGCGGCCGCCGGCTCGCAGTCCGTCGACGCGGAGTAGGGCCGATGCGCCGCCCCGGCAAGACCGGCTACCTCCTGCTGCTTCCGGCCGTCCTCTGGCTGGCACTGTTCTTCGTCATTCCGTTCTACTCCCTGATCGCCACCAGCCTCTACGGTCCCGAGGGCTCGCTGTTCCGGGGTTACACGATGGACTGGGCCTTCGGCAACTACATCGACGCGCTGCGCGACTTCTGGGCGCCGCTGCTGCGCTCGCTGCTGTACGGCGGCATCGCGACCCTGATCTGTCTGGTGCTCGGCTACGTGCTGGCCTACGCCATCGCCTTCAAGGCCGGTCGCTGGAAGAACCTGATGCTGGTGCTGGTGATCGCGCCCTTCTTCACCAGCTTCTTGGTCCGCACCCTGTCGTGGAAGCTGATCCTGGCCGACGACGGCTGGATCGTGAACTCGCTCCAGTTCGTGCATCTGCTCGGCGACGACGGTCGACTCCTGGCGACCCCGATCGCCGTGGTAGCGGGACTGACCTACAACTTCTTGCCCTTCATGGTGCTGCCGCTGTTCGCCAGCGTGGACAAGATCGACCACCGGCTGATCGAGGCGGCCGGCGACCTCTACTCCAACCCGATCGTCGGCTTCTTCAAGGTGACCTGGCCGCTGTCGCTGCCCGGGGTGGTCTCGGGCACGCTGCTGACCTTCATCCCCGCCGCCGGTGACTACATCAACGCCCAGCTCCTGGGCAGCCCCAACGAGCGAATGGTCGGCAACGTCATCCAGAACCTCTTCACCGACGCCAACGACTACCCGGCGGCAGCCTCGCTGTCGATGATCTTGATGTTGCTGATCGTGGCGATGGTGTTGTTCTACGTCCGGCGGGCCGGGACGGAGGAGCTCTTATGAGGTGGCTGCGCGAGCGGATCGTGTTGATCCTCGGCCTCGGTGTGCTCGTCTACACCTTCATACCGATCTTCGTGGTCGTGTTGATGAGTTTCAACGCGCCGAAGAGCCGGCTGGTCTACCGGTTCGACGGGTTCACCCTGCAGAACTGGCTGCACCCCTGCCAGGACCCGAGCATGTGCGAGGCGCTGGGCCGCAGCGTACAGATCGGTCTGCTGGCGACGATCGGGGCGACTCTGCTGGGGACCCTGGCGGCGTTCGCGCTGGTGCGCCACGAGTTCGCCGGCCGTTCATCGCTCAACCTGCTGATCTTCTTGCCGATGGCCTCGCCCGAGATCGTGATGGGCTCCTCGCTGCTGGCGCTCTTCGTGGCCGCCGGTCTCGGTGGACAGCTCGGGTTCTGGACCATCCTGATCGCCCACATCATGTTCTGTCTGTCCTTTGTGGTGGTCACGGTGAGAGCCCGGCTCGCGGGGATGAACGACACGCTCGAGCAAGCGGCTGCAGACCTCTACGCCACGCCGGCGCAGACCTTCTGGCGGATCACCTTCCCGCTGGTGTTCCCAGGCATCCTGGGTGCAGCGCTGTTGAGCTTCTCGTTGTCGTTCGACGACTTCATCATCACCAACCTCAACGCCGGCACCACCACGACGTTCCCGATGTACGTCTACGGCGTCGCCCAGCGCGGCGTACCCATGCAGGTCAATGTGGTAGGCACGCTGATGTTCGTCATTGCGATCACCATCGTGCTGGCCGGGGAGTACAACACCCGTCGCCGGGCCCGCGCCCTCGCCTAAGGAGCAGTTTGATGCACCGCGCGCTGAAGTACGCCGCGCCGCACTCGATGTGGCTCGACGATCCGTCGCGTCCGGGGCCGTCGGAACCGCTGACCGTGGACACCGAGGCGGACCTGGTGATCGTGGGCGGGGGCTACACCGGGCTGTGGACCGCGCTGCGGGCCCGCGAGCGCTACCCCGACCTCGACGTCCTGCTGATCGAGGCCGGCGAGTGCGGGTGGCAGGGCTCCGGACGCAACGGCGGGTTCGTCGACACCTCGCTGACTCACGGGTTCGGCAACGGCCAGGAGCGCTGGCCAGCTGAACTCGAGGAGCTCGACCGGCAGGGGGTGGCCAACGTCGACGCCATCGAGGAGACCTGCCGCCACTACGAGATCGACTGCAACTTCGAGCGTACGGGTGGGCTCGATGTGGCCACCGCCCCCCACCAGGTCGAGCAGATCGCCGAGCTCATCGAGGCTCGTCGCGCCGCCGGGGACAAGGTGTCGATGCTCGATGCCGCGCAGGTTCGCGCGCTGGTGAACTCCCCGACCTACCTGGCCGCCGCGCACGACCCCGACGGGGTGGCCCTGCTCGAGCCGGCCCGCCTGGTGTGGGGCCTGCGGCGAGTATGCCTGGACCTAGGCGTCCGCATCCACGAGCAGACGATGGTTGCAGATATCGACGAGACCGGCAGCGCGGTGCGCCTGACGTGTGCCGGTGGAGCGGTGGTCCGGGCCGGTCGGGTGGCGTTGGCCACCAATGGGTTCCCACCGCTGCTGCGCCGGCTGCGGTTGATGACCGTGCCGGTCTACGACTACGTGCTCGGCACCGAGCCGCTTTCTTCCGCGCAGCTGGCGTCGATCGGCTGGGAGGGGAGGCACGGGGTCGGCGACGCCGCCAACCTGTTCCACTACTACCGGCTGACCCGTGACAACCGCATTCTGTGGGGCGGGTACGACGCGGTCTACCGCTACGGCTCGGCGATCAAGCCGGAGTTCGAGCAGGCCGGCCGCACCCACGAGCTGTTGGCCGAACAGTTCTTCGAAACCTTCCCCCAGCTGGAGGGGCTCGGCTTCGCCCACCGGTGGGCCGGCGTCATCGACACCTGCACCCGGTTCGCCGCCTTCTTCGGCACCGCGCACTCCGGCCGGACGGCGTACGCCGTGGGCTATACCGGCCTCGGCGTGGCCGCCACCCGCTTCGGCGCCGAGGTGATGCTGGACCTGCTGTACGGCGAGGACACCGAGCGGACCCGGCTATCGATGGTGCGTGAGCGTCCACTGCCGTTCCCGCCCGAGCCCTTCCGGGCGATCGGGATCAACCTGACCCGCTGGTCGTTGGCCCGCTCCGACGAGGGCGGGGGCAGACGCAACCTGTGGCTGAAGGGCCTGGACGCCGTCGGCCTCGGCTTCGACAGCTGATCCCGCCTCCACCGAAGCTCCCCCACCGACCAGCCCGGACGTCATCACAACCCGACGCTATTGCCTTCGATCGTGATGACGTCCCGGTCCCGACTGGTTCGGAGCAAGCCTCAGAGCAGCGTGCCGGCCTTGTCGAGGACGACGCGCAGGATCGACTCGATCTCGTCGAAGTGCGACTGGTCGCAGATCAGCGGCGGGGACAGTTGGATCACCGGATCCCCGCGGTCGTCGGCCCGGCAGTAGAGGCCCGCCTCGTAGAGCGCCCGGGACAGGAAGCCACGCAGCAGACGCTCGCTCTCGTCCTCGTTGAAGGTCTCCTTGGTGGCTTTGTCCTTGACCAGCTCGATGCCGAAGAAGTAGCCGTCGCCGCGGACGTCACCGACGATCGGCAGGTCCTTGAGCTTCTCCAGGGTGGACCGGAAGGCGCCCGTGTTGTCGAGGACGTGCTGGTTGAGCTTCTCGCTCTCGAAGATGTCGAGGTTCGCCATCGCGACCGCACACGAGACCGGGTGACCACCGAAGGTGTAGCCGTGCAGGAACGAGGCATCGCCCTTGAGGAACGGCTCCATCAGCCGGTCGCTGGCGATCATCGCGCCGAGCGGGCTGTAGCCCGAGGTCAGTCCCTTGGCGCAGGTGATGATGTCGGGCTGGTAGCCGAAACGGTCCGCACCGAACATGTGTCCCAGTCGGCCGAAGGCGCAGATCACCTCGTCGGAGATCAACAGGACGTCGTACTGGTCGCAGATCTCGCGGACCCGCTTGAAGTAACCGGGCGGGGGTGAGAAGCAACCGCCCGAATTCTGCACGGGCTCGAGGAAGACTGCGGCGACAGTGTCGGGGCCCTCATACTCGATGGCCTCGGCGATCCGGTCCGCAGCCCAGCGACCGAAGGCCTCTTCGTTCCCGGGCCCCGACGGGGCGCCGACCATCTCTTCGGCACGGTAGAAGTTGGTGTTGGGCACCCGGAAGGTCGACGGGACCAACGGCTCGAAAGGAGCCTTCATGCCCGGGATGCCGGTGATCGACAGCGCTCCCTGCGGGGTGCCGTGGTAGGCGAGCGAGCGGCTGATCACCTTGTGCTTGGTGGGGCGGCCGGTCATCTTGTAGTACGCCTTGGCCAGCTTCCACGCCGACTCGACGGCTTCACCGCCACCGGTAGTGAAGAACACCCGGTTCAGGTCGCCGGGGGCGTAGTCGGCGACCCGGGCGGCGAGCTCGATCGCGTTGGGGTGCGCGTAGGACCACAGCGGCATGAAGGCCAGCTGCTCGGCCTGCTTGGCGGCAGCCTCGGCCAACTCGCGGCGGCCGTGCCCGACCTGGTTGACGAAGAGACCGGCGAGTCCGTCGAGGTAGCGATGCCCCTGGTCGTCGTAGAGGTAGGCACCCTCGCCGCGCACGATGATCGGCATCGGGTTGGTCTCGTAGGTCGAGTGCCTCGAGAAGTGCAACCACAGGTGGTCGCGGGCGGCAGTCTGCAGCCATTCGCTGTCGTGGTGGGTCGTCATGAGTTGAACCTCCTGGGCGGGTAAGTAACGATTCTCGCGCCTCGATGGCAGGAGAGCAAGCGGATCCGGCGGTGAGTGATGCCGGGGACGGCTGAATTCGTAGGACCGGGCCTCCGGTTGTGAGCGTCCGGGGGATGTCCACGCCGTCGCCCGCGACCGGCCCCAAACGTACAAAGTTCGACGAAGATAGCGCCCCAGATGCCCCAGATGGCGCCCAACTTTGTACGTTTGGGGACCCTGTGGATAACGCACGGCTCGCAACTGCGAGCTGTGTAAGGCTGCCAAGATGGATGT